>NZ_CP139559.1:5460370-5790555 GCF_034263275.1 Mucilaginibacter sp. cycad4 | reverse complement strand
AAACTGGTACCATTAGATACACTGATGACTTTGCCTGTGAGTGTTGGGGCCTGCCTGGTGCTTGCCGTATTGCTGGCCTCTATTGTATGGAACCTGGGCACCTGGTACCTTGGCATCCCCTGCTCAAGTTCGCATACCATGATAGGTGCCATGATTGGCGGCGGACTTGCCTTTACCTTTTATTACAACGGTCCGGGCGTAAACTGGAGCAAAGCCGGCGAAATAGGCTCATCGCTCATACTTTCGCCAATAATAGGTTTCGGTGCGGCTGCCCTGCTGATGCTGTTCCTGAAACATGTAACCAAATCACACGCGTTGTTTCATATTCCCAGTGGTGAAAACGACAGGCCGCCAATACACATTCGTCTTTTGCTGGTAACCACCTGTACGCTGGTAAGCTTTTTCCATGGCAGTAATGACGGGCAAAAAGGCGTGGGCTTGTTCATGCTCATACTGATCGCTTTTTTACCAGCCCGCTTTGCGGTAAACCACGCTGTGCCCGATGCCAAAGTTTTATCGGCCCTGAACCAAACGGAGCAGGTTATTAATCAGCAGTTTGCAAACAATAGCGAAAAGAAACCTGTTTTAACTGAACTGACTGCCGCTATTGATCAAACCAAAGCATCACTGGCCGAAAAAAATGAAAAAGAGGTAGCAAAAACTTACCGTTACCGTAAACAGGTTGAAGGGGTTATAAAAGATATAAGGGCTGTGATTAAAGATCCGCGGGTAAACCTGGAATCTAAAGATAAAGAGGCGCTTACCTCGGCAGCCAACGAACTTGAGCTTGTAACGGATTTTGCGCCGGTATGGGTTATCGCCATTATATCGCTTTCCCTTGGTGTTGGGACTATGGTAGGCTGGAAAAGGATTGTAGTTACTATTGGCGAAAAGATAGGCAACGAGCATTTGAATTATGCCCAGGGTGCAACATCCGAGATAGTGGCGGCATCAACCATTGGCTTAAGTACAGGATTCGGATTGCCGGTGAGTACAACGCATGTACTATCGAGCGGGATAGCCGGGGCCATGGTTGCATCGGGCGGAAAAGGAAATTTAAATAACGGCACGCTTAAAAACATCGCTTTAGCCTGGGTGCTTACTTTGCCGGTTGCGATAACTTTAGCATTTTTATTATTCATGCTTTTTCATTTGTTTATATAATACGTTAAAATGAAGCAGATACTGGTAGCCACCGATTTTTCAAAATGCGCCGCGAACGCAATGGCTTATGCTATGGAACTGGCAAACATATTAGGCCGCGAAGTTTGCGCTATACATGCCATACACCCCACCGAAGGGATCAACAACAGCACTTATAACGCCATCTTTATTGAAGATTACTATAATAATAAACGTGAGGCCTTAAAAGAATGGGTAAGTGTTTATACCAAAGATGACAAGTATAAAAACGTTAAGGTAACTACCCTTTGTGATGTAGGCTTTTTAAAAACAGTAATAACCCGGTATGTTGATAAACATGAGGTTGAGTTACTGGTGATGGGCATTATGGGCGCTACCGGCATCAGCGGCATAGTGGGCAGTAACGCCAGTATGGTAGTAACCAAAATAAAGGTACCTACGCTTATCATACCCCTGGAAAGCAAGTTTGAAAACGTGCCAATGATAACCCTGGCTACCGATTTTGAAACCCGCCTTTCTGCCGTTGACGTTAACGCTTTAAATGAAATGATCAAAGCATTTGGCTCGGCTAAAATGCAGGTGCTGTATGTGGCCGAAAAAACTGATACCGAACAGGTGCAGGTTTGGGAGGCCCGGCTGCGCGACCTGATCAGGCATACCGATCTGGAATTTAATTATATCCAGGATAGCAGCGCATTAAACGGGATCATGAACTTTATTCAGTCGCACGAAACGGATATGCTTTGCCTGGTTAAGCATCATCACAATATAGTATACCGTTTGTTTACACGTAGTACTGTTAACCAGGTGATGAATAAATCGGTAAAGGCGATATTAATTTTACACGAGTAAAGCTAAAGGCCTGATGCATAAAGCCAAAAGCTGATTGCCCGGGAGTAACCAATTAGATTAATTAATAAACTTTATATAAATACAATATGGACCAGGTTAATTATCCTATAGTAATAATTGTAGTTATTGCGGTTATTATATTATTGATATGGATCATCAGGCGTAACCAGAAAGATGAAAAAAAGCTGGAAAAGGATATTATTCAATCCGAGCTGAAGCCGGAAGAGAATGATGATAAAGAAATAGAATCCTGAGAAGTTGTTCAAAAGAGGATTGGCGAAATAGCATCATGCTCCAGCGTCATTGCGAGGCACGAAGCAATCGCGAACTATACAGAGCGGCTCTGCTTATAGGGGATTGCTTCGTGCCTCGCAATGGCGTGATCGTAAGCTATTGATTATTAAGTGTATTTTTCGATCAATTTTATAACATGGGCGTTCCCGTTAGCTAACGGGCCGGGCTTTCCGTTCCAAGTCCTCGCTTTGCCTACCCACAAAGCTTACCCGCGCTGTGGGCTTTCCTCTACAATCCCTAACGCGGCCTGCACACCACCCCTAAAATATATTTTACACGTCATCACATTTTTTTTCAGGGTTTCCCTGATGGTTACTCGTGACGTTTCTTTAAAGAGTTCCTATTTTACTTTGCTTTTTTGCTTCCTGAGTAAATTTAACAATTAACCCGGCCGTTTTAGCCGATGCTCCGGGTTGTCCCATGCGTACATCAAGCTCATCATAGTTATCAAGCATGGTTTGGCGATAGGCTGCATTATTGACAATCAGATTTAACTCTTCGCTTATCTTGTTAGCCGTACATTCTTCCTGGATCAGTTCTTTTACCACAGCTTTATCCATGATCAGGTTTACCAGCGAGATAAATTTGAGTTTTACCAGCACACGGGCAATAGCGATAGTTAATTTTCCTCCTTTGTAAACCACTACCTGCGGTACATTAAACAGTGCCGTTTCAAGCGTTGCAGTGCCGGAAGCCACAATAGCCGCATGCGCTTGATTTAACAGGTCATAAGTAGCGTTAAATACAATGGGGATCTCCGCCCCGTTTAAATAAGGTGCGTAGTAATTAGCCTGAAAGGCGGGGGCCCCGGCAATTACAAACTGATATTCGGAGAAATTAATCGATGCCTCGATCATATCCGGCAATAATCTGCTGATCTCCTGTTTTCGGCTGCCGGGTAACAGCGCTATAATTTTCTTTTCGGTAAGATTATTTTTTTGCAGGAAATCAGGATCTGGATTAAACGCCGAAACGGCATCAAGCAATGGGTTACCTACGTAATCAACCTTCATCCCCCATTCTTTATAGAACGCCACTTCGAAAGGGAGGATGCAAAAAAGGTGGTCAACAATGCGTTTGATCTTGAGCACCCGCTTCTGGTTCCAGGCCCAAACCTTGGGCGAAATATAATAGCAAACCAAAAGGCCCTGTGCTTTGGCGTACTCAGCTATTTTGAGGTTAAAGCCGGGAAAATCTATCAATATCAGCACATCGGGTTGATAGGCCGAAATATCCTGCTTGCACGACTTCATATTTTTGAGGATAGTTTGCAAGTTGGCAATCACTTCCACAAAACCCATAAAGGCCATATCGGCGTAGTGCTTTACCAGTGTACCACCTTCGGCCTGCATCAGGTCGCCGCCAAAAAAACGAAAAGCGGCCTGTGGGTCAAGCGCTTTGAGGGCTTTCATTAAATTAGCCCCGTGCAAATCGCCGGAGGCCTCGCCGGCTACCAGGTAATATTTCATTATCAGGATTGCAGTTTAAAAATGAATATAGCCAGCATAAACAAAAAAGATATCATAGCAATGCCATTCCCGGTTTTATCGGCCCCTTTGCCGTAAAAATAACGGATGATGAACAGGTTAATGGCAAACGCTGTAAAGTATGGGATGCCTGGCTTGTGCATAAATACCACCTGATTTTTAAACAGGAACCAAAAAACAAAAAGCGTTATTCCCGGCAGTATAGCGCCCAGTAATAAACCCGTGGATATATTGTTTTTACTAAGCATGCTTATACGTTGAACTTCCAGTTGTTTAAATAAGGGATAACGTGGTGTGCAGTCATATCAAACTGCACCGGCACAACCGAAGCATAACCCTGTTCCAAAGCCCAAACATCGGTGTCCTCACCGCCATCGTTCAATTGAAAAACACCAGTGAGCCAGTAATAAGGCCTTTTATGCGGATCAACACGCTCATCAAATTCTTCGGCCCATTTGGCTGCTGCCTGCCTGCAAATTTTAATGCCTTTAATATGTTTGGTGTTGGGGAAGTTTACGTTCAATAAGCTGGCCTGCGGTAAACCGTTGGCCAAAACCTGCAAAGCCAATTCTTTTACAAACTTAATACAGGGCTCAAAATCGGCCTGTAAGGTATAATCATCCAACGAAAATCCTATCGATGGGATCCCCTCGATAGCGCCTTCAACAGCTGCCGACATGGTACCTGAATACAACACATTGATGGAATTATTTAAACCATGATTGATCCCCGAAACGCAAAGATCAGGCTTTTGGCCTTTAAAAATCTTGTTAACAGCCAGCTTTACACAATCAACCGGTGTACCCGAACAGCGATACATTTCAATCCCTTCATAAATGTCAACCTGGTCAAGCCGTAAAGGTTTGCCAATCGTAATGGCATGCCCCATACCCGATTGCGGGCTATCCGGAGCAACTACTACAACGCGGCCAATTTCGGCCATGGCATCCATCAGGGCTTTGATACCCGGCGCGGTAATACCATCGTCATTTACAACAAGTATGGTTGGTTTGGTAACTTTCATCAGGCAAAGTTAACAATCCTCAACAATGTAGTTGGGTAATAATAGATAGGGAGGGTTGTTGTAAAACTAAATTTCGTAATTTCGGGTTTCAACGTAAAGCATGAGTAAGATACTTATAAGAAATTTCGGACCTGTAAAATCTGGTTATAAATCCACTGATGGCTGGATGGATATACGCAAAGTCACAGTCTTTATTGGTAATCAGGGTTCAGGAAAAAGTACAGTAGCTAAATTGATTGCGACATTTAGTTGGATCGAAAAAGCGCTTGTAAGGGGTGAATTAAAGGAGAGGGATGCAGTACGTGATGGCTATCTAATCAATCGCTGCAAATATCAGAATATTGAAGATTATTTCAAGGAAAATACACACATAGAATATAGCGGCAATGCTATGCATTATGTTTATCGTGAAGGCAAGAGCTTCATAAACTGGACAGACAACAGTCAATACTTTCTACCAAAGATCATGTATGTACCCGCTGAACGCAATTTTATTAGCGCTGTACGAAACATCAGGAATTTAAAAGGGCTTCCGGGAACTATTTATACATTTTCGGACGAATTTATAAAAGCCGCTGAAAATTTAAGGGATATGGTGGAGTTACCGATTAATAACGTACGATTTGAATATCAGCGGCTCAATCAATCGCCATCAATTGTCGGCACAGATTATAAGCTTCGCCTTTCCAGGGCTTCCAGTGGCTTTCAGTCACTGGTCCCTCTTTTTATCGTCACCAAATACCTAACCGAAATAATTATTAACCCTAATAATATTGAAGAGAATAATGAAGTGAGTTTAAAGGAAGAGCAAAAAATCAGGCAAGAGATTGATCGAATCATGTCAAATCCTAATTTATCCGGCCCCGTAAAAGACATTTATTTGGAGCGCCTTTCTTCTCGATTTCGCTATTCATCTTTTTTAAATATCGTCGAAGAACCCGAACAAAATCTTTTTCCAACATCGCAACAACAAATTCTTTATAGTTTACTTCATTATAATAATCTCCACGATCACAATGGCCTGGTTATGACTACTCACAGTCCTTATTTGATCAATTATCTTACTTTGGCGGTAAAAGCGGATTTTTTAAAGAAGAACATAAAGCACCAACAACAATTGAAGGAACTGGAATTGATTGTTCCCTTATCATCAACAATTAAAGAAGGCGATCTTGCTATTTACGAGCTTGATGAGTTGAACGGCACCATAACAGAATTAGAAAGCTATAAGGGGATGCCTTCTGACGAAAATAAGTTGAATGAAGAATTGGGTGAAAGTAATGAATTGTATGCCCGTTTACTTGAATTGCAACAAGGCATATGAATGTAGATTTCTTCCCGGCTCAATGCCAAACCTCTTCTAAATTAAAGATTTTTGGGATCTGTGATGACCCATCTCCTGCTACAAACCCTGCCTATATCGACGAAAAAAATGGTGCTAAATGGATTGCAGTTGTTGAAAATGACTATCTATCTGAAGTTATATTCACCGCTGTTGATCATTGCATCCCATTCCCTCCAAGGCCTGATGGAAAAGAATCAAAACGATGTGATGGCTTCCTGACCTACGGCGACACTATTGCATTTATCGAATTGAAAGAGCGTGACCAAGATGGAAGTGAATGGGTTAAAGACGCCGAAAAACAGTTATTAACAGCAATTGAACTGTTTGAAAAGACGGACGATGCAGAGGAGTATCCCATAAAAAAAGCCTACATCGCAAACAGTGAACGCCCACGTTTTAGAGAAAGTCAAACAAGGAGAATGGAGAACTTTTTAGATACAACCGGCTATGTATTGCGGATAGAGGCAAGGATCAAGATAGCATGAGTGGTTTAGATTGGGGGCTTTTCTATTTCTTCCAATAAAAAAGCCCCGTTCCCGGAGCTTTTCAATCTTTATAAACTATTGATCCACTTCACCAGCTCATCGCGGGTTTTGCCCGTTTTTTTCTGAAGCTTGCCAAGTGTTTCATCGTCTTTGCCTTCCTGCCAGGCAAGGTCGTCGTCGGTAAGGTCGCCGTAAGCTTGTTTGATTTTCCCTTTCAGCTCGTTCCATCCGCCTTTAATTTCTAATTTATCCATGATGTTTTTTATTTAGATGTATCAGGGTAACGAATGGGACGGGAGGATGGTTTTAAAAGAAGCGGCAGGAAGTCAAAAGTCAGGACTCAAGAAAAAGAAGAATGGAAGAGGATGTAGAGAACGGTTTAAGCTTTCACCTATTTTCCTTCTTTCTTAAAATCTTCGTACGAATGTTTTATGTACTGAACAATATCATAATCGCTCCAGCTTCGTACCTGTTGTATTGAAGGCCAATATTTGATCACAAAAATTCCGGCTTGTGTGTCATTGAGCGGAGTATTATTTTGAACAATCCGCTCATTAAACCGCATGTTTATCTCCTGCCCTTCAAGATCACGTACCGCCGCTTTTTTAAATCTCCTTGCATTGATCACCTCGCTTTTAAAGTTCTCGTAAATAAAGGTCATTGGCTTAAGGAAGAGATAATAATAATGAGGCGTCCCGGTATAAAATACCCCTTTGCTTCTATAAATATGCTGGGTTTCGGCGAGGTCTTTTTTCAACGAGTTTTCTTTTATCACAACTTCTTTTAGACCTATTATTTTATTCAAGAATGCTATTGTTGTGTGTGAATCATCAGCTATAACTTCCGTTGTTTCATAAAGATCATTTGAAAGCTCCAGTGTATCTCCCGGATTGGCCGTTATTTTGAACTCGCCAATATCGTTAGTTATTGTACGGCTTTGCGTACGTTTGTTAACAATTTTAATATTTGCCAAACGTTTGTTTGACCCGTTTTCGCAAATAATACCATCTGTTAATACTGTATTTTGAGCAAAAGCCATCCCCAAAAAAACCGATAAAAGCACCGACAGCAATACCCTTTTCATAAGAGGCTCATAGTTAATTACTACAATATCCTATTAAAAACGCACTGTTAAAAGCTTATATGGCTAATTTAACTATAATTAACAAGTTAATTCCCGTTGACAAAGTGAGCTATTTCCACATTCAGCGCTTTTCTTCCCTTATCATCTCCCAGCGAAAAGCCCCGTTTCCGGAGCTTTTCAATCTTTATAAACTATTGATCCACTTCACCAGCTCATCGCGGGTTTTGCCCGTTTTTTTCTGAAGCTTGCCAAGTGTTTCATCGTCTTTACCTTCCTGCCAGGCAAGGTCATCGTCGGTAAGGTCGCCGTAAGCTTGTTTTATTTTCCCTTTCAGCTCGTTCCATCCGCCTTTAATTTCTAATTTATCCATGATGTTTTTATTTATTAGATGTATCAGGATAACGGATGAGGAGGAAAGATGGTTTGAAGAATGTTTGATTTATATAGAAGCTAAAAGCAGAATGCCAAAGCTAAAAGCTCTTTAAAACCTCAACCCCAACCCGGCATCGTCATTCAATATATATTTACCCTCACTAAATTCAGGCATCAGATACGGGTTATTGCTTACTAAAAAAGGGCCATCGAGGTCAACCCAATCAGCTTGCGGGGCAAGGGCCAAACCTGCAAGGGCGGCACAGCTGGTTTCGGTCATACAGCCTATCATGATCTTCAGGTCAAGCTCGCGGGCTTTATCAATCATCTGTTTGGCTTCATACATACCTGCCGATTTCATGAGCTTAATGTTGATCCCGGTATAAACGCCATTGGCTTTCTCTACATCTTCAAAACGCTGAACAGCTTCATCGCCGATGATGGGGATAGGACTGCGTTCGGTGAGCCAGGCATTACTGTCGGGATCGGTTTTGAGCATGGGCTGTTCTATCAATTGCACGCCTTGCTCGTGCAGCCAATAGGTCATATCAAGACTTTGCTGCAGGTCTGTCCAGCCCTGGTTGGCATCTACGTAAAGCGGCACATCGGTAACAGAGCGGATAGTAGTAATCAGTTCTTTATCCGTATCGCGGCCCAGCTTTACTTTGATCACTTTAAAACCTTCGGCCTCTTTTACCTTTTTGATGATCATTTCGGGCGTATCAATGCCGATAGTAAAACTGGTAACAGGCATCAGCACCGGCTTACTGCCCAAAAGCTGCCAACAAGGTTGTTGTTTCAACTTACCGTCAAGGTCATGCAGGGCGATATCGATAGCAGCTTTGATGGCGGGGTTACCTGCAGCAATGCTATCGAGGTAATTGATGACCGCTCCAAAATCAAAAGGATAGCTGAACCGGCCGATATCAACCTTACTCAAAAATTCGGTAGCACTTTGATGGCTTTCGCCCATATAAGGCACCATTGAGGCCTCGCCGTAACCGGTTTTACCTTCGTGACTGATCTGCACCAGCATAACCGGGGTAGAGGTACGCGAAAATTTGGCTATTGTAAAAGCATGCTTCAGCTGAAGCTCGTAGGGTTGATATGTCAGTTCCATGTTAAAAACCAAAGCTAAAATTTTAGTATGAAAATCGTGCTTATCTTTGCGGCCATGCCGGCACAAATTTATTCACCGTTCACCAATTTCAATTTCAGCAACAATAAATGTTTCCTTACGGGGCAAACCCTTAATTCGCCCGGGGAGCAGGTCCAGGTATTTCCGCAATGGCTCATGAGCCGTTACGAACTGGAAGACAAGCCTTTTAAACTGCTTGACGAAAGTATGGCAACTTATAAAGACCTGAAGCTGCCTTGCACCGCTGAAGTTAACGAGTTATACCTTGAACCGCTTGAAAACGAAATTGCCGCGGCATTTGATATTGGCTACGAGGGCGTAAAAGCTTTGAATGAAGACAAACTGTTCCTGTGGGCGGGCAAATTACTTTACGGAATAATTTTTAACGAGATCCAGGCCGGTATTAAACTGCAGCATTCGCAGGGCGAGGAATTTAATATCTCTCAATCCATCATCCATAAATTCAACAACCTGCACATGATGCTGCAAAGCCTTAACCTGCCTGTTGAATTTGATGGCTTTAAGCCATACAGCCTCGTTTTATTTAAGGTTGAGAATGCAGAGAACGTTTTTGGCTACCGAGATGAGATCAATACGCTTACGTTTTCATTGCGCATCAAAGATTTTGGCTTGATCATTTGCCTGCAGGATAATGGCGCCAATGCCCGTTACCATAAAGATGCCCTGGATAAAATTGCAGGTCACACCCTACACCCTATCCAGTTTGAAGAACTGAACGCCAGGTTCTTTTATTCGGCCTATTTGTTTAACCGCCTGCCCGAATATGATATTTTCAATATAGGCGAAACTATATCATTGGAAGCCTTGCCCCTTCGTGGCACGAGCAGCAAACCCCTGTTTGATGATTGGATGAACAAAACCTACGGACAGGTACTGGAAAACTTCTGGAAAAATTGGGGGTTCCTGCTGTTAGAGATCATCAAGAACCCCGAAAAACCCATGAGCTTTTTATTTAATGCTGATGGTGAGTTTAAAAATTTAGATGAGCTGGGGCTTCAGAAATAATTTTATTGATAAAATACATCAGCACCTCGTGGTGAAACACAATAGTAATCATAAGCCCGCTTATCGCACCGAAAAAGTGCGCATCATGATTAATTTGATCGCGCGAGTATTTTGACGCAAAATGGCAGTACACCAGGTATAAAATACCGAATGCCCAAAACCATATCCCAAAAGGGAAAGGCAAAATGAATATCTTATTCCACGGGTCATACAAAATTGTACTGAAAATTACTGCGCTTACCGCACCCGATGCACCAAGGCTATAGTAATTGTAATCGTTTTTATGCTTGACCACAGTAGGCATATCGCTAAGAATGAGGCTTAATACATACAATATGCCGAACTGAGCATGCCCAATAACCGGTTCAAGCCCAAAAGCGAAAAAGTAATACGACAGCATATTGAAAAACAAGTGCATCCAATCGCGGTGAATAAGCCCGCTGGTGATGATGGTGTGAATATCCTTTCCGCGCGAAACGGTATAAGGGTGCAGCATCATGCGGCCATAAAGGTTATTGTTTGAAAAAGCTAAAATTGATGTTAAGATGGTTATTGCAAAAATGATGCTGGCCACAGGGGCCGTGTGAATAATTTCCATTTATTTAAGGTCGAGTTTGGTATTAGTTAAAAGCCTGCCAACAGGATAGCGCATAAAAGTTTTTTCAAAATATGGCGAATTGCGGTAAACAAACATCAGTTGCGCTTCGGCATTTTTGGCCAGCTGCGGGTCTTTCGCTTTAGCGTCGTCCAGTTTTTGTTTAATTGACGGATCTTTTTTAAGCAGATCGGCAGCGATATCCTCAAAAACATAATCCGAAAAATATTCCTTTTCGCCCAGCACCGAATCAAAAAAGTTCCACGCAAAAAATGAATCAACACCCTGCGGTTCCAGCGTTTCCACGATATAACGGTTTATTGGCTGATTAGTATATACCACGTAATCGCCGCTGTAAAATTTAACCGGCATATCAACCGGGTTCAGCTTTACGCCGGTATGCAGATAATGCCCTTCAAAAGGCCGTGCCGGGGTTTTCAGATCGGCGATGTAATACATTTGCAGGTTAAGCGTAGTGTCATGTGCCAGCTGCTTCATTTGCACACCATTCAGCTTAAACAAATCAATCACTTTGCCCCAGGCCTGCGGAATTACATAGGCAACCGGCTTATCGGCGGTGGCCGTAATTTTATAGGTGTTAAAATATTTTATGGTTTTGGTATAGGGCTTGTTACGGTCATAATACAGCCTTGGCAACCCGCTTACCCCGCTGGTTTTATAGCCGGCTTCATAACCTTTAAAGGTGATGGTATCAACCTTGATGTTATCAACCGCCCAGCTTAAAGCAAAGGTTTTTTGCTGCGTTATTTCCTCATCGGCCCTGCGTTTCAGTTCGCCTATCAGTTTGGCATCGCGCTGGTTAATTTCAATCAGGTGCTGCATAAAATCATAAGTGGCATACACGCGCTTATCAAAAGGTTTGAGCATGTGTGTTTCTGTAATATAGCTGATGATGTTATGCTGAGCGGTAAAACCGGTAGCAAAGCGCGGGGTTTCCAAAAAGCTTACTATGCCCGAATCAGGCAAACCTTCTTCACCTGCACCATAAGGGATCATCTCGTACCCGCTCTTTTTCATTTTATCGTACAGGTACGGGGTAAGCGTTTTGGTAGTATACCCGGCCAGGATGGGGTTTTGCTTTTCTTTTTGCGTTTCAATAAGCGTCATTACGTACTGGTAATCGGCGCCATCACTGGTATGGTTATCTAAAAAGATCTCGGGCTTCCAGGCAGTGAGGATCTGCGTAAAAGCCAGAGCGTTTCGGCTATCGGCTTTAATAAAATCGCGGTTAAGATCAAGGTTGCGATAGTTACCCCTGAAACCATATGCCGATGGGCCGTTCTGGCTTACACGGCTCTGCCCGCGGTTAAGGTTGCCGTCGATATTATACAGGGCAATCAGGCAGATCACTACATCTTTAGGAAGTGTTTTGTTTTTCAGCATATCGCGCACCAGCATCATGCTTGCATCAATGCCCTCCGGCTCGCCGGGATGAATGCCGTTATTGATAAGCAGCACCCTTTTGTTTTGCTTTTTGATAGTAGCCGGGTCAAACACCTTATCTTTTGAAAGTACCACAAGTGTTAATGGTTTGCCAACGTCGGTGGTGCCATAGTTGATCAGCCTCATTTGCTGCGGATACAGTTTGTTAAGCTTTTGATAGTAATCAATTACCTGGGCGTAGGTAGCAGTGTAATTTTTATCCTTACTTAGCTCAAACGGGGTAAGCTGGGCTTTGGCGGATAAGGCAACGAAACAGGCAATCAGGGCAGCGAAAACTATCTTCATGTGTAAATACGTTGCTCAAATATAGTTTAAGAATGCCAATTAGGCGTGCAGGTACACAATAATATTACTGATCGGGCATGGTACCCCAACCATCAAACTCACAATCGAATTTATATCCAAGGTTACACATCTGGCTAATCCATGCTGCTACCACGGCATCTTTCATTTTTACTTTGGTTGTCCATCCGGTAATAATGAAGAGCTTTTTATCCCCTTCAGAAACGCCGTATTTTACCTGGTAATTTAAACTGGATAGTTCCTGTGCAAATGCTCCGGCTTTTTGATGTGTATTGGTATAAAAGAAAAACTCAAGCATCAGTTCTCTGTCTTCGTCAACATTTAACTCCCGGAGCTTTTCCATAAGTTCCGGCAGCATATTAAGCTGTATTGCCGATTTTTCCCCGAACGCCTCTGCCGATACAAATTGTCCGTTATCCCTTTTACCGAAAAAACTGAATAGGCCCATGAGGATACTATGTTTTGCTTATAATGCAGCTATCTCCGCCTGCACTTTTTTCGGCAAACTTTTAACCACTTCATTATAGGAGTGATCAATCATTTCGCAGAGCTGTTTGCGGGTGAGGGAGCCGTTCATTTGCACGGTGTTCCACATTTTTTTATTCATGTGATAGCCCGGCTGCACTTCAGGGTGGCGTTCGCGGAGTTCAACAGCCCATTCAGGGTCGCATTTAACATTGAACCTGTCACCTGTTTGTAAGCCGGTTAATAGAAATATCTTTTCGGCAATTTTAAAAACAAGGGTATCTTCGCCAAAAGGGAAGCCTTCAGTGGCCCCCGGTTTTTGTAAACAATAATCACGCAGCTCTTCTATATTCATTATCTGAAGTTTCGGACCAGCTTGGTATAGGATACCGTATTGCCAAAATTATATTTAAACCCTATACTATATTGAACAAACTGGTCGGGCGCGTTGTTTTTAAATTTTTGAGGGTTGTCATTGTACCCGTCAAGTCCTTCGCCAAAAGCATAGCTGTGCTGAACGCCAAGGGTTATAGTATAACCTACCTGATCGTAATCATCATAAATTTTAAATTCATAACCAAACCTTAGTGGTATCATCAGGTTAATGCTTTTATCTTTTCCCTGAAAACCTTCAGTTACACCCACCGCACCATGGTTTTCATATCCCGGCGGGTTTGAACGCTGTACAAAAGTCATCTTGTTTTTTATAGCACCGATACCCGAGCCTATATAAAAGTTTTTAAGCACGTTTAAAACACTACTATTATCGTAATCAATAATTTCGCCCATTTGCAGATCAGCACGAAGGGCAAGTGCTAAGAAACTATTTTTTGATTTACGGCCAAATTGATCTACATCAGGGGTAAGCCCTCCGCCTTCAATTGTGCCAAAATGAAAATCGAGGGCTATCGGCACATACGGGCTGTAGTTATACGTTAAGTTAAGTGTGCCGCCCGGGTGCCAAACCTGCTTTTTAAGGTCATCATGACCGCGTGCGTAATTGACACCTCCGCCAAACCCCCATTCATAATAGTTGTAACCACTTTGGGCTTTGGCCATAAACGAGGCGCAAGCCAAAACAAAAAGTAGAAAATATTTTTTCAATGTATAATTTTAATCAATATTTACAATTGCAGGCAGTGTAAACCGCCGCCTAAATTTTCACTAATATAGAAGCTTTATATGAATTTCAGCTCATTCATTAAGTTCACAGTAGCCGAACGCTTTTTGCGTTATGTTACCATTGATACGCAATCAGACCCCTCTTCGGTTTCATTTCCGTCAACAGAAAAGCAAAAAGATCTTGGCCGGCTGCTGGTTGATGAACTGCTGGCTATTGGCGTAGCCGATGCGCATTTGGATGAGTATGGCTATGTTTATGCTACTATTCCGTCAAATACCGATAAAAAGATACCTGTAATTTGCTTCTGCTCGCATATGGATACCGCTCCCGATTGCAGCGGAAAGAATGTAAAACCTTTAGTACATAAAAATTACCAGGGACAGGATTTAATATTGCCCGATGATCACACCCAGGTGATCCGCATGGCCGAGCATGACGACCTGAAAAACCAGCTTGGCAACGATGTAATAACAGCCAGCGGCACAACCCTGCTCGGCGCAGACAATAAAGCCGGCGTAGCCGAAATTATGGATGCCTGCTACCAGCTTATCAACCATCCCGAAATAAAACATGGCGATATCCGGATCCTGTTTACGCCCGACGAGGAAGTCGGCCACGGTGTCGACCATGTGGATATTGCCAAGCTGGGCGCTTTTGCTGCTTACACGATGGATGGCGAAAGCGCGGGTAATATGGAGAATGAAACCTTTTCGGCAGATGGGGCCAGGCTTACCATTAATGGAGTAAGCTCCCATCCGGGGTTTGCAAAGGGCAAAATGGAAAGCGCCATTAAAATTGCAGGGCAAATTATTGCCGCCCTGCCTGATGAACTTTCGCCGGAGTATACCGAAGGTATGGAGGGATTTGTACACCCGGTAGGTATAGAAGGCCATGTGGAAACCGCTTCTATCGATTTTATTATCCGGGATTTTGATGAAGCCAAACTTGCAGGTCATGTTGAGGTTATCCGCCAAACTGCTGCTGGGGTATTAACGAAATTTCCCGGTTCAACGTTTGATATTGCCGTGAGCCAGCAATACCGCAATATGAAGGGTGTGCTCGACCAGCATCCGCAAATTGTTGATTATGCCATGGAGGCTATTAACCGCACAGGTTTAACTGCTAAGTTGTGCAGTATCCGCGGCGGTACTGATGGTTCAAGGCTGTCGTTTATGGGCTTGCCTTGTCCAAATATCTTTGCGGGCGAACATGCTTTTCATAGCCGGCACGAGTGGGTATCAGTACAGGATATGCAGAAAGCAGTCGAAACTATTTTACACCTGTGTATGATCTGGGAGGAAAGAAGTTAGTATAAAGTCGATAGCCCTTAGTCTTAAGTTCGAAGTCAGAAGTCCATTTTTTGACTTAGAACTTAAGACTACGACTTTGTCAAAACAATTAACACGAAACTAAATTTGAAGATGTATACAATACGTACAGCCACTGTAAATGATGTGGAAACCATCCGGGATATTGCCGATAAAACATGGTGGGTAACCTATGGCCCCATCCTCGAACACGAACAAATAGCTTTTATGCTGGGCGGGATCTATTCAGCAGACAAGATCAGCGAACAGATTAGGGAAAATCAGCAAACTTATTTATTACTGGAGGAAGAAAGCAATCCGGTGGCATTTGCAGCCTACTCTCCGCGCGAGGAAAATCCGGAGGTTTATAAGCTGCACAAGCTATACTGCCTGCCCGAAACCCAGGGCAAAGGCTACGGAAAAGTACTGATTAACGAGGTGGCCCAAAAAACTAAAGATGCCGGTAAACAAACGCTGGAACTTAACGTGAACAGGCATAACAACGCCAAGTCGTTTTATGAAAAAATGGGGTTTACAATAGCTTATGAAGAGGATATAGCCATTGGTAAATACTGGATGAACGATTATGTAATGAGGAAGGAATTATAAGTGATAATTATTTGGCGGAAAGGGTTTTTAAAAGCTCTTTTGCGGGTACAGCTTTGAAGCTGCCGTCTTTATCTCCTATGATGAGGCTTTCATCATTGGCTGCGGCTGTTTCAACCAGTTTACGGTTCGCCCTTTTCATGCCCTCAAGCACTTTTGCCTCTAACTCATCCATACCCATTTTTTGTGCATTAGTTGTCATTTGCTTTTGATTAAATTAAAGATAGTCAAACTTCCTGGTCTTAATATAATCTCGCAAAGGCGCTAAGCCGCTAAGAAAGCCCCTTTGCGTCTTCGCGTCTTTGCGAGAAAGAATTTTGATTTGGCATAGCAGATGTTCCTTACTCAGGATGACAAAGCTGCCATTTCACCCGCATCATCCTTAAACCTAACATACATATGCTTATCCATCACCTCGCCATTTTTAATAACTGATCTTTGTAGCACAGCCTCTTTCACATAGCCTGCTTTTTCAAGCACCCGTATGGATGCCGTGTTTTTATTATAAACACCGGCTTCTAAGCGTAATAAGGAAAAATGTTCAAAGGCATAAGTGGTTACCAGTTTTACTGCTGCAGTTGCTACGCCTTTTCCCCAATGTTCTTCGCCAAGCCAATAGCCTATTTCGGCGGCTATGCGGCTTTCATCAGTAAAAAGTTCAACACCTATGCCGCCGCAGGCTTCCCCATTAACTACTATGGCAAAGTTGGTTAAAGGTTGCTGATTTTGGGCCAGGTTTACCCAAAACAGGGCATCCTCCATGGTATAGGGATACGGGAACCTGTCGCGCAAAAAAGCTGATACTTTTGGGTTATCCGCATGCTTTTGAAGTGATGCTTCATCGCCCGGTTGCCATGCCCTCAATAAAAATCCGTTGCCCTGTAGTTCCATTTTGTAACAATAAAATGCTTAAAAATAACAATCATTAGCCAAACTGTTAAATTGCATGCTTTTATTGAGATATGAAAAAACTGTTAGGCTTATTGTTCCTGATCCCGGCAACGGGCGCCTTTGCCCAAAAGCTGGATACCCTTACCATCGAAAAAATTATGCGCGACCCTAAATGGATCGGGGTTTCGCCCTCCAATATCCGCTGGGCTAACGATAGTAAAAAGATCTGGTTTAAATGGGATGATGATGCTTCGGGCGATACCCGGTTATATTCAGTTAGCCCCGGCGATAACAGGGTACAAAAAGTTAGTATCGCCGAACAGCGCGATCTGGCAGCCGATAACGGCGGGTGGAACAAAAAACATAGCCAAAAGGTATTCAGTAAAAACGGCGATTTATTTTTATACGATGTAAAAGCTAACAAAACCAGCCGGTTAACTAACACTGTAGCGCAGGAAGACAGCCCGGTTTTCAGCGGCGATGAAACAAAGATCATTTATAAAGAAGATAATAACCTTTTCTCCATTAATCTGAATAGCGGCAGCCTGGTACAGCTAACCAATTTTGTGCGGGCAGCAAGCGATAAAAAAAGTAAGGATAAACCCAACGGGCAGGAGCAATGGCTCAAAAAACAACAGCTTGAGTTGTTTGAGATCATCAAAAAAGAAGCGAAGGACAATAAAAAGGATTCGACAGAAACAGCATTGCTTAAGCCCGACAAACTGAAAGAGATAGCCTTTGGTGATAAAAGACTGAGCGCTGTACAGATCAGTCCGGATGGCAGGTTTATCACCTATCGCCTTACCAAACGTGCCGATGGTGTGCAAAATGCTGTTGTGCCCAACTATGTTACCGCATCGGGCTTTACCGAGGATATTCCTAACCGTTCAAAAGTTGGCCGTCCGTCGTCAACATCTGAAACTTTCATTTACGATAAGCGCCGTGAGGCTGTTTACCCGGTCATTACCTCAGAGATCCCCGGCATTAAAGACCTGCCCGACTATTTAAAAGATTATCCTGAAGAATTAAAAGCCAGTCAAAAGGAAAACGCCGACAGGCAGGTAAACATCGACGGCGTTTTATGGAACCAAAGCGGCAGCAACGCGGTGGTCATTATCTCGGCACAGGATAATAAGGATTGCTGGATCATGCATTTAGACCCGGTAACCGGTAAATTAAGCCTGCTCGACCGCCAGCGCGACGAAGCATGGATTGGCGGCCCCGGCATTGATGATCCCGGAAACGCAGGCTTTATCGACGATACTCATTTTTATTACCAGAGCGAGACCAGCGGCTACTCGCATATTTATGTGGTTGATGTAACCAGCGGAACTAAAAAACAACTTACCAGCGGCAAGTGGGAGGTGCAAACCTTGCAATTAAGCCAGGATAAAAAGACGTTTTATTTTACCGCCAACATTGACCATCCGGGTATTACCCATTTTTACAGGATCCCGGTTAGCGGTGGTGCCCCGGTTAAAATTACCGGCATGAAGGGCGGCAACGAAGTTTCACTTTCGCCCGATGAAAAATGGCTGGCTATCCGCTATTCTTATTCAAACAGGCCCTGGGAGTTATATATCCAGGCTAATAAACCCGGTGCAAAAGCGGTAAAAGTAACCAATTCAGTTTCGGCCGAATACCTATCGTACCCCTGGCGCGATCCGGAGATCATCAGCTTTAAAAACCGTTACGGTACTGATGTTTATGCCCGGTTGTATCAGCCTAAAAAGCAGGATCCTGCAAAGCCTGCGGTCGTCTTTGTGCACGGTGCCGGATACCTGCAAAATGTTACTTATTCATGGAGTTACTACTTCCGCGAATACATGTTCAACAATATGCTGGCCGATAATGGTTATACTGTTCTGGATATCGACTATACTGCAAGTGCCGGTTACGGCAGGGATTTTCGCACCGGTATTTACCGTCATATGGGCGGCAAAGATCTTAGCGACCAGGTGGACGGCGTAAAGCTATTGGTGGAAAAATATGGCGTTAACCCCAGGCATGTTGGTTTGTACGGCGGCTCGTACGGTGGCTTCATCACGCTGATGGGCATGTTTACCGAGCCGGATGTTTTCGCAGCAGGCGGTGCCATCCGTTCCGTTACCGACTGGGCACATTATAACCACGAGTACACCTCAAATATCCTCAACGAGCCATTTACTGATGAGCAGGCTTATCGCAAAAGCTCGCCAATTTATTTTGCCAACGGTTTAAAAGGCAACCTGCTCATGCTGCATGGTATGATAGATCAGAATGTGAACTACCAGGATATTATCCGCCTAACCCAAAAACTGATAGAGCTGCACAAAGAAAATTGGGAACTGGCCTCGTACCCTGTAGAAGACCACGGCTTTGAACAGCCCAGCAGTTGGACGGATGAGTATAAGCGGATTTATAAATTGTTTGAGGGTACGTTAAAGAAATAAGTTCGCGAGTGTAAGAAGTAAAAAGATGAAAAAATACCTGCCAGTTTGTTTTTTGCTGATGAGTTTGTTCAGCTGCACGGAAACATCAACCAAAACATCAGTAACCATAAGCCCCATTAATAACGGAAAAGCCCTGCAAATTACCGGATTCGATCCGGCTATTATTAACGAGATCAGTCGTGATTCATCGGCCAAGGCCTGGGAAACACTCATGGCCGTTTACCGCATGCCTGCCGATACCAGCATGCGAAACCTGCAGCCCGCACAGCCGGGGCGTTATACCGTTCATAACAACATAGTTGTTTTTACACCAGATACAGCCTTCAGCGCACAACAAACGTATTTTTTTCGTTACTATGATTTTAGTGCAGGTGGCACATTGACCGATTTGATAAAAAGCCGCAGCAAACCCGGAACGCTGCACTATACAGATTTGATTTTTAAGCAATAAACTACCTTGATGCTTGAAAATTTAATAATTTTGATTATATTTGCAACCGTTAATAAAAGAGGGGGCAATTAGTCCCCTCTTTTATTTTATCAATCAAAATTATTCTGTCAAAAACACCGGTGGGTAATGAATATTGAAAAAAGGGTAAAAGAACTGGTAGAAGAGAAGATAGCAGATAAGCCAAACCTGTTTATAGTGGATATTAAAATGCACTCGAACGGGAAGCTGATCATCCTGCTTGACGGCGATAACGGTATCGGTATTGATGAATGTGTACAGGTAAGCAGGCATGTAGGTTTCCACCTGGAAGAGGAAAACGTGATTGAAACGGCTTATAACCTGGAGGTTTCATCGCCGGGTATCGATTTCCCGCTATCGTCGCCAAGGCAATACGCCAAAAATGTTGGCCGTAACCTGGGCATTAAAATGAAAGATGGCACTAAGCGCGAAGGCACATTGACCGGCCTTACAGAGGATGCCATCACCATTGAAGAAAAAGTAAAAGAAAAAGGGAAAAAAGCGCAGGTTATTGAAAGCGTTATCCCAATGGACCAAATAACAGAAACAAAGGTTTTAATATCATTTAAGTAAAAAATGAGCAATATTAATTTAATTGATTCTTTTCAGGAATTTAAAGATTTCAAGAACATTGACCGCCCTACCATGATGAGCGTTCTGGAAGACGTTTTCAGGAGCATGATCAGGAAAAAGTACGGTACGGACGAAAATTGCGACGTAATTGTGAACACCGACAACGGTGACTTAGAGATCTGGCGCACACGTAAAGTTATGGAAGATGGCTTTAGCGAAGATGACGACCTGGAGATAGAACTTGCCGAAGCACACCTGTATGACGCCGACCTTGAAGTTGGTGATGATTATATTGAACAGATCACTTTAGAAAGCTTTGGCCGCCGTGCTATTTTAGCCGCCCGCCAAACGCTAGTATCAAAAATCCTGGAATTAGAGAAAGACGAGATCTTCAAAAAATATAAAGACCGCGTAGGCGAAATTGTTACCGGCGAGGTTTACCAGGTTTGGAAAAAAGAAACGCTGGTATTGGATGACGAAGGTAACGAGCTGTTGCTGCCAAAAACTGAGCAGATCCCGGCCGACTACTTTAAAAAAGGCGACAGCGTTAAAGCTGTTGTATCAAAGGTAGATATGCTGAACAGCAACCCTAAGATCATCATTTCACGTACAGCGCCCGAGTTTTTACAGCGTTTGTTTGAGCTTGAAGTACCGGAAATTTTTGATGGCTTAATTACCATCAAGAAAATTGTACGCGAACCGGGCGAGCGTGCTAAAGTTGCCGTTGAATCGTATGACGACCGTATCGATCCGGTTGGCGCCTGCGTAGGTATGAAAGGTTCACGGATCCACGGTATAGTACGTGAGTTAAAAAATGAAAATATCGACGTTATTAACTTTACCAACAACGTTCAGTTATATATTCAGCGTGCGTTATCACCTGCCAAAATCACTTCTATTAAATTAGATGATGAGAAAAAAACAGCTGCTGTGTATTTAAAACCCGACCAGGTATCATTAGCTATTGGCAGGGGCGGGCACAACATTAAGCTGGCAGGGAAATTGACAGGCTACGAAATTGATGTTTACCGTGAAGCTGATGAGCATGACGAGGATGTGGACATTGAAGAATTTTCTGACGAGATTGAAGGCTGGATCATTGATGAATTTAAACGTATTGGTTTAGATACAGCAAAATCAGTGCTGGCCTTAACCGTTGGAGAATTGGTAAAACGTACCGATTTAGAGGAAGAAACAGTAAAAGAAGTGCTATCAATATTGAATGCGGAGTTTGAATAAGCGGAATAAGCAAAATTAAAATCGTATTTTTGCACTAAATAAGCAGAGAAAGTAATATTAAATGTCAGAAGACAAATCCATAAAATTAATTAAAGCAGTAAAAGAACTGAACATTGGCATGGGTACCCTTGTCGATTATTTAGCTACCAAAGGATACAAGGTTGACAAGCATCCTATGGCCAAGCTGGATAATGACATGTACAATGCCCTGTTAAAGGAATTTGCTGTTGACAAAAGTATTAAGGAGGAAGCTAAGCAGATCAGTATCGGAAAGATAAGGAAAGAAGAGCCTGCTGCACAGTTTCCTGAAAAGCCGGTTGAGAACCGCCGTTCGCGCGATTTTGAGAACGAAGAGATACTGATCAAAAACACAGGGCACTTTGCACAGCCGCAGGTTGAAAAACCAAAACCGGCCGAGCCTGCTCCGGCAGCACAAGCCCCTGCACGTTCTGATGAGCGCAATGACGTATTACCTGGTGTTAAGGTAGTTGGAAAAATTGACCTTAACAACCTGAATGCTAAGCCACAGCCACAGGCGGAGAAGCCTGAGGAAAAACCAGTGGAAGTTGTTAAACAACCCGAGCCAGTTGCACAGGCACCTGCGCCAACACCGGCCCCGGCGCCTGCCGAGCCAAAAGCTGAAGCGCCAGCGCCAGTAGCTCCTGCCGCGCCCGAACCACCAAAGGTTGAGGCACCAAAACCGGCAGCCCCTGTTGCACCGCCGGTTGCCGAAGCGCCTAAAGCTGAAGAGCCAAAAGCGCCTGTTGTTGAAAAAGCACCGGTTGCAACACCTCCGGCTGCTCCCGAAACTCCGGCTGCACCGGCAGCTGATGAAAGCCAGGAGCCGGATGTGATCCGCGCTAAAGCTGAGCGTTTAACAGGGCCAAACATTATTGGTAAGATCCAGTTGCCGGTTAACGCCCCAAAACGCAACCCGGTAGCTTCATCATCAAATTCAAATAATAACTCGGCCGATCATAAACGCAAACGTAAGCGTAAAGATAACCAGGGCAATCCGCAGCAAGGCGGTGGTGGTGGTAACCATCCGCATGGCCAGCAAGGCGGTGGTGGTAATCATCCGCAACAAGGCCAGCAGCCAGGTGGTGGTGGTACCATTAACCCTAACCGCCCGGATTTCAGGAACCGTACACACGGTGCACCCGGAAACAGCGGACCAGGCCAGGGCCAGGGTGGTCATGGCGGTGGTAACCGTCCGGATTTCAGGAACAACCGTAATACCCATGTTCCTCAAAACAGCGGCCCTAAAGAAGAACCTTCAGAAAAGGATATACAAGACCAGATCAAGGCTACACTTGCACGCTTAAGCGGCGCAGGTAAGTCGGGCAAGTTTGCGCAGCGTGCTAAATTCCGTCGTCAAAAACGTGATGATGTTGCTGCAAGTGCCGAAGAGCTGGCAATGGAACAGGAACTTCAATCAAAAGTATTGAAGGTTACCGAGTTCGTAACTGCAAACGAGCTGGCAAGTATGATGGATGTATCTGTAACGCAGATCATTTCAACCTGTATGAGCCTGGGGATGTTCGTTTCCATTAACCAAAGGCTTGATGCCGAAACACTTTCAATTGTGGCCGATGAATTTGGCTACCAGGTTGAATTTGTGAAACCGCAGGATGAGGAAGCCAACCTTGACCAGATTGATGATCCGGCCGACCTGGTAACACGTGCACCAATCGTAACCATCATGGGCCACGTTGACCACGGTAAAACCTCATTGCTCGACTTTATACGTAAAACCAACGTAATAGGCGGCGAAGCGGGTGGTATAACCCAGCATATTGGTGCTTACGAAGTAACATTACCTGATAATAAAGGAAAGATCACCTTCCTGGATACACCGGGTCACGAAGCGTTTACCGCGATGCGTGCCAGGGGTGCACAGGTTACAGATATTGTAATTATAGTGATAGCTGCCGATGACAGCGTGATGCCGCAAACCCGCGAGGCCATAAACCACGCACAGGCTGCAGGCGCACCAATCATCTTCGCCTTTAACAAAATTGATAAGCCGGGCGCCAATGCCGATAAAGTAAGGGAACAACTTTCGGCCATGAATATTTTGGTTGAAGAGTGGGGCGGTAAATACCAGTCGCAGGAAATTTCGGCCAAAACCGGCTTAAATGTCGATCTGCTATTGGAAAAAGTATTACTTGAGGCCGAACTGCTTGAACTGAAAGCTAACCCTAACAAACGTGCCGTAGGTACTGTTATTGAGGCAGCTTTAGATAAAGGTCGTGGTATTGTTACCACCATCCTGGTACAGGCAGGCCGCTTAAAAGTAGGTGATCCGATACTGGCAGGCTGCTACAGCGGTCGTGTAAAAGCGTTAACCAATGAGCGTGGCCAGCGTGTGGATTCGGCAGGGCCTTCAACACCGGTACAGGTATTGGGTATGCAGGGTGCACCAACAGCAGGCGATAAGTTCAACGCGCTTGAAAGTGAAGTTGAAGCACGTGAAATTGCCAACAAACGCTTACAATTACAACGTGAACAGGGCTTACGTACACAAAAACACATCACGCTTGATGAGATCGGCCGCCGTTTGGCAGTGGGTAACTTCAAGGAGCTTAACATCATTGTTAAAGGTGACGTGGATGGTTCTATCGAGGCCTTGTCAGATTCATTACTGAAACTGTCAACCGAGCAGATCCAGGTGAACATCATATCGAAAGCGGTAGGTCAGATCTCCGAATCAGACGTATTATTAGCATCGGCATCTGATGCAATCATCATTGGTTTCCAGGTACGCCCTTCAGGCGGTGCCCGTAAACTGGCCGAAGCCGAGCAGATCGATATCAGGCTGTACTCGATCATCTACGACGCGATCAACGAGATCAAAGCGGCGATGGAGGGTATGCTTGCACCAACCTTTGAAGAGAAGATCGTGGCTAACGTTGAGATCCGCGAAACCTTCAAGATCAGCAAGGTGGGTACTATTGCAGGTTGTATGGTACTTGACGGTAAAATTAACCGTAACAGCAAGATCCGTATCATCCGCGATGGTGTGGTGATCTACACCGGCGAACTGGCCTCACTGAAACGCTTTAAAGACGATGTGAAAGAAGTAAACGCAGGTTACGAGTGCGGTTTGAACATCAACAACTTTAACAACATTGAAGTAGGCGACATTGTTGAAGCTTACGAAAACGTAGAAGTTAAACGCAAGCTGTAATTAAATAGCTTTTAAATATTGAAGGGCTTATCTGGAGAAGGGTAAGCCCTTTTTTGTTGGGCATTATTGATCGGAAGAAGACTTACGAAGTTTTTTAAACTTCGTAAGTCTTGGTTCAGGAACTGGTGAACTGATCGAAGTTACGCTATCGCTAAGCTTTGATCAGTAAGGAATTATACTTAATTTGTTTAAGGATTTAAGCCACAAAAGCAATCAGAAGGATGTGGGCAACGCCAAGCAAATACATACCAAAGTAGGACCAATAATCCGACAATGGCAGCGGAAGCAGTTGCTACAAAAAGTCGCTTATCACTCTTTAGAATTCGACTAGCCATCTCATCTTCTAATTTTGCTTTGCGTTCATACCCAATGTAAACCCATCCATCAAAAGTTATTCTGTACATGAATTGTTGTGGATGAATTTGGGACTTGCTTATTAGGCCATCTTTTTCAAGTTTTTCAAGTATAAGTGGTAACTCTTTTTTTTCTGAATTATTTGCGCACTTGTCATAAAATACATCAATTGGCGGCCTTTCTAAAAATCTATTTTCATACTTTATAAAAAATAGAACTTTATCAAGTTTTTGAATAGGATTCAAGTCTGATGGCATAAGCAAAGAAGTTAATGGTTTGGCCTTTCAAGTTAACTAAAGTTTGGTGATTAGTGGGGGCATTTTATTGTTCAATATTTATGGAAGATAATTATGGGTCGTAACAGGAACTGGTCGAAGTTTAGCGATAGCGTAACTTCGTCCTAAAATGGGTTAAGCTTTCAGCTTAATTTGCTTCTCTTTTTATAAGTCATGAAAAGAGAATTAATACCGTCAGTGTATAAAGCGCACAAACAGCATGCTTTCTTTATTTCAGGTTGAAGTTACCGGCAATATTTTGTCAGTGTTCAATTTTCAAAAACAGGGTGTTCAACTTTTGGAAACGAAATTTCGCAATCTATTGATTATCAGCGACAATTTGTTCATCGTGGTTTATTTGAGATTTTAAAAAATTATAAGTACCTGATTATCAATTGTGAATTTTTAAGAAAAAACGCCAGCCGTTCACACTTTAAAAGTGTGAACAGCAACGCGGGAATAGCATTGACCGGGGCTGTACGATTGCAAAGACTATATACAGCATTTCCACATGCAATGTAACTCCGGCCAGTTATCCTTAACAATTCAACCCCATGTAACAACTTTGTTAACACAATATATACTCAATTTTAATTTATAATAAATAGGTTTGTTACTAACTGATCTTATAATTTATTGTATATGAAATTAAAACTACTCTTTTCGTGTTTAATCACGGCGGGTATCGCAGTACCCGCATTTGCGCAGGAACCTGTTGATGCTGCAATGGTTCAAAAAATCAGGGAAGAAGGCCTCAACCATTCAAAAGTAATGGAAACGGCTTTTTACCTTACAGATGTTTCGGGGCCAAGGCTTGCCAACTCTCCCGGCTTAAAGCGCGCTCAAAACTGGGCTGTTAATCAGCTTAAAACCTGGGGCATGGCCAACTCTAAATTGGAAGCCTGGGGTAAATTTGGCAAAGGCTGGGAAGTTCAAAAAAACTATGCAGCTATCATGGTTCCCTACTATCACGCTATTATCGCCATCCCTAAAGCATGGACACCGGGCACAAATGGCTTGATCAAAGGCCAAGTAATGATGATCAAAGCCGATTCGGCAGCCGAGCTTGAGCAATACAAAGGTAAGCTGGCCGGCAAGATCGTAATATTTGATACCAAAGCCCCTGCAGAACGTACCTGGAAAGTGGATGCCGCCCGTTATACTGATGAGGAACTTACCGAAATGGCCAATGCGAAAGCTACGCCCGCCGGCCCGCGCAGGAACGCTGTTGACCCAAACGCAGCTCAAATGGCTGCATTCCGTAAGCTACGCGCTTTCAGGGCGGCACTAAGCCAATTTTTAGTTGACGAAAAAGCCGGGCTGGTATTAAGCCAGGGCCGTGGTACCGATGGTACGGTATTTACTACCAATGGTGCTTCATATGCCGATACCGCCAGGGCGGTAGCTCCCGAACTTGAAACAAGCAGCGAAGATTACCAGCGCATTTTACGCCTTATAAAAGGCGGCCAGCCAGTACAACTGGAAGCCGATATCAAAACCCAATTCATTACCGACGACCTGCAGGGTTATGACGTAGTTGCTGAAATTCCCGGAACGGATAAAAAACTGAAAGACCAGGTAGTAATGCTTGGCGGCCACCTTGATTCATGGCATGCCGCTACCGGTGCTACCGATAATGCAGCAGGCAGCGCAGTAATGCTGGAGGCCATGCGTATTTTAAAAGCGATTAACTTTAAACCCAAGCGCACCATTCGCATCGCCTTATGGAGTTCGGAAGAGCAGGGCTTATTTGGTTCGCGCGGATATGTAGCCAATCATTTTGGCGATCCTAAAACAATGGAACTTAAGCCCGAACAGGCAAAGCTTTCGGCCTATTACAACCTGGATAATGGCACAGGCAAAATCCGCGGAATATATTTGCAGGGCGATTCGGCAGCAGCACCTATCTTTAAAGCCTGGCTTGAACCTTTTAAAGATCTTGGGGCTACCACGCTTACCATCCGCAACACCGGTGGTACCGATCACCTTTCATTTGACGCGGTGGGCATTCCGGGCTTCCAGTTTATCCAGGATGCCATTGATTACGGTTCACGCACCCACCACAGTAATCAGGACACTTATGACCGCCTTATTGAAGACGATCTGAAACAAGCCGCTACAATTGTTGCTTCATTTGTTTACCATACAGCACAACGCGCCGAAATGATTCCGCGCAAGGAGTTACCAAAGCCACAACCGGCAAGGTAAAACTGTTACGATATTTATAGTAGAAAGCGATGCTCCCCGGCATCGCTTTTTTTGTTTTCTCTTTATATTATTGTTCATCCAGCCTGGACTTAGTGTACCCATAGTTTGAACCAATACGTGTGAAAAACACTTTGTTATTCGCTTATTTTCCTTAAATAGAGCGGTCTGCAGGCAGTTAATTTCCATAAACCATTTTAATAAATTAATTTTGTATGTTTAATGAGCCTATTTATAAAACCCCAAAAACCAGGGAAATCAACAGACGAAGAACTACTTAGTGATTATCGCGCAAGCGGTAACCTAACAGTTTTGGGCAGCTTATATGAAAGATATATGCCCCTTGTTTATGGCGTTTGCCTTAAATATCTGAAGGATGAGGAACTGGCTAAAGACGCGGTAATGGGCATTTTTGAGGAACTGGTTGATAAGGTTAAAAAGCATGAGATTAACCAGTTCAGGAGTTGGGTTTATGTACTTGGGCGTAATTATTGCTTGATGCAGCTACGGAGCGGTAAAAAGATGGAGTTGGTTAATTTAGATGAAGTTGTGGAATTTACCTCCTTTTTGCATCCTGATGATAATAACAGGGAAGAGGCTTTGAAAGCTTTGGAACACTGCATAGCAGGGTTAACCGGCGGACAAAAACAAAGTATCGACCTGTTTTATTTAAAAGAGAAGTGTTATAAAGAAATTGCCGGGATAACAGGGTATACTTTAAATGAGGTAAAAAGTTATATCCAGAACGGTAAGAGGAATTTGAAAATTTGCCTCGAACGGAACAGTGCATAGTAAAAAGGCAAATATATTGCAAATACAGAAGTATCTCAACGGAGAGCTTGATGCCCGCGCTATGCATAAACTGGAGATGGAGGCATTAAACGACCCTTTTTTGATGGATGCATTGGAAGGATATGAAAACATGGGGACAAGTCAGCAATTAAACCTTGGCGACCTTACAGCGAGGCTACAGCAACGTACAGGAGAAAATAAAGGCCGTGTTATACCATGGACTGTTTGGCCAATTGCGGCTTCGGTTCTAATTGCATTAAGTTTAGGTGGGCTTTATCTTAACAAGACGTCTAAACCCGAATTGCAGAGCAATAATGTTGCAGAAAACAGAAATTCCACGCCGCCTCTGGCTGCCGCTGCCGATACCATTAAAACGGCGGATACGGTTAAAAAAGCAAATACAAATCAGCCTGGAACAGTGCAGGCGCCTTCAATTGCTGTAACTAAAAAATCCCGAAGAATAAAGCAGTCGGCGGATGCCCTCTATCAGCAGGAAATCTCGGCTGCCGACAACAAAACGGCTTCAAATGAGGTTGCGCCTCCTGTGGGCAGCACTACTTTAGCAGAGCCGGCAGCTCCGCCCCCTGTTGCTAAAGATAAAGTTGTTTTGAAAGAAGAAGGCAATTTAAGTGAACGAATAGTAGCAGGATACACAGCACCAATTGCCAAAAAAGACACGGTAAGCTCGGATGTGATAGCGTTAAGAGCGAATACTACCGTAGCTAAATCAAAAACCCCACTGCAATTTAAATTGCCCGGAAAGGTTGACGGTGTTACATCTTCACCAGTAACTGTTTTTGGCGGCAGTAAAGCAGCTGCACAATCATTATACATTGCCGGCACCATTATTTCGAGGGATGACGGTTCGCCTTTAATTGGCGCGGCAATCAGGATCAAAGGTACCAACCGGAGCACGGTAACAGATGTAAACGGCAAATTTGCGCTAAGTTCGCCAGGCGATAAAGCCACGCTTGATGTGGTTTATATTGGCTATGAACCACGACAGATTAGCGCCACGCGCGGCGACAGCGTTAAAGTTGCACTTAAGCCAGATTCACATGCACTTAGTGAGGTGGTGGTAAGTAGCCCGAAAAGAGACGATGACAACAGTGAGGTAAGTGTCACGGCGGCACATCCGCAACTGGGCTGGGGCAGTCTGAAAAAATATTTACAAACTAATGCTGTACTGCCTGATGGTACCGCCGGTACGGTGACTGTAACCTTTACTGTATTTCCGAGTGGTATAACCGACGAGTTCAACATTAAAAAAGGCCTGAACGAGGCGGCCGATCAAAAAGCTATCGAGCTTATTAAAAATGGACCCTCGTGGGTTGGCAGTACTAACAACAAACCCGAGGTTGTTACTGTAAAGGTGAAATTCCAAAAGTAGAAATAAAGTCAGTAAAAAAGGCTGTATCGGTTTTACCCAACACAGCCTTTTTTAGATCTTTTTCTTTTTTACTTATTGTCCGGTAGTTTTCTTCTTATCAGCAAAAGCGAATACTTTTTGCAATAAAGGCGTTGTACGCGCACCAAGATTTTGACGAATGTTAAGCTCTTCTTTAGCTATCTCTACAAACAAGCCGTCGATGGCTTTTTGAGTTACATAATCGCTGATATCGGGATTAAGCTTTGATACAAACGGAACTTTATTGTAAGCCTGGGCTGCATCAGTATAGTATTTGGTAGCATTCACCTTGTTTAAGCTTCCCTGGATAACAGGTTTGAATTGCAGGCTTAATTTTGCAGTAGTAGTACGTTTAAAGTATTGTGTTGCCGCATCCTGGCTGCCCAATAAAATATTGGTAACATCCTGCAGGGTCATTTGCTTAATAGCATCAACAAAAATAGGCTTTGCTTGCTTTGCAGCGTCTTCGGCTGCGCGGTTAAGCGAAAGGATCACGTTATCGCAAAGGCTGTTTAAGCCAAGTCCGCGCAAAGTTTTCTCGGCTTTTTGAGCTTCGGGCGGGAAAAGGATCTTGATAGCGGCATTGCCAAAAAAACCATTAAGTGCCGATAATTGATCTGAGCTTTTACCGGTGCCTATTTCAAGGGCCTGTTTTAAACCGTTGCCAATTTCAAGCGATGTTGGTGTTCCCTGGTTTTGAATGGTGGCGTTGGCTACCTGGTTGAGCGTATCGCAACTGGTTAATGTAATAAAAGCTATTAAAGCGGGGATAATAAGTAGTCTTGTTTTCATAGTAAGTAAAGCTAACAAAATTACTGCCGGTTTGTTTATGCAAAGAAATGTAACAATGCAAATACACCGGCGGCTATCAGGGCCGAAATAGGGATGGTAATGATCCATGCCCAAACCAGGTTAATGGTTACGCCCCAGCGTACGGCCGATACACGTTTGGTTAAACCTACGCCGATAATTGAACCGGTAATAGTATGCGTTGTTGAAACCGGGATGCCAAAACGCTCGGTAATAAATAACGTAATAGCGCCCGCAGTTTCGGCGCTTACGCCTTCAAGCGGGGTTACCTTGGTTATTTTTGAGCCCATGGTTTTAACAATTTTCCAACCGCCCGACATGGTGCCTGCGGCAATAGCAGAGTAACAAGCTAAAGGGATCCACTCCGGCATTACCGAACCGGGCTTTATCACCTTTGCAGCAATGAGGGTTACATATAGAATACCCATTACCTTTTGCGCATCGTTACCGCCGTGGGCAAAACTTAATGCGGCGGATGAAACCAGCTGCATACGTTTAAACCAGCGTTCGGCGGTGGCCGGCCTTGCAGCTTTGCACAGGTGTAGTATTAATATGGTTACAACATAAGCTATAATTAAACCAATAAATGGGGCTAATACGATATAAGCAATGATTTTAAGCACGTATTGCATTTCAACAGCATGCAGGGCGTTAGCACCCATGTAAAGTGCGTTGGTCATACCGGCACCGGCAAAGCCCCCTATAAGGGTATGCGACGAGCTTGAAGGGATGCCGAACCACCATGTAAACAGGTTCCAGGTGATGGCGGCTACTAAACCAGCCAGGATCACGTGCAGGGTAACATAATGCTCCAATACGATTTTAGATACAGTATTGGCCACCTTATGATCTTTTATAAAAAAGTAAGCTGCAAAGTTGAATACCGCAGCCATTAACACTGCCTGAAACGGTGTCAATACTTTGGTAGATACAATGGTAGCTATAGAGTTTGCGGCATCATGAAAGCCATTGGTGTAATCAAACAACAGGGCGAGTACAACAATAACTACAAGTAGGGAAGTAACCATTTAGCTGGGGATAAGATTTACTTAAGCGTTTTTAACTAAGATTGACTCCATAACGTTAGCTGCGTCTTCGCACATATCGGTAGCGGTTTCAAGGGCGGCTAATATTTCTTTGTATTTAATCAGGCGGATAGCATCTTTCTCATACAGAAACAAGTCGGCTACAGCGCGGTCAAAAACATAATCAGCCTGGTTTTCAACACTGTTTATCCTAATGCATGAATCGGCTATATTGCGCACATTCCTAAGGTCTTTCAATTCTTTTACAGCTTTTTCCAAATCAATACTGGCCTGCAGTATCAGGTCAGATAGTTTACGGATATGCTCATTCAAATCATCTATCCTGTACAGGCTCATGCGGTTTGCCGCACCCTGGATATAATCAGCCACATCATCAATAGCTGTTGCAAGGGCATGAATATCTTCACGATCAAAAGGCGTGATGAAGTTTTTGCCAAGCTCCAGGTAAATCTGGTGAGTATATTCGTCGCCTTTGTTTTCAAGCTTGTCAATCTGTTTATATAAATCCTCGCGGGTTGCAGGGTTATTTGAGTTAACTGCCTCAACCAGTATTGTTGCCATGGCTACAACATTGGCCGCGGCTTGTTCAAACAGCGGGAAAAATATTTTTTTATCCTTGGGTACAAAATACTGGAATATACTGTTTAGCGACATAGTGATTTGAAATTGGTGTAAAGGTACAGTTAGTATGTTAAATTATTGTTAACTTTTTAGCACGGGTAAATTCGGAAAAGGAATAGTTTGCTTAGCCCTTGCCAATGTAAAACCAAAGGTTGAGCCCAGCCCTTCGGTACTGCGCACATTGATAGTTTGCTGGTGGGCTTCAATAATATGCTTAACAATGGCCAACCCCAACCCGGAGCCGCCGATTTGCCTTGAACGGCTGCTGTCTGTACGGAAAAAACGCTCAAACAACCTTGGCAAAAACTTTTCTTCAATGCCTATGCCATCATCGGTAACTTCAACCAAAACCTGGTCGTGCAGTACAAAAAGGCTTACCGAGGTGCTGCCCTCTTCTTTACCGTACTTAAACGAGTTATCTATCAGGTTCACGAGCACCTGTCTTATTTTTTCCCTGTCGGCATTAACCACAATAGGCTCATCATATTTTTGCTTAAATATAAGTTTGATGTGGTATTGCTTGCCCTTGATCTCTAATGATTCAAAAACCTCCTTGATCAGGTCGTTGATCTTGAATTTGGTGTAATTGATAGGCATCTCGCCCGATTCAAGTTTGGAAATTTCATCAAGGTCTTTGATCAGGTAGCTTAGCCGGTCAACATTTTTTGAAGCTTTTTCCAAAAACTGGCGGGCCATTTCTTTATCGTCAAAATCATCATCCTGTAAGGCCTCTATATAGCCTTGTATAGCAAATAACGGGGTTTTAAACTCATGCGAGATATTGGATAAAAAATCGCGGCGAAATTTTTCCTGTTTGCGGAGTTCGTCTATCTCGGTCTTTTTTTGCTTGGCCCATTCTTTTACTTCCTGCTCCACATCGGCAATAGGATTGGCGCTTACATGTTCGCCAAGAGCGTCCCTGAGGTCGCGGCCCAATTTCAGGTTATGGATCAGTTTATAAATTAGCTTAATACGGGAGTAGATGTATTTTTCGATGAGGTAGTAAAAAACGAAGTAACTTACTCCAAGGGCTACCGAAAAAGTAACCATTACATCGTACCATTTATGCTGAAAATAAAAGTTAACTGCCGAGAGCGTAATTGCCACGCCAAGTGAGGTTGTTAAAACCAGTACACGCAAATTCATAGCGTAAAGCTACGATTTATAGATGATTAACTCCCATCTGAATGGCCAGCGCCATGTTAATTTAAAGTTATCAATTTGTGCCTTTTTTAATAAAGCTAACAATTCGTGTCTTTTAAAACCCCGCTTAACCGAAAGTGGTCCATCATTTTGCGCCATAGCATTACGGGTAAAAACATGGGTTATAAACACTATGGCATGGTATAAAAGCCAGTGACGATGCAGGTCGGTAATGATAATTCCTTTTTGTGCCGAGGCCTGCATATTTTGAATAAGCTTAACCCAGCGTTCATCATCAAAATGGTGGGTGAACAGGCTGCAAATGATCACATCAGCCGGTTTAATGAGGTATGCCTGGTCAATAACATCACTTTGGGTAAAATTAATATTGCTATAATCCATGGCCTGTTGCCGGGCATAGTTAACCGCTGCCGGCGCTGCATCAACTCCATTTAAAGTAAGATGCATTTGTTGACCTTTTGCCCATTTGGCAATAGCAATCAGTGTATCTCCTCCTCCGCAGCCCCAATCGCTTATGGAATAACCATTCTGAATGGGAAGCTTTTTTAAGGAGCTGAGAATGTGTTTATGACCACCAAACAGTGCGTTCATTTTTCCCAAACCTTCAAGCACGGGGTTTATTTCGACTGGTGGCAGATCAAAATCATCCATGATCTCCGGGGTATCCGCACGGTAACTTAAATCGGGCATATAATACAATACGCTTGAACTATGCAAATGGTTGGCCGTGGGTTTTACTTATCAGGTATTGGGCCACCGACGGCAGGTGATTGAGCGTATTTAAAGTAAGGGCTGTCATGTTATCATTGCCAAACAAGCGCTGCAACTGTCTGCCAACCCAAAGCCTTTGCGCAAATTGCTTATTCCAGCTTTGAGTATAATCCTGTTCAAGGTTATTCCGCTTTTCAAAAGTAAAGCTGCCAGGTTTATAGTGTGTGATAATTTTTTCGGAAAGAATTTTGGCCGAATGGATGGCCATGGTCATTCCGTTGCCGCAAAGCGGGGCTATCATCCCGGCGGTGTCCCCGCTCATGAGGATATGGTTATCTACAGGTGCTTTTTTCTCAAAGGAGATTTCATTGATCACTTCCGGTTTATCCAGTAAAAATTTAGCATTACGAAAAATCTCATCAAGGTAAGGGTTCTTGCGGATCACATTCTCTTCCAAAGCTTGCAGCGATCCATATTTACGAAGGTCATCGCGATGGGCCATATAGCACATGCAATACCTGTCGCCATCAGTTTTACTTACACCGCAATAGCCGTTTTTATAATTATTAAGCTGGATCAAATCTTGCGGGAAATCCATCTGCAAATGGAATTTTACGGCAAGATAAGGGCTCCTTTTATAAAAGAACGGTCGTTTAAGTTTCTGATCGAGATTGGAACGTTTGCCGAACGAGCCGATAGCCAGCGGGGCGGTTAATGTTTCGCCGGGAGTTATCACCTCAAACTGTTCTCTGGCAAATTGGATATCCTCTACCCGGGTACCGACCAAAACCTTAACCCCTTCGGCAAGGGCTTTTTGGTATAGGAAATTATCAAAGGTGAACCTGCTTAGGCCAAAGCCGCCCAGGTCAAGCTTTTGCGAAAGTTTGGTTCCGGAAGCTGCGGTTACTTCCAACCGGTTGATCCGGGCAACATTGAGCTGGTTAAGATCAATATCAAGAGATGAAAGAAAGGGGATAACCTCGTTAGAGATATACTCGCCGCAAACGCGGTGCATGGGGTAGGTCTTTTTTTCGATAACTGTAACCTTCAACCCGGCGCGGTTGAGCAATATGGCGTTGAATAATCCGGCCAGACCCCCGCCAATTACTATTACATCGCTCATGGCTTAGTGCATTTCAAGTATCATCCCCTCAACGGTTAAGCCCGGACCGAAGGCAAAACTCAATATTTTTTTATCAACCAAATTACCCGCTTTCAGCATCTTATCCAGTACAAATAAGATTGTGGCCGACGACATGTTGCCGTATTCCTGCAAAACCTGGTAAGCAAAGGCGTTGCTTTCTTCGGGAAGTTCCAAAGCATCTTCAACAGCTTCTAAAATAGTACGCCCGCCGGGATGAACGGCATACGCTGTAATATCATCTAATTCAGTTTTGGCCTTTTGTAAAAACCGCCGGGTAAGGGCTTTGATATGTTTTTTAATTTGTTTGGATACTTTGGAGGTAAGCTTCATTTCAAAGCCGGTATTGCCCACATACCAGCCCATCTCATTGCGGGCTTCGGCAACAAATTCTGAATAGAAATTTTTAAGCGAAAAGTATTTGCCACTACCTAAACGGTTGGCCGTATTTTCGACGAGAACAGCAGCAGCACCATCTGAAAATAGCGAATTAGCAACCCAGTTATCCAGCGTATTCACTTTTTGAAAGTGCAGGGTACAAAGTTCCACGCTTACTACAAGCACTTTAGCATCGGCATCGGCCCGGCAAATATAGTCGGCCACTTTGAGGCCGTTTATAGCGCCGTAACAACCCATAAAGTTAATGCAGGTGCGTTCGGTATCGCAGTTTAGCTGTAACCTGTCGACCAGTTCTATATCAATGCCTGGTGCGTGCATGCCGGTGCAGCTGATGGTTACCAGGTGTGTGATACTCCCGGTAATGTCATCGCCAAAATTTTGGAGACAGTTTCTGGCTGCATCTACCGCTATAGCAATGGCTTCCTTTTCGTAGAGTTTTAAACGTTTTTGCGTATCAGGGAATGGTTCGAGCCCGGCCGATTGTTCAAAAAAAGTAAAATCGGCAGGGTCACGGTAGCCAAAATCAGGGATTACCGAATAGCGGTAGTCAATTCCCGAATGGTCATAAATTCCTTTTAGCCGCGCGGCATTCGTTGCATCCAAACCAAAGGCATTAGCCATAAAATGGTAAATATCCTGTTGGGCAATACGATTGACGGGATTTGCTATCCCGATAGCACTGATGCAACTCTCCATTAAAAATAATTAAACCGGTTTTATTTGCTGATCTCCGCCTCAACCAAAACGTTGGCCTCATTTGAAAGGATCAAATTTTTGCCGCCGATGCCAAAATCTGTCCGCAATATCATGAAGCTTCCTTTCAGTTGAGCCGCGTTACCTGATTCGGTATACGTAAAAGGTATTTCAATCAACTTTGTTTTATCTCTAATAGTTACGTTAAAATTGCCGGTATAGTTGCTCCCGCTTTTACGTTTAAATGAAACAGATTTCATCGTGATTTTCGGATACTTAGCTACATCAAAATAATCCTCACTTTTAAGATGGTTATCGCGGCTTTCGTTATCGCTGTTCACCGTACTTGAAGCAACGGATGCCTCAATAGAGCTACCTGCCAAATCGTTGGGTTTAAACCTGATATCGGCCTGTAAGCCACTGAAGGTACCAGCCACATTAAAGCCGAGGTTTTTGATCTTAAAGCTGATATCTGATTTGGTTACCGTTTGCGCGAAGCCGGCTGTTGCCGCGAAAATTAAAAGTGCTGCTATATAAATTTTCTTTATCATGTTACATTAACGTTGTTTCCAAACATAATAATTTATGCGGTACAATTTTTTACATTAAAGGTTGTAAGTTTATAACGTTACCGGGGCAACTATACGTTGCTTTTGAGAGTATTTACCAACAAACAGCAACAATGAAATTGAAACAATTTATCCCTACCCGGTCGGCATTGGCACATTTGCGGTTTGTTTTTTCTGTTTTTTTGCTGCCAGTGTACCTGTTTGCTTTTAGCCAGGCCGATGCGGTAAAAACATCAACAGCCTTGCTCGTATTTTTCATCTGGCATTTTCTCGCTTTCCCTGCCAGCAACGGCTACAACAGTTACTTTGATAAGGATGAGGATAGTATTGCCCTGTTAGCCAAACCGCCTGAGGTAGATATCAGCCTGTATTATTTTTCTATTTTGCTGGAAGCGATTGCCTTTTTGCTCGGCTTTATCATTAGCTGGGAATTTGCCTTCGCGGTGCTTATTTATGGCATTATGTCAAAGCTGTACAGTCATCCGGCTACCCGCTTAAAAAAATACCCCATCATCAGTTTTTTAACGGTGTTTATTTTCCAGGGATGTTTTATTTATTATACCACTTACACCGCGCTAACAGGAACGAGTCTGTTTGGTCATTGGGATTTGGGACTGATTATTCCGGGGGCTATCAGTTCCTGTTTGATCGGGGCTTCATACCCGCTAACCCAGGTTTATCAGCATGAAGAAGATGGCAGACGCGGCGATAAAACGCTGAGCATTATCTTGGGTTACAAAGGCTCTTTTATATTTTCAAGTGTGCTGTTTGCCACAGGGATAGCCCTTTCCTACTGGTACTGGCACCTGGCCGGCATGATGCTTAACTTTTACTTTTTCCTGGTATGCGCTTCCCCGATATTTTTCTTCTTCAATTATTGGTTTTATAAAGTGGGGCAATCAACAACCAATGCTAATTTTAAAAACGCTATGCGTATGAATTTCATTAGTTCGGGTTGTATGCTGATTTATTTTGGTGTGCTGGCGGTGTTTAGTTGAACCCCAAAATTGTCATTTCGACGAGGAACGAGGAGAAATCTTGTACGCCCTGCCTGCGGACTTGCAGGCCGCCGATCTGTCGCTTGTATAAGATCGTATGCATGAATTAGTTAAAGAAGAGTTCTTGAAAAAAAGGTTGTAGATTAAAGTGAAAACTAAGAACAAACACTTTAAATCAAGAACTCATGAAACAAGTTACACAATTAGATTTTAGCGGACAAAAGATTTTTGCAGGCATAGATGTTCATAAAAAGTCATGGAAGGTGAATATCCGGAGTGAGCAGATGGAACTGAAGACGTTTTCGCAAAATCCATCGGCAGAAGAATTAAGTGCTTACCTGAAGCGCAATTACCCTTTAGCGGATTATCATGTTGTTTACGAGGCAGGCTTTTGTGGTTTCTTCCATCAGCGGAAATTTAACGAGGCGGGGATTAACTGCATCGTGGTTAACCCGGCTGATGTTCCGACTACAGGCAAGGAAAAGCAACGCAAATCAGACCTTGTAGATTGCCGGAAATTGGGTCAGGCCTTGAGTAAAGGTCAGCTCACTGGTATTTTTATTCCCGGCATTGAACAACAGGATGACAGGGATATCATCCGCACTTATAATCAGATGGTAAAAGACCAGACGCGTTATAAAAACAGGATCCGGGGATGGCTTAACTTCCAGGGGATAACATTCGGTGAATCAGAGAGCCGGTATTGGTCTAATGTTTTTACCCGTTGGCTTAAAGAACTGTCACTGAATCCATCGGCGAGGACAGCACTTGACCTGAAGCTACAGGGCTACCAGCAGGCCCGGGATATGGTGCTGGCTGCAACCAGGCAAGTTCGCATCCTGTCCAAACAGGAACGGTATAAGAAAAGAATAACCCTGATCCGGACAATTCCAGGCGTGGGTGAGATCACCGCTTTATGGTTTGTAACAGAGGTGGGAGATGTTAACCGGTTTAAATCACTTGACGCTTTATGCGATTATGTTGGCCTTGTGCCAAATACTCACAGTACCGGGGACAAGGAAAAAGTATCAGGCCTGACCAGAAGGGCCAATCACCAGCTCAGGGAAAAACTTATTGAAGCCAGTTGGACAGCTATACGTACCGATCCGGCTATGACAATGGCATTTAACGATTATTGCAAGCGGATGAAAAAGAATAATGCCATCATCAGGATAGCTAAAAAAATCCTCAACCGGATCCGTTATGTGATGAAGAACGAGGCTCCGTATGTAATAGCTGTAGTGCAATAATATAGAACTAATAATGCAGGATAAAACAATCTGTTTTGTTATCTGATGATAAACCGGAATGAGAAATCCGCAGCCCTTTTGAGGTGTCTGCTTGTATAAGACTACGGTTATCATTTTATCTAATAATTTAAACGCGATGCTGCGGCCCGTTATGGTGTCCGCTTATAGGAGATTGATTGTTGTTTATCGATGCATTAACATCACTAAAAGTCGGTGAAGGTTTTCTTAGCCATGGGCGAAAAAGATAGACAATAAAAAAGTCTCCTGTTACAGAGACTTCTTTTATCTAATTCGGCGGATCATATTGCTGGCAGGTTGCTCCTCAGCAGAGCCTGTTTCCTCTTCTGATCTGCAAAGGAAAGTTAAGAAAACATGGCAACGCTTTGCTTAATTATTTATAAATTATAACTTTATAAAAAATCTATTAACCCAATTCTGGAATATCAGCCTTGCTTTAGATTATTTTCATCATAGGAGATTTCTCACTCGCCCCAGCGCTCAGGCCCTCCCTGCTCAGTCGAAATGACAATTTTGTTGTAGTTTCGTAATCTGAAAATCGCAGGTAAATCCGAAATTGAACGTCCGAAATCCCACATGAAAATAATTACATATAACGTTAACGGCATCCGTTCGGCAATAAATAAAGGTTGGCTGGCCTGGCTGCAGGCTACTGATGCTGATGTTGTTTGTTTGCAGGAAATTAAAGCAACACCCGATGTACTGACCGATCTGGGTTTAGTAGATCAGATGGGATATCAACACTATTGGTTCCCGGCCGAAAAGAAGGGCTATAGCGGCACCGCCATTTTTACCAAAATATTGCCCAAACATATTGAATACGGCTGCGGTATCCCCGATTTTGACCGTGAAGGCCGCTGCATCCGTGTTGATTTCGACGAGGTATCTGTGATGAGTGTTTATTTCCCATCAGGCTCAAGCGGTGATGACCGGCAGGTTTTTAAATACCGTTTTTTAGATGAGTTTGGCAAGTACCTTACCCTGCTTAAAGTAGAACACCCTAACCTGGTGGTTTGCGGCGATTATAACATTTGTCACCGCCCTATAGATATCCATAACCCCAAATCAAACGCCAATTCATCGGGCTTTTTACCGGAGGAACGCGAATGGATGGAGAACTTTATTGAAGGCGGATTTATAGATACCTTCCGCCACCTGAACAAAGAACCGCATAATTACACCTGGTGGAGTTTCCGTGCCGGCTCCCGTGGTAAAAATTTGGGCTGGCGTATCGATTATACTATGGCCAGCACCCCGCTCGAAGATAAGATCCGTCGCGCTGCGATATTGCCCGAGGCTAAGCACTCTGATCATTGCCCTGTATTGCTGGAGCTGGAGTTTTAAGCCGTTTTATTGAAAAAAAATCGTCATTGCGAGGTACGAAGCAATCCTCGATTAGCAGGTCCGCCTGTATAGTTTGGGATTGCTTCGTACCTCGCAATGACGCGTGTATAGGGCTTTTTAAAGCGTTTCTTTCCTATTTAGGCCCGTAGGTAACCACCGGCACTATCATTTCTTCTAACGAGATCCCTCCGTGCTGGAAGGTTTCATTATAAAAGTTAACAAAATGATTGTAGTTGTTCGGGTATACAAAATAGCTGTCTTCCTTGGCAAAAACAAAGCTTGAGCTAATGTGCAGCCTTGGCAGCATGGCATCATGCGGGTTGCGGATGTGGAAAACCTCTTTGGCATTATAGTTAAGGTTTTTGCCTTGTTTATAACGCAGGTTGGTGTTTGTATTCCTGTCGCCTACAATTTTGCTCGGATTTTTTACGCGGATGGTTCCGTGATCGGTAGTGATCACTACCCGTACCTGTTTTTGAGCTAAGAATTTCAACAGATCAAACAGTGGTGAGTGCTCAAACCACGACAGGGTTAATGAACGGTAAGCAGCATCGTCACTTGCCAGCTCGCGGATCATCTGCATATCCGTACGGGCATGCGACAGCATATCCACAAAGTTATACACCACCACATTAAGCTCATTGTTCATGAGGTTGTTAACCGACTCGTTCAGTGCACGGCCCTCGTCAATGTTCAGGATCTTGTGGTATGAGTGTTTGCAATCCTTGCGCAGCACACGCTTCAGATGATCAGCTAAAAAGTCGGCTTCGTATAAATTCTTACCGCCTTCATCCTCGTCGTTTTGCCACATAGAAGGGTAACGGCGTTCCATATCCAAAGGCATCAGCCCCGAAAAAATGGAGTTACGGGCATATTGTGTTGCTGTTGGCAGGATACTATAATAGGTGTCTTCTTCCTCCAGTCTGAAATATTCGGAGATAATAGGGTTGATGATCTTGAACTGATCATACCGCAGGTTGTCGATCAAAATGAAAAACAAGGGGCCTTTGCCATCCAGCTTAGGGAATACCTTCTTTTTAAATAATTGCGGCGATGAAGTTGGCGCCAGGTCGGGGTTTTTGATCCAGTTCAAATAGTTGCGCTCCACAAACTTGCAAAACTGCATATTGGCTTCGGCCTTTTGCAGCGTCAGGATCTCGTGCATACCGGCATCTTCCAGCTTTTCGAGCTCAAGCTCCCAGTAGATCAATTTTTTGTAAACATCAACCCATTCCTGGTGGCTCAGGTTTTCGTTAAGTGTCATGCCCAGCGTCCGGAAATCCATCTGGTAGGCCATGGTGGTTTTTTCGGTAACGAGGCGCTTGTTTTCGGTCAGTTTTTTTATAGTAAGCAGGATTTGCTTAGGGTGTACCGGCTTAATCAGGTAGTCGTCTATCTTCGACCCGATGGCATCTTCCATCAGGTACTCTTCCTCATTTTTGGTGATCAGCACAATGGGTACATCATTGTTGATGTTCTTAATCTGCTGCAGCGTTTCCAGGCCGGTAAGGCCGGGCATGTTCTCATCCAGGAAAACCAGGTCGAAATAATTGCTCTTAAACGAGTCGACAGCGTCGTAGCCATTGGTAACAGTGGTTACTTTATAGCCCTTTTCGCCCAGGAAAAGTATATGTGGTCTTAGCAGGTCAATTTCGTCATCGGCCCATAAAATGGTGGTGTCTTGCATAGTATGTATATTAAAGTTTCTGAATCAGAATTTTCAGGATTTGAAAATTTTCAGAATGATTCAGTATAAGGTTAAACGCTGTTCAAATATCGGTTTTTTGCCCCGGCATTCTGCAAATTCTAAAACTCTGTAAATTTTGATTCAGACAATTCTGATTCAGATTGTAAACCCCAAATAGATGCTTTTGTTGTTATTCAGTAAAGGTATTAACAAAATTTAACAAACCTGACGCGCTTATTTTACCTTTGTTTTACATTTTTGCAATTATTAGAAGCAACATTGAATAAAAAGAAAATAATTAACGACCCCGTTTATGGTTTTATCAGTATCCCTACCGAACTGATCTTTGACCTTATATCCCATCCATACTTTCAGCGGTTGCGTTATATCAAACAGTTGGGCATGACCCACCTGGTATATCCCGGCGCTTTGCATACCCGTTTTCATCACGCTTTGGGTGCCATGTACCTGATGGATACAGCACTTGAAACCCTCCGAAACAAAGGCCATCAAATTTCTGCCGAAGAGGAAGAAGCCGTTACCATTGCTATTTTACTGCATGATATAGGCCACGGGCCGTTTTCGCACGCCCTGGAAAACACCATTATTGACGGCATAGCACATGAGGATATTTCATCATTGCTGATGAATAAGCTTAATGCCCGGTTTGAGGGTAAGCTTAGCATGGCCATCGATATTTTTAATGACACCTATCCGCGTAAGTTCCTGCACCAGCTGGTATCCAGTCAGCTGGATATGGACAGGCTGGATTACCTTAACCGCGACAGTTTCTTCACCGGAGTATCTGAAGGGGTGATCAGCTCAGAACGGATCATTAAAATGCTCAATGTTAAAGACGATCATGTAGTTGTTGACGAAAAAGGTATTTACTCGATAGAAAAATTTTTGATAGCCCGCCGCCTCATGTACTGGCAGGTTTATCTGCATAAAACAGTAATAGCGGGCGAAGAGGTATTGACCAAGATCTTCAGGCGTGGCCGCGAGCTGATTTCACAGGGCGAAGAATTGTTTGCCACCCCGGCCCTGCTGCATTTTTTAAAGAACCGCATCAGCCGGGATGCTTTCATGAACGAAGACCGTCACCTGGAAACTTTTGCCTGTTTGGATGATACCGATATTATGGCATCAGTAAAAGTGTGGGCCTATCATCCCGACCTGGTGCTTTCACAACTTTGCAAAAACCTGGTACAACGCAGCCTTTTCAGGGTTGATATCACCAATGAATGCCCCGATGAAGCTTTTGTTGAAAGCCTCCGCCAAAAGGCGATGGAAAAGTATGGTATTAGTTATGAAGATGCCGCGGCTTACTTTGTATTTACCACCTCCATCCGCAATAATGCATACAACCAGAACGATGGTAACATTTGCATATTGATGAAGAACGGCGCGGTAAAGGATATTGCTGCCGCCAGTGATAACTCAAACCTGGTAGCTTTGGCTAAAACGGTTAAGAAACACATATTGTGTTATAATAAGGAGTTATTGAATCAGGAAGCCGTTTAAGGTTGACCGCCAGTGACGTAGCAGATGCATGTAATGCGTCTGCTACGTGCAAATTAAGGAAGCTAAGCACCTTGAAAAGTAGGCTTGTCCTGCGGAAGACGCATGTGATGCGTCTCTACATAAAAATGGTTTAAACAAAATTTAAAACAAACCAGGTACACACTTGCGACAAATGAAGAAATAGTGAAAATGAAACGCTTTGACAGTCAAAACTTTTTAACGCGTGTTCATAACTCATTAATAATTTGTTGCTTCAATTTTAACATTTAAATTTGCCCGATGCAATTTACCGCTCATGATATAAGTTTACTGCTCAACGGAACTGTTGAGGGCGATCCTTCAGCAACTGTTAGTCAGCTTGCCAAGATAGAGGAAGCCGGTGCCGGCAGTCTTTCTTTTTTGGCCAACCCCAAGTATGAGCAGTTTCTGTATACCACCAACGCTTCAATTGTTATCGTTAATAATGATCAGCAGTTAACGGGCCCGGTAAAGGCTACGCTCATCAGGGTTGAAAACGCCTACAGCGCGTTCACTGTCCTGCTTAATAAATACAACACCTTCAGGCTGGATAAAAAAGGAATTGAACAACCCAGCTTTATCCACCCCACAGCGCAGGTAGGTTCGGGCGTTTATATCGGCGCTTTTGCCTACATCGGCCAAAATGTAACAATCGGTGATAATTGTAAGATCTATCCCAACGTTAATGTTGGCGACAATGTAAGCCTGGGCAATAATGTAACCCTGTTTGCAGGAGCTACGGTTTACTTTGATTGTGTTATCGGGAATAATGTGATAGTGCATTCCGGTGCTGTAATAGGCAGCGATGGCTTTGGCTTTGCACCTAACCCTGATGGTACCTACACCAAAATTGCACAAATTGGTAACGTAATATTGGAGGATGATGTTGAAGTGGGTTCAAATACTACTATTGACAGGGCCACCATGGGATCGACCATTATCCGCAAAGGTGCTAAGATCGATAACCTGGTGCAGATTGCCCATAATGTTGAAGTTGGCGCACATACAGTTATTGCAGGCCAGGCGGGAATTTCTGGGAGCACCAAAATAGGCGCAAGGGTTGTGATTGGCGGCCAGGTTGGTTTCGCCGGTCACCTCAATATAGCCAACGGGTCACAGTTTTCGGCGCAAACAGGCATAAACCGTTCTATTACAGAAGAGGGTAAGGTATGGGGCGGTTCGCCAAATATGCCATATAAAGACTACCTTCGTGCCCACGCAAAGTTGCGTAGCCTACCCGAGCTTGACCGCAAGGTATACGAGCTTGAAAAATTGATTGAAGAACTACGTAAAGGCGGCGCAAACGCATAGCGCCGGCCGGTAATTATAAATATGAACGTTAAACAAAGAACTATTAAAGCGCCGGTTTCGGTATCAGGAACAGGCTTGCACACCGGACAAAGCGTTACAATGACCTTTAATCCCGCTCCTGAAAACCACGGTTATAAATTCAGGAGGGTTGATATTCCCGGTGCGCCAATTATTGATGCCGATGTTGATAACGTAAGCGATACCTCACGCGGAACATCTATCAGCCAGAACGGTGCTACGGTAAATACTGTTGAGCACGTACTGGCCGCTTTGGTTGGGTTGGAAGTTGATAACCTGCTGATTGATCTTGATGGGCCTGAAACGCCAATTATGGATGGCAGCTCGATACAGTTTGTTGACGTTATAACCGAAACCGGGCTTGTTGAGCAGGATGCCGATCGTGAGTACTATCATATTCCCTATAATATTCATTACTCTGAACCTGAGCGTAAGGTTGAAATGGTTGCCATGCCGCTAGATGACTATCGTTTTACCTGTATGGTCGACTATAACTCGCAGGTGCTGGGCAGCCAGCATGCCAGTATCTCAACCATTGGCGAGTTTAAAAAGGAAATTGCTTCATGCCGTACCTTCTGCTTTTTGCATGAGCTGGAAATGTTGCTAAAACATGACCTCATTAAAGGCGGCGACCTGAACAATGCCATCGTGGTTGTTGATAAGGATGTTGATGAAGAAGAACTTAATCACCTGGCCAAGCTGTTTAACCGCAAGGATATCAGCGTTGCGCCGCAGGGCATTTTAAATAACATTGAACTTCGCCATCAAAATGAGCCGGCACGCCACAAGCTGCTGGATATGATAGGCGATTTAGCGCTGGTTGGTGTGCCGCTTAAAGGGCATATCATGGCAGCAAGGCCTGGCCACGCTGCCAATGTTGCCTTTGCTAAAAAGATCAAAGCTTTAATTAAGAAAGAGAAAAGCCGCAAACAGGTAAAAACTTACGACCTGAATGCCAAGCCGCTTTTTGACACGGTTGATATCATGGGCATGCTGCCCCATCGTCAACCTTTCCTGATGATCGACAAGATCCTGGAGCTTACCAAAAGTCATGTTGTAGGGTGCAAAAACGTAACCATTAACGAGGAATTTTTTAAGGGCCACTTCCCGGGTGCGCCAATCTTCCCCGGCGTATTGCAGATTGAAGGCATGGTGCAAACAGGAGGCATCCTGGTGTTAAACACGGTTCCGGACCCGCAAAATTATCTTACCCTGTTCCTTAAAATTGAGAACGCCCGCTTTAAAAGCAAGGTAGTTCCCGGCGATACCATTATTTATATCTGCGACCTTATTGCCCCCATCCGCCGTGGCATAGCTACCATGAAAGGTATAGGTATGGTGGGCGACCGTGTTGTTGTTGAGGCCGAACTGATGGCTCAAATTGTAAAAGTAAAAGAATCTGAAGCATGATCCAGCCATTAGCATACATACATCCACAGGCAAAAATTGCCGATAACGTGGTAATTGAACCTTTCGTTACCATCCATAAGGATGTTGAAATTGGCGAAGGTACCTGGATCGGCTCCAACTCCGTAATTATGGATGGTGCCCGCATAGGTAAAAACTGCCGGATTTTCCCGGGCGCCGTGGTATCTGCACCGCCGCAGGATTTGAAATATAAAGGCGAGCAAAGCACTGTATCTATAGGCGATAACACCACCATACGTGAGTGCGTTACGCTAAACCGCGGTACCGCGCTTGATAAAAACACCACCACCATCGGCAGCAACTGTTTGCTGATGGCTTATGTGCATGTAGCGCATGATTGTGTTATCGGCGATAATGTGATTGTTGCCAATGCTGTTCAGCTGGCGGGCCACATAACGGTTTATGATTACGCATTCATCGGCGGCTCATCGGCCGTACACCAGTTTGTTGAAATTGGTGCGCATAGTATGATCTCTGGCGGTTCACTGGTACGTAAAGACGTTCCTCCGTTCACCAAGGCAGGCCGTGAGCCATTATCATACGTGGGTATCAACTCGGTAGGCTTACGCCGCAGGGGGTTCTCTGCTGCTACTATAGCCGAAATCCAGGAGATTTACAGGATCATATTCCTTAAAAAATATAACGTAACCAAAGCGCTTGATATCATTGAGGCCGAGTTTACCCCAAGTGTAGAACGCGATGAGATCATCAACTTCCTGCAAAACTCGCAACGTGGTATCATGAAAGGGTTTGGGAATACCTAAATGGTTGATGGGTTATAGTTCATGGTTCATAGCCGGGTGCTTGTCTGTTTCTATTGCATGAACCATAAGCTATAAATCAGGTTCACCGGCCATGAACTATGAACCATCAACTATAAGCTACAAATCAGGTTCTTCGGCCATGAACTATGAACCATCAACCATAAGCTATTTATGATCATCACCCTTCAAAACATCGGCCGCCGCTTTAACCGCGACTGGATTTTCAGGGGCGTGGATTATACCTTTACTTCCGGCGAATCATATGCTATCCTGGGCCCCAATGGTTCCGGGAAATCAACCTTACTGCAGGTTTTAAACGGGAGCCTCTCGCCCTCAACAGGTAAAATTGAATTTGTTAACGATGGCAATCCGGTTGAAATAGATACCGTTTTTACTCATTTAAGCCTTGCTGCCCCCTATCTTGAACTGATAGAAGAGTTTACGATGAGCGAGATGATTGATTTTCATTTCAAATTCAAGAGCTTTAAACCGGGGATGGATAAAGCCCAGCTGATCGATCTGCTCAATCTGCCTAAAAGTGCCAACAAGCTTATTAAATACTTTTCGTCGGGCATGAAACAGCGCCTCAAACTTGCTCTTGCTTTTTGCGCCGATACCCCCATGCTCATGCTGGATGAACCAACCTCCAACCTGGATACGCAGGGTGTCGACTGGTACTTGAGCCTCGTACAACAATTCGCCGAAGGCCGGCTTACCATAGTATGCTCCAATCAGGAGCATGAGTATGGTTTTTGCAATCACAGGCTGAGTATTGTGGATTATAAAGTTTAGGACCAAACATATAGAAAAGGCGTCATTGCGAGGCACGAAGCAATCCCCGATTAGCAGGTCGGCCCTGTATAGTTTGGGATTGCTTCGTGCCTCGCAATGACGTTTATAGATATAGTATTTCTATCAGGAAATCTTATATCTATTTTATACATAGTTCTTTAAACGGCTGCTATGGCCAGAAAATCTCAAATCTAACATCTCAAATCTCAAATCAAATTCCTAAGTTTGCGCCTCAATATTATTTTATGGCTAAGGCATCAGATGTTAAAAATGGAAATGTACTTCGCTTCAACGGCGAATTAGTTCAGGTTGAGGAGTTTTTACACCGTACCCCGGGCAACTTACGCGCGTTTTACCAGGCCCGTATGCGCAACGTTAAATCAGGCAAACTGGTTGAATACCGTTTCCGTACCGATGAAGAGGTTGACATAGCCCGCGTTGAAACCAATGATTATCAATACCTGTATGATGAAGGCGATTCATTAGTAGTAATGGACAACACCACATACGATCAGCATAACGTACCAAAGGCATTATTTGGCCCGGCAGTTAAATTTTTAAAGGAAGGCATGAACGTAATTGTTGCCTTCGAAAGCGACGAGCCTATCATGGGTTCTATCCCGGGTTCGGCCGAGCTGGAAATTACCTACACCGAACCGGCCGTTAAAGGCGATACCTCAAGCGGTGCTTTGAAAAATGCCACCGTTGAAACCGGCGCAGAGATCCGTGTACCGTTATTCATCAACATTGGCGATAAAGTTAAAGTTGATACCGCTACCGGCGCTTACGTTGAGCGTGTGAAAGGTTAGCCCCCCGGCCCTCTAAAGGGGGAGGAATAGATATAAACAAGGAAGAGGTTTCGTTTGCACGAAACCTCTTCCTTGTTTTATCCCCACCCATGTCGTACTTTTTTCGGGATTACTATACAGGGGATTAAAACTTATCATGTATATACGTCATGATCCTTACCATTTCATCCCTTATTTCGCGGGCTGGCCGGGTAAAGTTGTTGTTCATGAATGCAAAAGCCAGGCGTTTGCCTTTGCGGGTAACTATATAGCCGCTTTGGTTGTGATTGTTGCTTAACGAGCCCGTTTTTGCCCAAACAAAGGGCTGCCCGTTATCGGTTTTATAGGCGCTTTTAATTGTACCCGCTACGCCGCCTATCGGCATCATGCTATGTAACAGGTTTTCATCTTTTACCTCATCGTGAATTTTGAGCAGCAGGGCCACAAGATCCCTGGGGGTAAACAAATTATAGCGCGACAGTCCCGAGCCATCAACCCATTGCGGCACATCGGGCAAATCATTCAAAAAATGTGTTTTTGAGTAATTGATCACCGAATCGGTATTGAGGGTATTAAACTTTACTGACGAGCACACCAGCAGTAATTGTTCGGCAATAAAGTTATCGCTCGGCTGCAGCATCCGCCGGTAAACGGAATCGGCATTGGTATTATAAACAACCCGGGCATCGGCAGTTATGGGTTCCTGTAATAAGGATACCTGTTTTTTGAGGGTATCCTGTAACAGGGCCATGGTAAGCTGCAGGCTTGTTTTCCATGGGATTTCCTGTTTGTAGTTTTTAGGGACCTCCCCGGCAGGGTACACAAAATTATTGCTGATAAAATCGCGCTTAACTTTAAACTGATTCGGGCGATAATTAACATCGGCATTTAAAAACCGTTTTAAATATTGGGGTTTTACCTGCATATTGCCGTCATCATCAGCGTAAAGCCGGGCAACGTTATCTTCAATGGGCAGGGCGGTTATTTCGGCCTGGTAATAATCATTGTAATCGTCCCAGCCCCATCCTGCACCAAAAAACTCGCCGGTATAGTTACCGGGCGAATAAAAAAGGTGTTTACCACTGCCCTTCAAAAAATTAAGCCCGTTTACCCCTTTCAAATCGCTGTGCAAAAAGGAGGGGTCGCCGGTGCCCCAAAATATCAGCGAATCACCGCGGGTTTGGTAACGCAATGCCGGGATAGAATCGCCAAGCATTTTCAAACAGGTATAAAAAGTAAAAAGCTTAGTATTGGATGCCGGTGTAAAGTATTTATCGGCATTTAATTCATATATCATTTTATGCTCGTCCAGATCATAAAGAGCGAACCCGGTAAAATGATCATTAACAACCTGCGAATGCTTAAACAGCTTTTTAACCTTTCGTTTTTTTATTGAACGCGCATAAATAGTATCACAACAAAGGGATAAAACACAAACAATTAACAGAAATGAAATTGTTGACTTTCGCATAATAAAATAATTATTTAACAAATAAATCTCGTAAATTTAATATACCAACTATAACCACTTTGTTACACAAGTTATATTATAATTTACGCCATCCGGGAGCATTGTGGCTGGCATTTGTGTTAACATTTTGCCTTACAACCACAGCCCGGGCCCAGTACTTTGATCTTGATGTGCACAAAAAAAAGGTGAATATTCCGTTTAAGCTGGAACGTAACCTGATGATCATTCAACTCAAGATCAACCACAAAGGGCCCTTTAACTTTATATTGGATACCGGCGTAGGCCTCATGATCATAACCGATCCTAAATTAGCCGATTCCATCAGTATTCCTAATAAACGTACATTAAAAATCCCGGGACTTGGCGAAGGGGAAGATTCTGAAGCTTATGTAACCTCAACGTTAGATGTCGCCATACCCGGGCTGGTTAGCTACGATGTTGCCGCCGCCATACTAAAAAAAGATATCTTTAACCTTTCGGGTTATGCAGGCATGCCCATTCATGGTTTGTTAGGCTACGAGTTTTTTAATAACCTGGCTGTAAAGATCAGTTTCCAGGACAGCGTAGTTACCGTTTGCAGGCCCAAAGACCTTAAACCTTTCAGAAAAGCAAATAAGATCCATATGTCTGTTGAAGACAGGAAGGCCTACGTAGATGCCCGGGTTATCATGCCGGGCATAGCGCCTATCAACGCCAAACTGGTTGTTGACCTTGGGGCCGGGCACCCGGTATCAATTGAACGCTACATCAAAACCTATGGCCTTCCGCAAAAATTCATTGCGTCGGCTAACCTTGGTATCGGTTTAAACGGGCCAATAAACGGCTTTATAAGCCGGATGGACGAATTTAATTTAGGTAAGTTCAGGCTGAAAAAGGTATTAGCATCATTTCCTGATGATGGCAACAACCAAATCAACCTGTCGGTGAAGCGCGATGGAAACCTCGGCGTAGGGATCTTAAAGCGGTTTACCGTTATTCTTGATTATCCGGATAGTGCCATGTATTTAAAACCCGGCTCAACCTATAACGATCCGTTTGAGCATGACATGAGCGGCCTTGAGTATTATGCCGCGGGCGATCACCTGGACAGGATCGTTATCAGCCGCGTAGAGCCCGGTTCGGCAGCCGATGAAATTGGCCTTGAGCGCGACGACGAAATAATATCGGTAAATTTTAAACCCGTTTCAAGAATGAACCTACAGGATATTGATGAATTATTCAAATCAAAGGATGACAGGAGCCTGCTGCTGGAGGTATACCATGATAAACGGGTTGATAAAGTTGTGTTAACATTAAAACGCAGGATATAATTAATAATACGTGTAAATTTATTATTGATAAAACGCTTTATCGTTAAAAAAAGCATTGTTTTTTATATAAGTTTACGGTTTAAACTATTTTTAATAAATGAAAAAACATTCGTTGCCGGGTATTTACTTGCGCGGCTCAGTACTGGCACTTGCGGTTTTGGCAGGCTCTTGCGCTGCCAGGAAGCAGGCTGCAAACCAAAGCCTTACCCTAAAAACCACTACTACACCAGGCGGAACCGTTGCAACAGCAACAACCGGAACCCCCAAAAAGGAAGGTATTAAAAAGTTTAGCGACCTTATCCCCGCTAAAACAAAGGCTGATAGCGGCCTTTTTAATACTTATAAAGTTGATGGCAAATACTACTACGAAATACCCGATTCATTAATTAACCGCGAAATGCTGGTGGTTACCCGTTTTGTAAAAACACCGGGCGGCCTTAAAACATTTGGCCAGCAGTATGGCGGCGAAGAAATTAACAACCAGGTTTGGAAGTGGGAAAAGCACGATAAACAGATATTTATCAGGGTACCCAGCTATTCGTTACGTGCCGATAGTACCAGCGATATGTACCAATCGGTAAAAAACTCAAACCTTGATGCCATACTGGCGTCTTTTGAGGTAAAAGCCTTTAATAAAGACACTACCGGTGTTTTAATTGATGTTACCGATTTTTACAACGGCGATATTGCCGCTATTGGTTTATCTGATGATATCAAAAAAGCTTATAAAACCATGGGAGTTGATAACTCACGTTCGTATATCGACACCATTAAAAGCTTCCCGATAAACGTTGAAGCGCGTACACTAAAAACCTACCGCGCCGGCGAGTCGCCAACTGATAACAGTAATGCAGCCATTACATTTGAGTTGAATACCTCAATGCTTTTGCTGCCCAAAATCCCGATGAAAGCACGGATCATGGATCCGCGCGTAGGCTTTTTTGGCCAGCGCCAAACAGATTACGGCACCAATGCACAGAAAGCCCTGGTTACCGCCTATATCCACCGCTGGAAATTAGAGCCTAAAGATCCAATTGCTTATGCAAAGGGCGAGCTGGTTGAACCTAAAAAACAAATTGTATTTTACATTGACCCGGCCACACCTAAAAAGTGGGTGCCCTATTTAATACAGGGCGTAAACGACTGGCAAAAAGCCTTTGAAGCTGCCGGTTTTAAAAATGCTATAACCGCCAAAGAAGCACCAACAGCAAAACAGGACCCGCAGTTTAGCACCGAGGATGCCCGCTACAGCGTGATCAGGTATTTTGCATCGGATGTTGAAAACGCCTACGGCCCTCACGTGGCCGATCCGCGCAGCGGCGAGATCCTGGAAAGCCATGTTGGCTGGTACCACAACGTGATGCAGCTATTGCGCGATTGGTACCTGATCCAAACAGCAGCGGTAAACCCCAAAGCCCGCCACGCCCAATTTGCCGACGATCAAATGGGCGAACTGATCCGTTTTGTATCATCGCATGAAGTTGGCCATACATTAGGGTTACCGCACAACTTTGGCTCAAGCTACGCTTACCCGGTTGATTCATTGCGCTCAAAAACCTTCACCGATAAACATGGTACCGCACCATCCATTATGGATTATGCCCGTTTTAACTACATTGCCCAACCCGGCGATGGCGTTACGCACCTGTACCCACAAATTGGCGAATATGATAACTGGGCCATAAAATGGGGGTATACCTGGTTCCCCGGTAATAAAACCCCGGAGCAGGAAAAGGAAATATTAGCCGTATGGACCAATAAAAACGCGGGTAACCCGGTTTATTATTTCGGCCGCCAGGGCACCTCTATCGACCCACGCCTGCAAAATGAAGATCTGGGCGATAACGCTATGAAGGCCGGCGCCTATGGCATTGCCAACCTGAAACGGATTTTGCCAAACCTCGAAAAATGGTCGTACAAAAAAGACGAGGACTATGGTGATCTTAATGAACTATACAATGAGGTTTTAGGCCAGTATTACCGTTACATGGGGCATGTTACCACCAACATTGGCGGCATGAACGAAAACTTTAAAACCTATGATCAAAAAGGCGCGGTTTATGATTTTGTGAGTAAAGACCGCCAGCACGAAGCCGCTTTATTTTTAAACCAGCAATTATACGCAACACCGCTATGGCTCATTAACAAAGCAGAATTGGCCAAGTTTGATAACGGCGTTATGATAAACCGGATTAAGGCGATGCAGGTTTCATTGTTAGGTAATGAGCTAAACCCCTCAAGGCTGGCACGGATGTATGACAATGAAGCCAAAAACGGCGCTAATGCCTATACCGTTGCGCAGTTATTAACCGATTTACATAGGGGCGTATTCGGTACAACCAAACCCGACGGCTACCAGCGTAACCTGCAAAGGGGCTATATCGAAAACCTGAAGAACCTGTTAAATACCGATGCAAGCTTTGGGTTCCCGGGTGTATCAAGTGCGCAGCTGGCAAGCTGGGGTTTTACTCCCATCAACATTGCATTGTCTGATATCAGGCCGATGGTGCGTGCCGAACTAAAGAAAATTGATACCGGCCTGCCAAAAGGCGGCGACGCCATAACAGCAGCTCATTATGCCGACCTTCACCTTAGGATAAAGGAAGCCCTTAATCCAACAAGGCCGGTTGTAAATATTGCAGGGGGAATGGTTAGGGGCATAAACACCACTAACCAGGATATACTGAATGAAAAAACAGGAAGTATGAACTGCTGGCCACGTACCAATGTTGAAAACTAATTTGGCACATCCCTTAAAATCCTTCTTAAATCCTGCCCTATTTGTAGGGTGGGATTTTTCATTTATGGATCTATTTTAACAAAACGCCGATGACTTAAAACAATTAATGCGGCAGGGAGTAAAAAGGCCCGCGCTTATTTAAGCTGGCTTATATTTTCAAAAAAGGCAACCTGCAAATCAAGCAGCGACTTCACATTTATTTTTTCGCCGTAAGCATCAAAGCATAAAAATTTTGTTAACTCGGGCCTGTTTTTCTTCGATTTTTCGAAAAAATTAAAGGTTTCAAAAAAATAATGATTGGTTGTAATATGGCTTTTACTGTTTGTTTGCGATGTATTCAGCCTAAAACCGATCGTATCGATCCATTTGTGCACTTTCGTGTGCAGCGAGTTTCCAATATTGTTCATAGGTTAATGTTTGGTTAAGTATTACGAAATACTGTGCCACAATGTTACTATCATATAAATTCATTTTAAACAATAGTTTATTTCTTGTGTGGATTATTAACGCATCAATAGCATTACTGGTATCCGTTGCAATAATTTTTGAAACTAATTATCCACAAAACCCGTAATAATCCATACAACTCTATTAAACTTTAAAGACGGCTTCCTGATCGGATCGTTTCTGCAAGTGTGGATTAATTCACCCGGCTATCCAATGCTTTTATTGGCTCTAAACTGAATATGCCAATCTGACAGCGCCACTTTTCGGATTGTATTTGACTGACTGATCTTTATAACAACCACAAGGCCGGAATCCCGGCCTTTTTCATTTAATAATCTGTAACAATAATATGATTGATAGGCTTTTATAGGCCTGATGTGTAACAATAATATATTGATAGGGCTTTATGTATATTTTAAGTTGAACATTTGCAGTTTAATTACGTCTATTACTCACAAATACAACAATTGCACGCTGAAAAAACATTTATGAAACCCCTACTTCTTATCTTGAGTTTTATCTTTTTATTTGCCTTTGGTTCCTACGCCCAAACGGGGCGGGAAGTAAAGGGAACTGTTGTTGATTCAACGAAGCTTTCATTGCCCGGCAGCAGTGTTAAACTGGTTTCAAACGGCGGCGACAGTACCATAGCTATCGCCGATGCAACCGGTAAGTTTTCGTTCCCGGTAGTAAAGGGCAACAAACTAACCCTTACTATTTCGTCAATCGGTTTTACAGCAATAAAAAAACACTACTCGCTTGATGCCGGCACCCAACCGGTTGATCTTGGCGCTATAGTTTTAAAAACAGAGACCAATATGCTTAACCAGGTTACCATTGTAGGTGTTAACCCGGTGATATTAAAAGAAGATACTACCGAATATAAAGTAAGCGCGTATCCTGTACGCGAAAATGCCCCCGTTGAAGATGTGTTAAAAAAACTGCCTGGCGTTGATGTGGATAAAAACGGAAACGTAACAGCACAGGGAAAATCGGTTACCAAGGTAAGGGTAAACGGAAAGGATTTTTTTGGGGGCGATGTTAAAACCGCAACTCAAAACCTGCCTGCCGATGTGGTAGAAAGCATCCAGGTAATTGATGATTACGGCGACCAGGCTAACCTTACCGGCATTAAAACCGGCGAGCCGGATAAGATCCTGAACATTACCATTCGTAAGGATAAGAACCATGGCTATTTTGGCCAGGCGACAGCCGGCGACGGCGAGGACTTTTTACCTAAAGACCAGGGCATAGCCAATGCCAACCGTTATATAGGCGATCTGAAGTTTTTTAACTTCAATAACGAGCAGCAGATAGCCGTATTGGGAACGATTAACAATACCAACGTAAATACGTTTACTTACGGCAGTGCAACCTCGGGCGGCGGCGGAGGGGGTGGTTTTGGCGGTGGTGGTGGCGGCAGGGGTAATGCCCTGCGTGGCTCAAGCGGATCAACCACAAGCGCTAACGGTACTACTAAAGCGCATTCGATAGGCGCTAACTTTCGCGATCAATGGGGTAAAACGCTATCTGTTTACGGAAGCTACAGCTATACGGATAATACCACCAATACTGTTAGTTCTTCCATTCAAACCAATAACAATCAGTCTCCAACTGTAAGTACGCAAAAAAGCAACCAAACAGACAACCCGATCAACCACCGCTTTAACTTTAACCTGGAGTGGAAACCAGATACTATTAATTACTTAAAGGTTGTACCAAACTTCACCTATTCAAGCACCAATACCGATGCTAACGAATCAGTATCATCAACTATCGGCGGCATAACCCATCCATCATATACCTCGCTATCGCATAGCGATGGCACAACACCAGGTTACGGTATTAATGCCTTGTATAACCACCGCTTTAACGGGCATGGCCGCAACCTGAGTATTAACCTTAGCGCTAATACATCAAAAACATCGCAGTTTGATAATCCAACCTATGATTATGCCGATGGCGCGCCGGTACAGGCGCCTGCCAATCAGCAAACATATACCGATAGCCGGATAACCAGTTTTGGTACAAACATCTCGTACCTTGAACCAATAAGTAAAAGGGGATACCTGGAGTTAAATTATGCCTTTAACCGCTCAAACACTACCAGCGACCGGGAGACGGATACACTTAGTACCGCCAATACATATGACCATTACGACAGGTTGAGCAACAACTACAAATATAACTTTACCACCAACCGCGTTGGCCTCAACTATCGCTTTATCGAAAAGAAATACAACGTTACTTTGGGTATTGGCGTACAGCCCGCTGCATTAAACGGCCTGAACCTTAAAAACGATTCGGCAACCCATGTAACTACGTTTAATGTGATCCCAACCGCTCGTTTCAGCTATAATTTTTCGAGGGGGAAAGCTTTAAACTTCCTGTATAACGGATCAAGCAACCAGCCAACATTTAGCCAGCTGCAGCCGGTTATTGATTTTACAAACGCGCTTTACCCGGTACAGGGTAACCCCAACCTGAAGCCCGAGTTTGCCAATAATTTTTCATTGAGATATAATAATTTCAGTTTCCAAACCGGCAATATTTTCTTTACCAATTTCAACTTTACCGCAACACAAAATAAAATAGTACAATACACCATAACCTATCCCCGGGCATTTAGCCCAGCCGCTTTAGCAGCAAACCCATCGTTAAAAAACTTTGAAGGGACCAATCTAACCAATTATTTAAATGCAGGTGGGTACTACTCAGGCGGTGCAAATGTGGTGTATGCCAAGCCATGGGCCCAGCGTAAATTTACCCTGCAATTTAACGGTGCGTTAACTTACACCAACGGTGTCGCTTTCTCTGATAGCGTTACTGCTGATAACGTACTGGCATCAGCAGCTCCATTAAAAAACATAGCTAAAAACCTCAACTTTACCCCGGGTTTAAAATTCAGGGTAAGTATTGTTGATGTTATTGATGCAGAAGCCAGCAGCAGCTATGGCATCAACAAAACAACCAACTCTATCCATACTGAGATTATTGATGGCAGCTCAAACTTCCGTACGCTGACTTTAGGCTTAGCCGGCAAAAACTATTTCTGGAAGGACTGGACATTGAGCTACGATTTTACCCGTACGGTAAATTATGGCTATGCCGCCGCCCTTAATGTTAAAAACCCTAATATCCTGAATACCTACGTTGAGCGCAGGTTTTTGAAAGACCACCGTGCTACTATCCGCTTAGCAGCGTACGATCTGTTTAATCAAAATACTGGTTTTACATCGGTTGTTAATGGCAACATTACCACGCAATCTAATGTGAACAGGCTTGGCCGTTATTACTTGTTAAGCTTTACATTCCGCCTGCAAAAATTTGCCGGCAAAGCCCCAACACAAGAGCCTGGCCAGCGTAGGTTTAACCGCGATGGCGGCGGTCCGGGTGGCCCTGGCGGTGGCCCAGGAGGAGGCCCCGGCGGTCCGGGTTCTTTCTAACGGAATATGTACCTGATTTATATAAAAGCGGAATGCACAGAGCTTAAAGCCATAACTTTGTTTATCGATATTATTAATTGCTTTATGTGAAATCAATTAATAGACTCTATCTAAAACATCAAAGGGGCTGTATCATAATATGATGCAGCCCCTTTAGCTTTAATATAAAACAGTCTGTTTTGATTCTAAGAAGCTGTTAAAAACGGTTAAATAAAACTGCTATATCCCGCTCGTCATTGCGAGTATCCATCAGGAATCCCTGAAAAAAAATGAGATGACGTGCTTCGCGGTTAATGAAAGATATTTGCCATTGAAAACAGGGCAAATTACACACCCCGTATAACCCTTGGGGTCCTTAGGAACCCGCTTGCGAGTTTGGGACTGTCACTTTTTGCAAGAAACATTAAAGGGAACCACCAGCTGGCCGGCTGGTGGTTTACCACGCTTTTAAGCTTAGACTTTTTAAAGCGACAGAGTTTGCCCGGTTTTTATAACAAAAAATATGGGCAAAGCTAATCAAAACAAAAACAGGAAAAAGGCGGGAGCGCCGGTTGGTTCAAAAAAGATGTCTCAGTTCGGTGTTCTTTATCCCAGGTCAGCCGGGATCGATGTAGGCAGCATGTTGATGGTTGTGTCCTATACCGATGCCCGGGATCAGATCCAGCTGGAAGAGTTTAACAGTTTTACCTCCAGTCTATATGAATTAGCGGACCTGTTGCAAAGGGAAAAGGTAGAGATCGTAACGATGGAATCAACAGCCACTTATTGGATGCCCCTGCACAGTATCCTTGAATCCAGAGGGATGAAGGTGGTGATGATCAATCCGAGCCATTACCGAAATGTATCGGCACGAAAAACGGACATTAATGATGCCGGGTGGCTGCATCAGCTGCTTACTCATGGTCTTTTACGGGAATCTCATATAGCCCCTGCCTGTTACCAGGACCTCAGGCAGTACATTCATGAAAGGCAGATCTGCCAGGATCAGAAAAGCGATACGCTCAACAGGATCCAAAACATCCTGACTAAAATGAATATCAAGTTCCAGCACCTGATCAGCGATATTGAAGGCGTATCAGGAATAAAGCTATTGCGGCTGATTTGTTCAGGGATATCAGACCCTGAAGAACTGCTTTGCAGTATCGATCATAAACGGCTGAAAGCAGGCAGGGAGGAGTTACTGCGTTCTCTTGAGGGCGACTACCGGGACAGCCTGATCCATATCCTTAGAGGCAGCCTGAAAGCCTATGACTTTTTAAAAGATCAGATGCTTTATTATGAGGAGCATATCGAACAAACGCTTAAGCTATTGGCGCCGGAGATCAAAAGTTCAAAGAAACAGGGCATGGTCCGCAAGAATCAATACCATATCAACCTGAAGGATTATTTATTGGCCATATTAGGGGTTGACCTGACAGCGGTAGAAGGACTGGACGAGATCGGCCTGTTAACGATCCTGGCCGTAACCGGGCCGGATATGGGCAAATGGCCCACCGCCGGTCATTTCACAAGTTGGTTAAACCTGTCGCCTCGACCCAAAATAACAGGAGGCAAACTGGTGGGCTATGAAAAACGGATCACCCACAATCCGGCAACACAAGCTTTCCGGCTGGCCGCCAATTGTCTCTGGCAAAGTAAAGGTCCTCTGGGACAGCAATACCGGAAGTTGGCTGCAACCAAAGGGAAGGCCAAAGCTATAAAGGCAGTGGCAAGGAAAATAGCGGTTATCTTCTATAAGATGGTGCTCAAACAGGAAGCCTACGACAGCAGCAAAGTTCAGCAGGATGTTGAGCTACAAAAGGCAAGAAAGATCGCTCGTCTGCGAAAAGAAGCGCAAAAACTTGGCCTTACTCTTCAAAATGCAGCTTGATTATGAAATACTTACATGCACGTCATTATAAGGTACGGAGCAATCCCCTACTTTACAGGGCGGATTTGCATAGCCCCTCTGCCTATTGGGGATTGCTCCGTACCTCGCAATGACGGCTTCTATATGTTTTTAAACAGTCTCTAAGGTAAGCAGCCTATCTGGGGCCGTATTGCAACTCGTAAGGAATTGGCGTTATCTCCTTTTTGGCGATATTATCAGGGGTTACGTATACAAAATCAAGCTTGCGGCCGCCTTCCTTTTGAAAGTACTCTATCCGCAAGGGGTAAAAACCTTTTTTAAGCGGGGCGATGTATGACCGTTGTATATCTGCATCGTGCAAACCATCAAGATCGATGATAAGCTTGTCATTAAGGTATACTTTGCAGCCATCATCTGATCCTAATCCCAAAATGTAATAACCATCCTGCTTAACTTCAAATTGCCCGTCCATTACTACGCCGAAATTGTTTTGGCGGGGAAGTTTATTGATATCAAATGTGCTATCGGCTGTGCCCTCTTTAACAGGTTTTAACGCCTTAAAGTCGGGCAGTTTATCCCACTGGCCTTCGTAATAGGCATAATGAAAACCGCCCGGCTTGTAGCTTTTTTTGAGCGGTTTTGCGGGCAGGAAGGAGCCCTCCCTGAAATCGCCACTGGTGCTCTTGTCAAATTTAGCGCGGCCGGCAATTTGCCGCAGGGTAACTTTTGCAGGGCCCGATAATTCTATTTCGCGTTTTGCAAACGGCGATGTTGCCAATGGCTGTGAGCCATCGAACGTATAATGCACTTTTGTTGTATCATTGAAATACCAGATTTTTATCGGCTTATTCTTTAGCACAATCCCGGCGGAGGGATGAAACTCAAGCGGCTTACCGCCGTAGTCGTTATAGGTAAATCTCAGGCCATCATAAAAGTTCTTCAGCCGTACAGTACCATGCGATTCGGCGGGGTAAGCTTTTACCACCCATTCAAAACCTGCCGGAGCATCTTTTTTCAGCAGGCTGTCCATTGCATTAATTTTCATTTCTTTCATGCCCCGTCCCTCCCGGCCGCCGATATAAAGCGCTTTTACCTTGCCTGCAAGCGAAGGTAATTTTTCTTTAGCTTGTTTAAGCATAACGCCATTATCCCACCAATAGCTGGGGTCGCCGGCAATATAATTATTGAAAAGCTGCGGCTCGTTCAATAAAGCATAGGTAACAAACACGCCGCCGAAAGAGTGGCCGAAAAGTGTATTATCACCATCGGCAGGATATGTTTTATCGATATAGGGGATCAACTCCTCTTTAAAAAACTTTAGAAATTTGTCAGCCCCGCCCGATGTTTTATTCCCGTTATTATGGGTCGGCAAAAAATCTCTATCACGATCAACATTTAGCACCCCGACAATTATCATTGGCGGCATGGTGTGCTCATCGGAGATAAAATGCTGGATATCGCGCCCTAATTTTATATTCCAGTCGTCAATAATATACAATACATCATATTTGCTTGCCGAACCGGCTTTATAGCCATCGGGCAGTATTACCTGGATGATGCGTTTTTCATTTAATACTGCCGAATTGATGGAGTCGCGTTTACCTGGCATGTCCTGTGCCCCTGAGCGTCCTGACAAGCTAAATATTAGTGCAACAGTAAGGGATAGAAAAAGGTAGGTACTGGTCTTCATAATGAGGGAGGGTTTGATTACCGGTAAGACTATCCCTTGATAAAGATAGTTACAACAAAACCAGCAAAAAACAGGGCCTGTCCCTTTTTAATTTGATACAGCTTCTTTTTTCCGACACTTATTTAGTGCTTAACTTATTAAACTTGACACTGTAGGTAACCATAAAATATCGCTTCAATGTATTATTCTGTACATCGTTAACCGAATTGGTGTTAATGTAACGGTACACGCTCACGTTTTGATTAAAGAGATCATAAACGGAAAGCTTCAATTCCCCGCGGTCTTTTTTAAGCATTTGCAGGGCCAGGGACGAACTCACTACGTTAACCCCTTTTTTAAAGCCTGCCGCAACCTGGCTGTTATAATTAAACTCCTGCCTGGTTTCCCAAACAATTTTTTTAGGGAACCTCACTATCAGGCTATTGCTTACACTACAGGTGCCAACGTTTACATTCCTGAAATCGTCATAATGATATTTGGTTTTTGACTGGTTAAATCCAAAACCTGTAAATAGTTCTACCTTATCTTTCCAGTTAGCGTTTATGTTTTCACGTACTCCATATGTAAAGGTATTTTGCCAGCCTTCCACGTCATTTAGAAGGTTAAAGCTTTGGTAATAATTGCCGTAAAAACTGGTTGAGGAATTAAGCTGCCAGTCTTTGTTCGTTTTAACTCTGTTAAAAATCCCCACCGAAAAATTATAGTTCGGCCTGCCGTCGCGGTTAACAGTTGTGTTAGTCTGCGCCCCGTCTGAGCGAATGGTTTGTTGCGTAACGGCCATGTTTTTTTGCGAGTATACACTGCCGTTTGAGTAAATACCAAATTGACTATTTTCCCAATACTTAAAAAAGTTATAATTATAGTTGTTACTTATACTGGGTACCAGGTTAGGGTTACCTGTATAACTGTACAAGGGGCTGTAAACTATCGTAATGGGCTGCAGGCTTGATATCCCCGGCTGATTAACCCGGCGTTCGTAATTAAGCGATATTCCATAAGCTTCGATACGGATAGTTGGCAGCAGAAAAAAATAATTCTGAACAAGCCTGCTGGTTACGAAGTTGTTATTGATTTGCTGCCATTGCGTATTAAGCCCCGCTATGATCTGCGTTTTTTTATTAAGCTGATAGGTATGTTTTCTGTCCACTGATCGCGTTTAAGGTTGGAGCTCTGATTGGTGATTAGCGAATCAAAGCCGCCTGTTTTGCGGTCGTAGGTGAAAACCTGGTCGCTGGTTTTGTTATATATGCCCGATGTGGTGATATCAACAAAAAGCTTTTTGGTTAATGGGTATCGGTAGCTGAAATCGAGATTGCCCGAAGCATTGTTTGATGTACGTACCGACAACCGTTGCAGGCTGTCGGATAGTTCGGGGCGTTGGTAATTAACCACATCATTATTATTGAAATTGTTATTATGATTAGGGCTGATGCTCAGGTTATGCGATATGGTGAACGACTCCTTGCTTTTGTTTCTGGAACGTTTATGAAAATAAAAGCTTTGGTTAAACTGTGTTGAATGGCCATCACCCCATGAATTGGATACCGACTGGTTTACCGGCATATCAAAATTGTTTGACGTGTTGCCGCTTGATGTAGCAGTATTGCTATTGGAGTTATAATTTAACGACGGGTTATAGCGCAGGTTCCGGATGGTGTCGGGCTTCCACTCCACAAGACCACTTAAAGTGTGTACATAGTTGTTAGAGATTCTACTGTTTGTGGATCGGGTTAACAGCGTAGTATCCTTCAGAAACTGCTGTTGAAAATTGGCCGACTCGTTTACATTATTACGCTGCGTATAAAAGTACTGCAGGTTGAGCTTTAGTTTCTCGCCATAATTTTGGTTGATGTTAAAGCCTCCCGAGGTGATCTTTTCAATACCGCCGCCCCAGTTTCGACCACCGTTAAAGGAGGTATTACCCCCGCTGCGGTCAAAACCACCCTGCGCATTGAGGTCCTCGCGCGAAAAGGCAGTATGGTTAAGGTTATTGCTCAACCCGATAAGACTTACCTGCAACGTATCCCGAAACATATTGAACAGCCCGCCGGCTTCATACCTGTCGCGCGAGCCCACACCACCGAATACCTTGCCAAAAATGCTCTTTTTAATTGCCTTTTTGAGTTTGATGTTAATGATCTTCTGTACCTGGGTTTCGCTCACGAGGTGATCGGGGTCATTCTCCCGGTCGTCATAAACCTGTACCTGGGCAACAATGGCCGCGTCCAAATTTTTGGTGGCAATCTTGGGGTCGGAGCCAAAAAACTGTTTGCCATCTATCAATAGCTTGCTCACCTGTTTTCCGTTAACGGTGATGGAACCATCGCCATCTATTTGTACGCCGGGAAGCTTTTTTAGCAATTCCTCAACGGCGGCATTGGGCCGGGTTTTGAAGGCCGCGGCATCAAACTCGATAGTGTCCTTTTTCATTTTGACAGGGATCCGTTCTGCACGCACCACAACTTCGTTAAGCATCTTACTGTTGAGGGTAACGTTGCCCAGATCAATTACATCGCCTTTTTTAAAATTAAAATTGTGGATATAGCTTTGATACCCGGCATAGGAAATAACCAGGCGGACCTGTTTATCAACAGGGAGGCGCTGTAATTCAAAATCTCCATTCTTTTTACTGAGTGAATAAGCTATAAGCGAGGTATCTTTCAGGTCGACAACGGCAACGGTACTCAATTCAAGAGGCTGCTTATTCAGGGAGTCGGTGACTTTACCTTTTATTGTGGCCTTTTGGGCAAAGGACCCCAAAAACAGGCATAACAGTATTAACGAAAGAAGGATTGTTTTCATCCTGGTTTAGGTGCAGACAGGTAAGGTTAATTATTGTGTTATAGGTGATGTAGGGCCGCGGTACTTGGGGAAACTTAAATCATGAGGTAGTTATAGGGTTTAGATGTTAGCGCGTTGGTTAATTTTTTTGTTGATAACTGCGTGTTCGACAAATATCAACCTTAAACGTTTAAAGCATAAATAAAGCTCCTCTGCTTAACCACTACACGCATAACCCCCGCACGGCAGCATCATATGCTATAAATGTGCTCTAATAACATGAAATCAGTATAAATATTGCTTAATATACTCCGAAAATGGGGCTTATTTTGATATTGTAACATTGGTTTTACCAAAGCTCCTTTTCACAGGGCCTTTGAAGAATAAAATTATTTCTTTCACGGTATCGTTTTTTTGCGATATAAATATCAAACAAAATTAATGAGTGCAAATACGATAAAAATCAAACGTAACCGCAATAAAATTTTGCCAATCCCGTTTTTAAACTAATATTGTGCAAGTAATATTATTTTGTACCGAATTAATTACCTAAAACCATAACATTATGAAAGCAGCAGAAACCTACAAATCCATTTATGTAACGTTTTACAGGTGGACTGTTAAAAACTTTGGTCACGGCGGATTGCCAAAAGCCAACGCTCTTTTTGGAGCGAGCTTTTTGATGATCATTTTGCTGGCCATTTTAGTAAGTATTGCACAGTTATTTTTAAACGCCGGCTGGTTTCAGCTAAGCCCGATATCCGGCTTAATAATATTACTGGGCGCTACAGGTGCATTTGTGCTTAACTATTTTGTATTGCTGAACAGCCGCTATTTTAAAAAGGTTAATGCCGCGTTTGCACGCATCAGCAAACACAACCCCAACACATGGTCAATAATGCTGATGATTTGTGTGATAGTTTCCTGCACTATGCTGCTGGTTGTTTGCCAGGCAGGAACATTTTTAAGATGAGATTAAACAATGTGATTATAAGAAGGCCCGCCGGTACCGGCGGGTTTTTTTGTTTTATATAGTGGCACTTTATCACCTCATCAAAATTCTATATCTTTCGCTTCAATTAAACTTTTATCACAGTGTTGGTTAAAACTTTTGGAAGCGCGGTTTATGGGATACAAGCTATTACCATAACAGTTGAGGTGAATATAGCATCGGGTACCAAGTATTTTATTGTAGGCCTGCCCGATGTAGCTGTTAAAGAAAGCTATTTCAGGATAGAATCGGCACTGAAAAACTGCGGTTTCAGAATGCCCCGCCAACAGGTGGTGGTTAATATGGCTCCTGCCGATATCAAAAAGGAGGGTTCATCATATGACCTTACCATCGCCACCGGTGTACTGGCGGCATCCGGCCAGATAGAACCCGAAACACTTGATAAATTTATCATCATGGGCGAGCTTTCGCTTGATGGGAGCCTGCAGCCAATAAAAGGGGCTTTGCCCATAGCTATACAAGCCCGTAAAGATGGCTTTAAAGGTTTTATCCTCCCTAAACAAAACGCCCGCGAAGCAGCCATTGTAAACGACCTTGAAGTTTATGGTGTTGAAAGCATTAAAGACGTTGTTGGCTTTTTCAACGGTACCTCCGAGCTTAAGCCCGAAATAGTAAACACCCGTGAAGAATTTTATGACAGCCTCTGCAATTACGATAGCGATTTCAGCGAGGTAAAAGGCCAGGAAAACATCAAGCGCGCATTAGAGATTGCTGCAGCGGGCGGCCATAATGTGATACTGATCGGTCCGCCGGGAGCCGGTAAAACTATGCTGGCCCGGAGGCTGCCATCTATTTTACCGCCATTGAGTTTATATGAATCATTAGAGACCACCAAAATCCATTCAGTGGCCGGCAAACTTGCCGCCGCCGATGCGCTGGTAACCATTCGCCCGTTCAGGAGCCCTCACCATACCATCAGCGATGTAGCTTTAGTAGGAGGGGGAAGCAATCCTGCCCCCGGTGAAATTTCTTTGGCACATAACGGCGTTTTGTTTTTAGATGAACTGCCTGAGTTTAAACGCAGCGCGCTTGAAGTAATGCGCCAGCCGTTGGAAGAACGCCGGGTAACCATATCGCGGGCTAAATTTACGGTTGACTATCCCAGCAGCTTCATGTTGGTGGCAAGTATGAACCCATGCCCCTGCGGATATTATAATCACCCGGAAAAAGAATGCATCTGCCCGCCTGGCATGGTACAAAAATACCTTAGTAAAATTTCGGGCCCGCTGCTGGACAGGATTGACCTGCACGTGGAAGTAACACCTGTTAATTTCAGCGAGCTGTCGTCTGACCGGCCGGCCGAAAAAAGCGAGCTCATCCGTGAGCGGGTGATCAGGGCAAGGGAAATCCAGGTGGAGCGTTTCGGCAACCGTCCCGATCTGCATGCCAACGCCCAGATGAGCCCGCAAATGGTTCGCGACCAGTGCAAGATCAACGCAGCCGGTCAAACCCTGCTCAAAAAAGCCATGGAAAAACTTGGCCTCTCGGCAAGGGCTTATGACCGCATTCTTAAAGTATCACGTACTATCGCTGATCTTTCCGGGAGTGAGGAAATTAAGCTGGAGCATTTGGCGGAGGCTATTCATTTCAGGAGTTTGGATAGAGAGGGTTGGGCAGGGTAGGCCAACTCGAAACAAAACCTATTCGCATAGAGGATCCAAGGTTCCAACTTGAGCATCAAGATATCAGTCAATAATATGGAAGTAGCAACAATTATTACGTCTAATAAAGAGGTCATCCGACTATTTGACACATTTATATTTTCGTTCCCAATATTTCGACTTGGTCTTAAGGACTATGACACAGCATATTTTACAAACATTCAAAATAGTAAAGACAAGCTATTCTATCATTTCATACTGGATGATGTTGAAGATGAATTCAGCTATAATTATAAGGAAGCTGAAATTACATTCATTAAAAATTTCTTTGGCGAAAGGGAGTTTTACATGATTGATTTATCTTACAAGATGGAATCAACTTTACATAAGCTGTTTAAAGATTTTAAAGAACATCTAATGAAGCGAAATAAAAGCTTAATCTCAGATATCTTAATTAGTCATCCTTTTGCCGGAGCGCAGGTTTTTGAACATACTTATTAATTGGGTCCTGTGGTTGATTCTTGATCGAGATTACAATATAAGGTTGGCCCGGGTATACAAAAATTCTATAATGGGGACTTTTAATATTTTAAAAACAGAAATAAAGTGTGAAAACTGCGGTCAGGTACGCCCGGTTGATATTCAATTTTGTTTTGGCGATACTTGGCAGCTTGTATATCAGATGGGCGAAAAACTGATTTGGGGAGGGAATGACATTGGTAAAGCCAATCTGAATATCGTTAATGTTTATGGGTATGGAGGAGATAACGTCTGCCCTCATTGCAATAAATTTTTTGAAGAAGAACAATTTGATATAAGAATAGAACGCGACTTTATAACGGCTGTATCTGTTATGAAAGACTATAAAAGATACCAGGAGAAGGGAGATGATGAGTATTACGAAGTAACTGATTAATTTACACTGAATAGAAAAACCTTAAAATATGTACACCGACATTGACCAGCAATCGTTTGATATTGATTGGTATTTAACCAACGGACAAGAAATCGCCTTTATGACATCCGCTGGTACTTGTTTACCGCGGTCTATTGCGGAATCAGCCCAAAACAATAAGGTATTGCAGGAATACTTTCAGGACTTGCCATATACAACCGAATTTTTTATTAACCCAGATTTGGAGAACATCATTAATTCAGAGGCAGATGAGCAGTATCTATCGTCTTTTATAAACATGGCAATGAAAGGCCTTTATGCTTTCGACAAAACAAACTTAGGTGTTTTCAATGATCCGAATTATCATTTAGTGGCAACGCCGGTTACTCCGCTAAATGTAAATTTATTGCCGGCTGAGATCGCAAACATCATTATGAAAACCAGGTTAAATGGCCCGATGAGTTTAACGTTTAATATTTCTATTTTAAAATGACAACCAAACCTTTACTACTTATCACTATCGCGGCTTTAACAATTTTTTCAAGCTCCTGTAAAACCTATTACATGCCTGTTGGCACTTTCCTGGAACAGGTGCCAACCCTGGAGACGGTAAATTTAAGACCGGTTACCGCCCAGGACCCTCTTGGGTATAAGCATACCTATAGTGTTTATCCTATTGATTCGATTAAATGTTTCGATAAAGACGGAACTCCTTATAAGTTAAAGAACGGGCCATCTATTGAAATACGTTTTACAGATATCAATGGCAGGCGATCAACCTTTTACTTCGACCGGACCTGGGTTATCCAGGATTCTGTGATCGGTATCCAGTCAAGGATTCTTTCACTGAAAAAAGCAATACCGGTAAGTACCATTAAAACAATTGAAGTACAGGATGGTCACAAAAAATACAGGTATGTTAATTAGAACAAAAATGTTCTTATTCCAATAGCAAGATTAACACGACAAAAGTAGCCGTAGCAGCATACTCTCCTACATATTTGTGCAAGGAAGGCACATCAAGGTGATTAATTTTCGTATTTAATTACGGTTCCGTTTGCTAACTTTATTATAATTCTGTTCATATTATAACCCGTACGCGAAACCTTAAACAATTATGAAGAAGTTATTACTCACCCCCAATGCCTGGATCCTGTTTGCCGGCCTTGTTAGCTTTTTATCTTTCAGCGCAAATGCGCAACACAACAGCAGTAGTAATACGAAACCTGCTAATATAGCGAGAACGCAGCAGAAACGAGCGGATATATACCTGGCCGGATATTCAATGCCAGATGGGAAAACACCGGTTGCAACCTATCTTAAAAACGGTGTAGCGGTATTGCTGGCCAATACGCAAAGCCAATCGGAAATTGTATCGCTGGTTGTAGTTGGTAATGATGTTTATGCAGCAGGCATGCATAACGGGCAGGCGGTGTATTGGAAAAACAACACAGAAGTACAGCTTTCCAACACCAGCGGTACGGGGACTAAAGGATATGCTAATGACATGGTTATAGACAATAGGAACGGTGATGTTTATGTAGTTGGGTATGAGCGGTTCTACAGTTCATCCGGTGACTTGGCCAGGTGTTGGAAAAATGGAAAGCCGGTACCGCTCAATGTTATTGGCGGATCAAATGCGAGATCTGTTGCCATTGATTACAAAACGGGAGATGTTTACATTGCCGGTTTTGATTCTGATCCCCAGGTTAAAAACGACACCAAGTATTGGAAAAATGGAGAGCCCGTAAAAATAATTAACGATCCTTTGCCCGTAAGAGCGGCATCTATCCGTATATTGAACAATAATCTTTATATCGTTGGCCAGTACGTCGAACCAGGAGGGCACCGCGTTGCTTATTGGTGTGGCGATAAAGGCACCGTTTCCTTAACCGCCCCAAGTTCGGATGCCAGGGCCACTGCCATTGCTGTTTCAGGTAAGAACGTGTATGTGGCTGGATGGGAAAATGGGTTTGCAAAATATTGGAAAAATGACGTGCCTACTGTGCTTGCCAGACTGGCGGGTTCGGGCTCGGACCCTTATAAGATAGCCGTAGACGGTGACGATGTATACGTAGCCGGTTTGGGACAACTTGATGGCAGTATAGGGATGCGCTACTGGAAGAACGGTCAATTAGCGGGAACGGTTAATCTGTTTATAAACGATATTGTTGTTGCAAGGCAAGGGGATAATTTAGTTAAAAATGTAAAATCTACGCCTGCCGTTAAAGATAAGCAACCTGTCATTTCTGAACCTCCTCCTGCACCAGTAGCCTTAACTCCTAAAGAGGAAGCCGAGAAGTTTTTAGCCGAAAACAAAAAGAAACCCGGCATTATTACCACAGCCAGTGGTTTGCAGTATGAAATAATAAGCCAGGGAACAGGGCCAAAGCCTTTGGCAACAGATAATGTGAAATTCAATTTCCAAAGGACCGCTATGGTGGGTAGAGAATCTAAAGAAACATCCAATAGCCATTCGCCGCTCAACAAAATAATTCGTGATTTACTTCCAGGCTTGGCCGAGGGCATACAATTGATGAGCGTAGGTAGCAAATACAGATTATTTCTCCCTCCTAAGCTCGGTTTAAACAGCCCTTCGCCCGATTATCCTGCAGGGTCTGTTATACTTATTTGGGAGATAGAATTGCTGGAGATACTAAAATAACTCATCCTGTACCTGAAAAACTAAGCACTTATTAGCAGCCTGCGTTGGCGCGTGCGAAAGAGGTAAAATTGGGTTGAAAAGGGCATAATTGATTTCTCCCGCTGAGAATTCAATACAGTATCTGAGGGCAGAGGTTTGTTAAATGTCTGTCCTCACCGGTAAATCCACCGTTCTCATATCTTTTTTAACATTGTAAACGCGTTAAGCCCTTACCGCTGCGCTGTGCGAATATCGCTACCCCAAAAAAATTATATATGGTGCTATGGCTTCCATTTGAGGCTTAATAACGGCAATACAAAACCATTCCATTGCCGGCGAAGCCGGGGTTGATACCCGGCGCGGGCAAATTGGATTATGCAGCTTAGCAGTTTACCTGCAACTTTAAGCCATACGGCCAACCGTACTATTATTAAATAGCGCAGTTAACTTAAAAGAAGCATGGCCCGCGGTTGCTGCCAATTGGAAATTTGTTAACCCTGCCATGTACATGATCGCAATGCGTATGATCACGATACATTTTTTGATGTGATGGCGGGCAGTTTACCTGTAATGGTTGGGTAGTTTCAGTCTTATCAGGCTGACAAACTATCGTAGCTTGTTTTTTCATAACGACTTCTTCCTATGTTAGGTGACATTGATAATTGGTATAATAAATTTAACTATAAAAACAGTTATTTACAATAGCTTTTATCAGAAAAATAATATTAAAAAATTTAGGGGTTAAAATCACTTTTCTGGCGCAAGTATGAAGGGCGGGAATGGGGGCTAAGGCTACTTGTGACATCTATTACGCTGAATGCAGGTTATTAAAAAAACAGCCGGGGCAAATAATATATACTCCGGCTGTTTAAATAAATATAGCGTAACTGCATTTACTTACCTTTCCAAAACTGCAGGTAATACAGGTTGTATCCGCCGTTGTTGGCCAGCACTTTTATTTTGTTGCTGCCGGCCTTTAAAACAATATTTTTAACAGCAACATCCCGCCATTTTTTTAGCCCGCCGGTGTTGGGTACCGCCACTTCTTTTGCCTGCGCCGTATTATTAACCAATATAGATAGCTTGGCATCATCGGTAGCGGATGCCACTTTGAGGCTTACGGAGTATACGCCCGGAGTTTTGACCTGTATAGTGTACTGTGTCCATTCGTTCGTTTCAATATGGTCAACATAGTAGCTGTCATATTGGGTCGAATCTTTACTGATATCAACGCCGTCGTTCCTGTAAACATGCCCCTTGTTGCCAACACCCGGTTTGCCCGATGTATGATAATCGGCTGTATCAGTATCAAAATAAGCGTATCCATTGCGGCCCAGGTCATAATCAACAGCATTGATCACTGTGCCGTTGCCTATTTTATTGGCTTTAAACGGTTTGGTAACTGTTGTATGGGGCTGCCTGAAAATAGCGTCGATCACATCGTGATGGATAATGGTATTTTCCAATTTAGCGTAAGTAGCCAGCTCAAGGGTGCCGCTATACGTGTTGCTCTCGTTAGGTTTATGCCTGCCGGTGTTCAGGTACCGGCTCACATCATCATAGTTCAGATTTGAACGGATTTCCATCGGGTTGTTGATACCCAATTTTTTTAAAGGCCATAATGACCAGCCTATGTTATTTTTCTCTAATAAGCCGAGGGCTTCGGTAAGCCAGGTATTTGAGTTTTCACCGGTTTCGCCCAGCCATACCGGGATATTATATTGATCGCGTGTTTTTACAATATGATCAACAGATTTTTGATCGTTAAAATTCCAGTATTTATGAAAACTCAGCACCATGTTTTTATCCCATTGGGGTAAAATACCATTATAATTATTGCCCCAGCCGTTACCTTCAATAATAATGATATGTTTTTTATCTACCTCGCGGATGGCTGCGGTAATATCAACCATTAATTTTCTTAACGGCCCGTTGGTTTTTTCCTTAAGGCCGTTTTTATCATTTTGAGGATCGTCAAAACCCCAGTTCGGCTCGTTGATGATATCGTAAGCACCAATGTTAGGCTCGTCTTTATAACGTTCGGCCAACTTGCGCCAAAGGGCAATGGTTTTTTGCTTATTAGCCTCGCTGTCCCAAAGCGATGGTTTGTCCGGGTCACGGTCGGAGATGTTAAGGTCGTTGCCTTGTCCGCCGGGGGCGGCATGCAGGTCAAGGATCAGGTACATGTGATTTGCTTTACACCAGGCCAGCAGATCGTCGGTCATTTTAAACCCTTTATCCAGCCATGTGTTTTTACCAGCCACCGGCTCCTTTTCAACAGGCAAAGTATACAGATTATAATGCATTGGCAGGCGGATAGAATTAAATCCCCAGCGTTTCATCGAATCCACATCAATTTTACGGGTATTGTTGGCCAGCCAGGTATCATAAAACTCCTTAGTTTCGGCCGGGCCCATCAATTCTTCCAGCCGCTCACGGATCCGATATTGACGGCTGTCTTTATTGATGTGCAGCATATAGCCTTCCTGCAGCATCCATCCACCTAAACCCATACCGCGCAGCAGTATATTCCGGCCCTTTTCATCAACTATTTTTTTACCGTCGGCTTTTAAAAAGCCTGTTTGCGCATTGCTTTGCAGCGAGATACACAGAACAGCCACCACGGTTAGCAGGGTTTTAATCCCTGAATTTACTTTTATATTTTTTATTAACGATGTTAACATGTTGTTGTACGTTTAAATTTTATCTGAACCGGTTTTTACTACCAGATATATGTTCCAACCGAACCTTTATCAAGTTTAACCGCCAATATTTTTCCCTGGTATTTGATGTTGAAATCCTGCGCGCTATCGCCGGTGTTGGCTACAATAAGCACTTTTTTGCCATCGGGGGTTTTGAAAGCTACGTTAGGTAAAGTATCCATATTGTTTGATGCAATACGTACCGAACCGGGACGTACAAATTTGGAAGCGTGGGCAACTGAATAATAAGCGATGTTTTTCTTTACCTCGTTTTTATCAATGGTAACGGCGCCCTGGCATGAGGGACATCCGCCCCGGTCGGTATACGGCTTATATTCAGGGTCGGCGGCAAGGTTCCATTCCAGTACATTGCGGCTCCAGTTACGGGTTGCGCCAATAATAAGGCTTTTTACCGGCCAGGCAATGTTGATAGTACTTTGATTTTCGGGCTCAACGGTCATCTGCTCGGTAAAGTAAATGTTTTTATCGGGGTGTGCGTTGTGCACGTCGGTAAGGGCCGAGATGTCTCCGCCATACAGGTGAAAGCCCGAGCCATCCACATATTTACGGGCAGCAGGGTCGTTCAATATCGAGATAGGGTAGTCGGGCCTGTCGGCATTATGATCGTAAACAATGATCTTTGTTTTGATACCTGCTGCCTTAAACGCGGGACCAAGATTGTTTTTGATAAAATCGGCTTCGTCGGGCGCAACCATCAGTAAACTGGGGTTATTCCCGGGGTGCAATGGCTCGTTCTGAATAGTGATGGCATCGATGTTGATCCCGTTGGCCTTCATCCCCTGGATATATTTAACCAGGTATTGAGCATACACCGGGTAACAATCGGGTTTTAAACGGCCACCACGGGTATCGTTATTAGTTTTCATCCAGGCCGGGGGCGACCATGGCGAGCCCAGGATCTTGATTGCCGGGTTTATAGCCAATATCTGTTTCATTACCGGGATCACGTCAGCCTTATCCGGGCCGAGGTCAAAATGTTTTAGCGTTGGGTCTGTCTGCCCTTTGGGCATATCGTCATAAGAGAATACTTTCTCATTCAGATCGGACGCGCCAATGCTCAGCCTTAAATAACTTATGCCAATATCATTCCCTGTAACTGCAAACAGATTTTTAAGCAACGCAGCCCTGCTATCGGCGCTCATGCGGATGATATGCATGGCACTGCCTCCGGTTAATGCAAATCCAAATCCATCTATCGGTTGGTAGTGCTCCTTATCATCAACAGTAATAGTAGTGCCGCCGGCATCGCTGGTCTTAAAAGCAAGGGGCCCTTTTTGCTGCTCAAAAAGTACCGACCTGTCGGCCTTGGTAAGCCATAAGCTTGCCTTTGTTTGTGCGTGTATTGCGGCCGCAGGAGCAAGCAGCATGGCGCCCAATAAAATTGGTTTGATTTGCGTGTTCATGAAACAGAATTTACAGGTGTATTTGTTGGTATAGCAGGATTTAATAAGGCTGTTAAAATTGGATAGGTAAAAATATTACTGTTTTTAATAAAACGCAGTAATTAATCGGTTACAAAACCAATTATTAGATTTTGTAGTAGTTAAGAAGTGGTTGATACATGCATTAATTTAAATCAAGGCGATATAAAACCTTGTTTAAACGCGCAAATTTAATTTACAATTTAAAACATTTGTTTTTATGAAAAGATATCTATAAATTCACGTACAACTATCCCATGAATACTCCATCTAAAAAAATTGTCATATTTGATGACGACGAGGACATCCTTTCTATTTGCAGTTATATTTTAGAAGAACAAGGGTGGGAAGTGTACACCTTTAGCGACTGCAATAACATTATTGAAAAAGTTTCGGGCATTTTGCCTGATGTGATCATGATGGATAACTGGATCCCGGATTCGGGCGGGATCATTGCCACACAAACCCTCAAAAAAACCGAGGGCCTTAAAGAAATACCGGTAATTTATTTTTCCGCAAACAGCGATATCCAGATCCTGGCCAATCATGCCGGCGCCCAAAGCTATTTAGCCAAACCATTTGATCTGGAAGACCTGGAAAAGGTGATCAACCGGGTGATAGCGGCGTAGGTTAGGGAAAGTTTGCGAAGAAAAAAGCGCGGGAAAGTGCGATTCCCCTCTTGAGAGAGCATAGCCGTTAACTTAAGGAAGAAAAAGCGCGGAATTGTGCGATTCCCCTCTTGAGAGGGGCGGAGGGGTGTGTTTCTGCTTTGATAAGCTTGTAGCGGAAACACACCCCTGCTACCACCCTTGCCTATCGCGCCCCCTCTCAAGAGGAATTAAAAGTCTTTTAATTATTTTTTCTCCTCAAACGATGCCAGCAGGTTTATATTCGGATCTATCTTAACATCAGCAGGTTTAGCTTTAACCTTGAACTTTGCCGTTGTCGATTTCTCTTTTACCGGCACGTTCAGCAACTGTCCGTCAACAGAAACCTCTAACATCAAATTGTAAATATATTCCTGGCTCTGGGTTACATTTATAGCGATGGTGCTGTCTTTTTCATCGTACTTCCACCTAACAGCCAAATGTGGATGCCCGGCTGTGCGCAGCCATTGCGTAAAAAATGATTTCAGGTCCTTCCCGCTGCCTTGCTCCATTACCCGCCTCAGATCATCAGTATTGGCATTGCTGCCCTGGTACCTGGAATAATAGTTTCTCACCCCTTTCCAAAAAACATCATCGCCCAATTTGCGCCTCAGCATATGCAGCACCCAACCTCCCTTTTCGTAACTGTTGGCATTAAGCAGCTGCATATATTTTGTTTTAACAGCGGTATCAACCACGGGGGTTAAACGCTCTTTTTCAAAATCCAGCACTTTTTTACGCTGGCCAATAAGACGGGCTTTTAAGGTATCGGCCCCATATTTATTTTCGAGATAAAGATTGGTCATATAAGTGGCAAAGCCTTCGCTTAACCATAGGTGACCAAAGCTTTTTTCGCTTGCACCATCGCCAAACCACTGGTGGGCAATTTCATGCGCCATTAATTCTTCTATCTCCGGACTTTTAACCGATTCTTCAAAGTAAAATATAGCACTGGCATTTTCCATCCCGCCAAAAATGGTTTTCGACTGCACATTCGCTAATTTTTCATAGCTGTAAGGGCCAACATTTTTTATAAAGTAGGGGAGAATATTTTTGGCTACTGCATAGCTTTTAAACCCAACCTCTTTACTTTCAGGAAAAACATAGGTAAAAACCGGGATCCCGTTAACATCGCCCGGGCGATCAACTGCAAACTCAGCTACGCCTATAACCATTACCTTGGTAGGCAGCGCAACGGTTTCAACCCAATGGGTAAGCTTCAGCTTTCCGTCGAGTTGCTTTTCTTCGGTTTGCAAGCCGTTTGATACTACCTGGTAGTGATCGGGCGCGGTTACAATAAAATCAACCGTGGCTTTGTCGGCAATATTATCAACGCAGGGCAGCCAGTTATGGGCCCGGTTAGGCCAGTTATCACCAAAAAAAGTACGGTGCCCAAACGCATTGGTCGAGATGATCAGCCCATCGGCCGGGATGCCGCTGTAGCTTATCGTATAATCGCGGGTGTTACCTTTATAGGCGCGGGTATTAATCTTTAGTTGTTCATCACCCTGGGTAAACTTTACCGGCTTCCCGTTTTCGGTTACTGCCGATACCTGCATCCCTTTACCTTCCGCGTTCTTTTTTACCAGGTCGAGGCTAAACCCTTCTGCACCATTCAGGAACTTTATTGAAACCGTTGCCTTTCCTTCTATATTATTATCAGCATCGTTGAGTTTAATATCAAACGTATAATGTTTAACATCAATCTGCGACCCGGGAACCTGGGCAAATACCGGCATCGAAAAAAGGGCCGGTAACAATAAAAGAACCAAAAATATCCTGCGCATAACTTTCCGTCGGTTTGTGATGTACTGCAACAAAGCTAATAAAAACAAGCCTTTATAAACACCGCCGAAGTGCGCGCATATTATATTTTTTTAACGTTGCTAAAACGTTACATTAACCCCTGTAGTGAACAAAAAGTAAAGTCCGTTCATTTTGGTATTTGTTACATAATCAACCTGGTTAAACGGCTTGATGAGGTAGGGCGTAAAGAGGATCTGCCACTTGTTGATAGCATAGGTTAAAGGCAGCGACCCGCTGAAAGCAAGCAGCTTATATTGCCTTACCTCGCGCTGATTTTGCTGCGTTACCGTTTGCGTTATAATAGTTTGTTTTGGCTGATTGGGAAACAGGATATTAATAGGCGTTTGTTGCTGGGGCTGTTCTATCGAGCGGGTAACCTGCGATTCGGTATAATAAGTTTGGTAGAACGATTGTGTACCGGCATAAAGCGTAACGGTAGGGGTAATTTTTAACCCGCTTTTTTTATCTGCACCCGTTTTCAAAGCAAAAATCTCCTTTGATAATTCAGCTGTATTAACAACGTCGTTGCTGTTGTTTTTATTAAACCTATAGCTGATGCCCGCGGTAAATTTTACAATATCCTCCGGATTGGCATACAGTTGCCCATCAAGCGTAGCATTAAATGAAGAAAGTATAATGGGGCTACTTTTGGTGATAAAATATTTAGTGCCCGATATATTGCCTCCATAGTAACGTTTTGCATCAAACGCGAAAACATAGCCTGGCGTAACGCTAAGGCCCTCGGTGCCTGATTTGGAGCCATTAAGATCAAAATAGCCGATAGCACTTACAAAAAAGCCCTGCTTGCTAACCAATGTAACAGAGGGCAGTAGCACCGGGACACTGCTTTCATCGCGCCGGCCGGCGTAGGTTAGGTTTGAAAGATATTGCAAACCCGCATTTACAAACAATTCTTTTGTTTTTGCCGCGGTGTCAGGTTTTTGCTGGGCATAAACCGCAGGGCCGGCCAGAGCCAGCAGCAGGATAAGTTTAAGTTTTTTCATGGCTAATGTGCTGATTAAAAAAGTGCGGATAATCAAAAAGGCCGGTACCGGCCTTTTTGATTTAATGTATGTTAAATGCTATTACTGTTTGGCAGCACTCAGTTTGGCTGAACCCTTGCCCGAAGTTTTAACAGTAACGCTTTTCTTTCCCGCCTTTACAGCAGTACTTGAGGCGCTGCTATTTGAGAAGCCGGCATTTAGCTTTTTAGGACCCACTGCCGCATTACCTGTGCTGTTCAGGTTACCGGAAGAGGTCACACTTACATTTTTGCTAACAGTATTTACGCCATTACCGGCGGCAACGGCAGTTTTACCTGCTGTTGTGGTTGCGCCTGCCCTTAAAGCGGCAGCATTGCTGCTTACTTTTTCGGTAGTGCTGGCAGCAGCCCCTTCGGTTGTGATTAATGCTTTTTCGCCTGTTGCTGTTACTCCTGCTGCATTCACAGTACCGGCAGCTGAGGTATTGCTGCTAACACCGACCTGTGCAGCTGTTGTACCTGCGGTAGCATTTACGGTTGAGGCAACGTTGCTGTTAACATTAGCAGCTTCATTTGCGGCAACGCCTGCTACGGCCTGGTTGGTGGTAGCCTGGGTTTGTGCGGCTGTCCGCGCTGCTACATTTTGAGCCTGTGTTGCAGCCTGGTTGGTTACGGTTGAGGTTGTGTTAACCGCTTTTTGCGCTATAGATGCAGCATTCACAGTTGGTGTAGCTACCCGCGTAGCTATTTTCGTTGCGGTAGTTGCTCCAAGATTAACCTGGGCCGAACCAACTTTAAAAGCAAATAATGCAGCGGTCAACAAAACGGGTTTAATTAAATTTTTCATGATTAGTTTTTTAGTTCATTAATAGGAGAGGGATGCTAAGCGCAGACCCTCATCTGTTCTCCCTACTTAAATCAAAGCAAGTGCCATTGCACAGTAAATGACATTTTAATGACCTATCACCTCAAAAAGTGTGAAATTGTGTATAATAATATACACATATGTTCATTTTGTCCGTCAGCAAAGGAGCAAAAAAAACGCCCCTTGCTTTTGGCAAGAGACGTCTTTTTATCTGGTTTATTAAGCCATTACATCTTCGGCATCCGGCGCATCATGTTGGCCATGGCTGCGGGGTTGCTCATTTGCTTCATCACCTTTTTCATATCATCAAACTGCTTCATGAGGCGGTTAACTTCCTGTAAATCGGTGCCCGAACCTTTGGCGATACGGTTACGGCGGCTTTGATTGATGGTTTCAGGATTGGCTTTTTCAAACGGGGTCATAGATTGGATAATGGCTTCTATCGCTTTAAACGCATTATCATCAACCTCAACATCCTTCATCATTTTGCCTACGCCGGGAATCATGCCCATCAGATCTTTCATGTTACCCATTTTTTTGATCTGCTGGATCTGGCCGTAAAAGTCGTTAAAGTCGAACTTATTTTTGCGGATCTTCTTTTGTAGTTCGGCCGCTTCTTTCTCGTCAAACTGCTGCTGGGCGCGTTCAACCAATGATACCACATCGCCCATGCCCAGGATCCTTGATGCCATACGATCAGGGTGGAAAACGTCAAGCGCTTCCATCTTCTCGCCGGTACCAATAAATTTGATAGGCTTATTAACAACCGATTTGATTGATAATGCCGCACCACCACGGGTATCGCCATCCAGCTTGGTTAATACCACGCCGGTAAAGTCAAGGCGGTCGTTGAACACTTTAGCAGTATTTACAGCATCCTGGCCGGTCATGGAGTCAACCACAAACAATATCTCATGTGGCTTTACGGCATCTTTTACCTGCTCAATCTCCACCATCATCGCTTCGTCAATAGCTAAACGGCCGGCGGTGTCAATGATCACCACGTTATTCCCGTTTTGCTTAGCCTGTGCTATCCCTTCGCGGGCAATAGCTACCGGGTCTTTCGAGTCGCGGTTGGCATAAACAGGAATACCTATCTGCTGGCCCAAAACCTCCAGCTGATCGATAGCCGCAGGGCGGTAAATATCATCAGCAACCAGTAATGGTTTTTTGTTGCGTTGTGTTTTTAAGTAATTGGCAAGCTTACCGGTAAAGGTTGTTTTACCCGCACCGTTCAAACCGGCAATCAGGATGATGGTTGGTGTAGCCGGAAAACTCAGATCGGCTGTGGTACCGCCCATCAGTTCGGTAAGCTCATCGTTCATGAGCTTGGTAAGCAACTGGCCCGGCGAAATAGATGTTAATACATTATTACCAAGCGCTTTTTGCCTAACATCATCAGTAAATGCTTTGGCTGTTTTATAGTTAACGTCGGCATCAAGAAGGGCCTTGCGGATCTCCTTCATGGTTTCGGCCACGTTTATTTCAGTAATAGTTCCCTGACCCTTCAGGACCTTGAACGCCCTGTCGAGTTTATCCGAAAGATTTTCAAACATTATGATAAAAAACTTTAATCTTTTTTATAAGGATACAAAGGTATGATTTTGAACTATATTAAATAATTACTTAGCAGATTAACCTGGGAAATTGCTTTTAAAAACAAAATAATGCAGGAGGCGCCTACCGAGCCCGGGATATTTTTGTGCAGTTTGTAGAAAAATGGAGCACATGTATTGGCTCCCACGGAGCCTCCTTTTTAAAGCAATTTCTCTGGCAGATTAACTTGTATTCCATTCTAAGTTTATATAAAAAAAACAGGCCTCATATTTATGAAGCCTGCCAATGTTATAATATTTTTTAAATCTATTACGGGAACCGGTATAACATTCCCAACCCGATCCCCTCATAACCCTGCGCACTGTCGGATGTATGTTTATCATACAACAGCGTTCCGTTAACTGTTGCACTGATAAGCCTGTTAACCTTGGCAGTAAGCACTAAGTCCACACGGTGAGTGATAAATTTTGGCGATTGGGCGTATGGAATGAATAACGCGTAACGTGTATTTAGGTGGATGTTTTTTGCGATATCCTTATCAAACAGGGCAACAACCTGGAACGCCAGATCGTTTTTTACAGTATGGCCAACTGGTACACCATAATTATCCTGTTGTTTTTGATGGATTATAGTATCCAAAACAAAGGTTTGTCGGGCTGTACCGGTACCTAAACGTAAATCAAAATAACTGGTTGGCTTGTACTCAAAACCGACGGATTCGGTTAAATAGCCCGGCGACATGAAATTGGAGATATATTGCTGCGTAAATGTTCCGTTTCCGTTATCAATATAATTAAAGCCCTTATCAAATTGCGACTCAAAGGTTAAAGCACCGAAAAAATACCAGTGTGTTGAAATCTGCGAGGCTAATTTATTATCAAAGTAAATCCGGTCCTGCGTTTTGCGTTTGCCCTGCCCTTTGTTTTTTGATACGCCGTAGGTAAGGTTAAGCTCGGATACATAACTGAACGGGGCCTTGTTGTATTCGGTATGGTAAATAAAGTTTGAGCCTAATGCTACCGCACTTACGCCACCCGCTGCATAATTACTGCTAAATGCCGACTGGCTAAAGTTCAGGCCAAAGGTGATTATCTTTTTCCAGTAATTTACTTTATAATCAAGCATGGTTACGGGCACCATTTCGCGCTGGATCTGTATGGGGCGAACACGGGTGGGGATGGCGTTTTTGCGGGAATTTATCCGGTATTTATTAAGTACCGCAGTGTCTATTTTAACACTATCTTTTTTCAGGGTATCGGTTTGTGCTTTGACTGATAAAACACACGTGACTGATAATGCGAGTATTAGTAATCCCGGTTTTGTTTTTAACATAGTAAACAAATTAAAGCAAAAATCTCCTTTTTTACCTACAATAAACAAAAATGTTGCTCTTGGGTTTAGTCTCGTTAACGGCTTTCGGACAAAAATATTGGAATTTTTGGATATTAAAATGAATCTTGTATTAAGGTTTATCTGCCTTATTCGCGGCCAAGATCTTTCTTGCTGTCATCGGGCGTAACAAGCGGAGTAAGGGAATACGGCCGTTTTTTATATTTCAAAAAACGGTTGAGGTTGGTTTTAATGGAGGCAATAAATTCATAGTCGCTTGCCGTTTTCACCAAATAGTAGCCCGGACGGTACCGTAACATAAAATCGGTAAGCTGCTGATCCTTTAAGTTGGTTATTGCACCAATATAGGTACGGTTAAAACGATAATCAATAACGTTTTGCTGGTAATCTTTTTCAATAGTTTCGCGCAGGCGGGCGGCATTGCGGCCGCTGCGGCTCAAGGAATTGTAAAGCGCATCAATGCTTAAACCTGCTCCTCCCGGCCCAAAGCTCAGCAGGTCCTTGTTATTAAGCGGCCCGAAGATCCTGGTATAATCGTTTTTAGTTGCTGCCAGCCGTTTTTGCGGGTTAAGCAGGGTATCACGCACAATAACTTCCTTAAGCTGGATAGCCATGCGTTTCATATATATGGCCAGCGATTCCGCATTTTGAACCTTTAAAGTATCGGGATGATGGTCTGATTTTGTAAAAACGAGCACATCGCCGGGCTGGGCCTCTATTTTAAATTCGCCTTTAAAGGTATTGTAAATGGATTTGCCGGTGGTGATATTCTGAACGTTTACTTTGGCTATGCGGTCTTTGCTGTCTTTATCAAACACAACCCCATCAACAGTTTTTTGCTGGGCAAAAACCTTTGCTGCGGGCAGGGCAAAACATATCAGAAGGATCCACAATTTCATTGAGGAGCCAAAAATACGTGTTGCGCGGCGGGTGATCATACAATTTAACAACAATTAACCTTTCGAGGACAGAGCCAAGATATCAGGAGTCAAGATACAAGACCAATTCGAAGATAGTTGATCTCTTTCTATCTTGATTCTTGGCTCTTGCTGTCTTACCTCTGATTCTACTTAACAACTACAAGCTTCTGGCCAATTTTTATGCCGTTGTCGCTCATGCTGTTCAACGCTTTAAGGTCGTCGACAGTTATTCCAAAACGTTTGGATATGTTGTATAGTGTATCGCCCTGTTTTACGGTGTAGATCTTATCGTCGGGCGGGGTTTTGGAAAGGGTGTCCTGAACGGGTTTGCCAATGCTATCATTGATCTGTGATAACACACGGTCTTCCCGTTTAATTTTGGCAATCTCGCCTTCGGGGCGGTCATACTGATCAAGGTTATATTTTACAATGATATTGATCAGCAGCTGCGGATATTTAGGGTTTGTGGCATAGCCTGCCTTTTTCAATCCATAGGCCCAGCCTTCGTAATCATTTTTATCCAGTTCAAAAAGTTTAGCGTAATTTTTACGTTTTAAAAACGCCGAGTGGTCACGGAAGGAATCTTCCGGGTTATCATAAACGCGAAAGCAATCGTTCACGTTATCATCATCCTTATAATAACTTTTGCCGGTCCAGTCGCTGGTACATTTTATGCCGAAGTGGTTGTTGGCGTATTTGGCCAGGTCACTATTGCCCGCACCCGATTCAAATAAGCCCTGCGCCAGGGTGATACTGGCCGGGATGCCATACTGGTTCATTTCCTGGATAGCTATGGCCTTAAAACGGTCAATATACTCTAATGAATTGTATGAGCGGTAATTGGCAATAGCATCCTTATTTGCCTTTTGGATATTGCTGTTATTGCGTTTGGCATCGCGGTTTGATACTGTAGTGGTTTTTTTACGGGCAGAGCATGAACTGAAGCATACTACAGCAATGAACAAGTATATAATTTTTCGCATCAGGCTTAAATCTTATTATGAGGCATATAAATAGGGGCCAAATTAAGATTTATAAATTTAATTATTGTTGCTGAGCATCTGCTAACTGCGTTTGGGTTGCAGGGTTTTCATCCAGATCATTCAGGTTATACTTGTTAATAATGCCCAAAACCTGTGAAGCCCATTTACGGCTGCTGGCATAACCGGCATGCTGAATGCCCTTTGCCCAGCCTTTGTAATCATAGTGGGTAAGCGCATCGGCCAGGTGGCTAAACTGTTTGCGTTCGGTCATGATGCGGGCAAAATCCTGGAATGAATCAAAAACCGAATCGTAACGTTTGTATGAGCTTCGAACTTTTTTGTTGTGTTTAATAAAAACTACACTGCCTCCGCCTTTTACTCCAAACTGGTTATTAAGGTTTTGTGCTATGGTGCTGTTGCCGCAGCCCGATTCGTGCATGGCTACACCTAAAACGATGCTTGCCGGAATCCCGGTTTCGTGCATGATCTTAATGGCATCATCTTTGAATTTTTCAATGTAAGATTGTGAGGTATTTTTCTGTGCTGAAGCAGCTAATGTTGAAATCAACAGTGTTGTAATCAGTAAGATTTTCTTCATAATTTATTTTTTTCTGATAACCAGCAGCCCGTCGCGTACCGGCAGGATCAATTTTTCTATCCTGCTATCAACAGCTATCTGGTCATTTAGTTTGCGGATTCCTTCAGTATCGGCATCTTTTTCGGCGCCGTACACCTTTCCTTTCCACAAAACGTTATCAATTATTATTAATCCTCCGGATCTGACTTTGTCAAAAACTAATTCAAAGTAAGTATAATTATTCTTTTTATCGGCATCTATAAACACCAAATCAAAAACATCTTCCTGTAAATCAGCAATAATGTCCTCTGCCGGCCCAAAATGCAGCTTTATTTTATTTTCAACATTTGTTAGTTTAAGGTGTGAAGTGATGATCTCCTCCATTTCGCGGTTAACTTCAATGGTGTGGAGGATGCCGCCTTCGGCCAAACCTTCGGCCAGGCAAATAGCCGAGTAGCCTGTGTAGGTACCTATCTCCAGGATGCGCTTAGGCTGCACCATTTTGCTCAAAAAACTAAGCAAACGGCCCTGGTAATGTCCCGATAGCATGTTAGGTTTTAACACCTTGATATGCGTTTCGCGGTTGAGCTTTTGCAGCACTTCCGGCTCCGGGTCGCAATGGTCATCTAAGTAAGCCAGTAAGGCATTAGGGAGAATATCCATGGCGGCAAAGATAAACAAAAATTTGAACCTTGATTTTTAGGATTTTAGGATGGCCTTGATAGAGGGTTGAACCATGGCGCGCTTGATCAGAGAATTTCCTGATGTTGGGCTTGGAATTTAAAAATGATGTTATACTTTTAACTTCATTTAAACCTTAGCATGAAACATAAAGAACTAACCGAGAAGATAATTGGTTGCGCTATGCGTGTGCATAATACCTGGGTAATGGCTTCCAGGAACTAATTTATCAGCGCGCATTAGCTTTGGAATTAGCAAAAGCTGATTTGAAATTTGCCCAGGAACTCGAGATGATCATCTATTATGATGGGGTTGACATAGGAAAACGTCGAGTAGATTTTTTTGTTGAAGGATCGATCATGGTAGAAATAAAAGCCATCATATTACTTGACGATGTACACTTAGCACAAGCCATGAATTATCTTGAAGCCTATAAAATGGAAATAGGCCTGCTAATAAACTTCGGATCAAAAAGCTTACAATTTAAACGTGTCCACAACAACAATCTCTTAATTTGAAGCAGATATCACGCAATCCTCTAATCAGGAAAATCAAGGTTCAACCCTCTATCAAGGCAATCCTCTAATCAAGCGCATCATGGTTCAAATCTTTCTTTCCATCCAGCTCTGCAACAATATCACTGCCGATATCGTATCCACCAACTCCTTATTTTGCCGGTGTTTCTTGTTCATGCCACTTTGAGCGATAGTTGCCGATGCCATTTTTGAGGTAAAACGCTCATCAACCATTTCAATAGGCACTTCCGGAAATGTTTTCTTTAACAGGTTTACAAAGCCTTTTACGTGAATAGCCGATTGCGAGGGGGTATTGTCCATCTGCTTTGGTTCGCCTACAATGAAGCGCTCCACCTGTTCAGTTTGCAGGTATTTTTTTAAAAACTCGATGATATTATTGGGGTGGATATTATCAAGCCCGGTAGCGATGATCTGCAAAGGGTCGGTAACTGCTATGCCGATACGCTTGGTGCCATAATCAAATGCCATTATTCTCATTTGGTAAAGATATGAGATGTGAGATATGAGATACGAGATTTTTTGATTGGTTGGCCTTTTCTTTACTTTCAACATATAACCATACTGTAAAGTATTCGCTTTCCCGATTTATCCTGTCTCAAATCTCACATCTCATATCTCACATCTAAAATCTAATTACTATTTTGCACCAAATGCAGTTTAAAGAAATAGTAGGACAGGCAGCAACCAAGCAACGATTGCTTAACACGGTGACTGAGAACCGGGTAAGCCATGCGCAATTATTTTTAGGCCCCGAGGGTTCGGGCAGCCTCGCGCTTGCTGTTGCCTACGCCCAGTACCTATCCTGCGAAGATAAACAGCCTGATGATTCATGCGGCGTATGTTCTTCCTGCCGGAAATACCAGAAACTGATGCATCCGGACTTGCATTTTTCCTACCCTTTCTTTGCAAAACATAAGGATGATACGGCCCTTACTTTTATTGAGCAATGGCGCGGGGCTTTAACTACCAATCCATATTTAAGCCTGGATATCTGGCGCGGATACCTCGATGCCGAAAACAAACAGGCCAACATCAATATCGCCGAATGCCACCAGATCATCAAGAAATTAAGCTTTAAGCCGTTTGAATCGGAATATAAGATCCTGATCCTTTGGTTGCCCGAATACCTGGATAAAGAGGGGAATGCACTGTTAAAAATTATTGAAGAACCCCAGCCCAATACGCTCTTCTTATTAGTAGCCCAAAACCAGGATCAGATCCTGAATACCATATTATCGCGTACGCAACTGGTGAAAATACCGATGCTTGAGTACGATGAAATTAAAGAACATTTAATAAATACCCATCACCAAACAGAAGAGGCGGCTGCCGAAATTGCTTATTTAAGCAACGGCAACATGACCGAGGCGCTGGCTATGCTGCAGCAGGATAACAAAAGCTACCATGAGCTGTTTGTACAATGGCTACGGTATTGCTTTGGCAATAAGGGCATTGAGGTAATGGCCTTTGTGGAGCAGTTTGCCAAAATGGGGCGCGAAAACCAAAAAAACTTTTTGCGTTACGGTACCAGCTTTATCCGCGAATGCTGTTTACTGATTGCGGGGGCGGGTAGCCTGGTACATTTACCGGCAAAGGAACTGGATACGGCTCAAAAAATGAGCGGCGTGCTAAGTATTGGCAAATCGCAAATGATTATTGAAGAGCTTGAAAAAGCGCATTATCATGTGGAGCGAAACGCTAATCCTAAAATCTTATTTTTAGATGTATCTTTACAAATTATTAAAATACTAATTAATAAAAATGTCCCTGCGGGGAATCAATATATGCCAAGTTAATTATGGGATGTGGAAGTTGCTCAACAGGTGGCGGATGTTCGCCTGCGGGCTGCAAAAGTAACGGCAGTTGCCTTACTAATGGTTGCAGCAAATTAGATGTTTACGATTGGCTGTCGCACATGGACATGCCTACTAACTATAAGCCTTTCCAGGTTATTGAAGTTAAGTTTAAAGGCTCGCGCAAGGAGTTTTATTTAAACAACGATAATATTTACCTCGAAGCCGGCGAACTGGTTGCCGTTGAAGCTACCACAGGTGGCTATGATATCGGCCATGTTTCGCTTACCGGCGAACTGGTGCGGATGCAAATGGTAAAACGCCATGTAAAGGAAGCCGATGTAGTTAAAAAGATCTACCGTAAAGCAACCATTGCCGATGTAGACAAGTGGAAAGCTGCAAAGGATATGGAATGGGAAACCATGCACAAATCGCGCAAGCTGGCACTTGATCTTAACCTGAGCATGAAGCTGAGCGACGTGGATTACCAGGGCGATAAAACCAAGGCCACCTTTTATTATACGGCCGAAGGCCGCGTTGATTTCAGGGAACTGATCAAGAAAATGGCCGAAACCTTCCGCATCCGTATTGAGATGAGGCAGATAGGCATGAGGCAGGAAGCAAGCCGTTTAGGCGGGATAGGCTCATGCGGTCGTGAGCTGTGCTGTTCAACCTGGCTTACCGATTTTAAAACCGTATCTACTTCGGCCGCCCGTTATCAAAACCTTTCGCTAAATACATTGAAACTTGCCGGCCAGTGCGGTAAGCTGAAATGCTGCCTTAACTATGAGCTGGATACTTACATGGATGCCTTAAAATACATCCCTGATAATGTAAACGTGCTTAAAACCCAAAAAGGGGATGCCCGCCTGCAAAAAACCGATATCTTTAAAAAACTGATGTGGTTTAGCTACCCCGGCGAAGAATCATGGGTTCCGTTGCCTATAAAAAAGGTTAAAGAGATCCAGCAGCAAAATAAAGATGGCGTGATCCCTGAAGACCTTGGCGAAATTGTTGAAGTTGAAACACCTGTAGCAAAAGCACTCGATTACGAAAACGTAGTTGGCCAGGACAGCCTTACCCGCCTCGACGAGCGCCGCAATAACAATAAAAAGAAGAACAAAAACCGCAATAAAAACCAAAAACCCGGAGGCCAGGTACAAGCCGAAGGCAAACCTGCCAATCAGCAGCCTCAGCAGGGATTTGGTAATCCGCAGGAAAAACCGGCCCAGCAGCCGCGTCCTGAAGGAAGCCGTCAGCCACAAAATAACAGGCCACAGGGTAACAGGCCTCCGCAGCAAAACAAACCCCAGGGAGAGGGCAGACCACCGGGTGAAGCCAAACCTCAAAGAGAACCAAGGCCACAGGGTGAACAAAGGCCGCAAGGCGAGGGAAAACCACAGGGTGAAGGAAGCGGTAATAACAACAGGCGCCGCAGGCCAAACCGCCCAAACCGGAATAATAATAACAACAATAATCAACAGGCAAAACCTGAATGAAACGGGCTTTAAATATCATTTACCCGGCAGCATTGTTTTTGGTAACCATGCTTGCCGGGTCCTGTACCGATCCTAACAGCATCATTGATACCAACACCGAAATTGCCGACCATAACTGGTCGTACGTTAACCGCGTAAACTTTGATGTTAAAGTTGATGATGAAAAGGCAGCCTACAACCAATACCTCAATTTACGGGTAACCGGCAATTATAAATACTCCAATATTTTCGTGCTGGTTTACCAGATTACCCCCGATAAAAAAACACATACTACGCGTTTTGAAGTAAAGCTGGCCAACCCGGATGGTGAATGGCTGGGCAAAGGATCGGGTAATTTATACAGTTACCAGGTACTGCTGCGTAAAAATTATCACTTCCCGGCAAAAGGTGTTTACCGTTTTCAAATTGAACAAAACATGCGTGATAACCCCCTGCATGAGATCAGCGACGTAGGTTTACGGGTAGAGAAGGCACAGTAATTTATACTAAGGGATATCATAAGTTACTGTAACCGAGCCGTGTGTAACCACTTCCCTGTCGGTATCCTGTACCACTATTTTATCATTATCGTAAATTCTGTAGGTTACGGTATTGGATACGTCTGATGTGACAAGCAGGGTTACCTGGTCGTTTTGATTCAATGTAGCTGTATAGCTATATGATGATCCTTTTTCAACAGCTTTCGCATCAACAATTTTGGGGCTGCTATCCGTCGTTTTATATTCGGATAATGAAACATTAAACGCATCGGCGCCCGATACCGTAACTTTTATAGTATGGGGTTGCGGTGGCTGTTCCGTGCTCTTTTTTGAGCACGAGGCTAACAGTATGCTTATTAGTATTCCGTAAATCAGCTGCTTCATAATTGGTTTTATTTGTGAATATCCTTAATTTATGCCAGCGAACAAAATCCTAATCATAAAACTGAACCACATCATTCACGTTAAACCATAAATATCATCAATGAAAAAATTCATCATCCTTACCTTTATAGCAGCTTCAATAGCTTTTACTTCATGTCACAGCAGCGATAAAAATACCACCCGTCAAAACGATACAAGCGCAGCTAAAGGCAACCCTGCCGATTCAACCAAAACGATGACACTCCGCGATAGCGTGTCAACATCTAATTCGTCGGATAGCACTACGCTTGGCGCTGATACCGATTCGGCTGTGCATCCGGTGCATTAACACTTGCCGATTGGATTATATTTTTTTGTTATTGTATAATTAAACCTATAATCTGTTATTCAGTCTACATTTGCGAACATCGATTTTTGTAGCCTTTAACATTTATATCTACATTAAATGAAATACCTAAACCTATTTTTACTTATCATAAAATTTCCCTTATTATTATCGGCGCAACCCAATAATACTATTGCAACACCTCGGGTTGACGAGCGGGTAGAATTGTTGGGCATTGTGTTTCGTTTAGCTGGTAATGAAGAGTACAATACAACCGACAACGTTAAATACGTAGCAGATATCCACCGCCATTTTGATAAATTTATTGATCATCCGCTCATTAAATATGCCCGTGAACTAAGGGACAGTATCGGCATTAGTTACGATGCCGTGATGTCAATGACAGTTCACCTTAAAGAACCACCTGTTTTAGATCCGGTTGTCCCTTTTTCAGTCTCCCTGCCCGACAAAAGATGGAACCAGGAAAGCGCTACAAAATTTACAGCCCTGTTAAAGCAGTTTTATAAAGACGCAGACTTCGCTGCATTTTTCCAGGCTCACTTATCCGATTATAGTGTCGCTGAAAGCCGCTTTAATATTCTGTTTAAAAAACTGGATGTAAACTGGTACTATAAATTTTACGGTAAAGCCCCGGCCGAAAATTTCAATATCATAATAGGGCTTGGAAATGGCGGCGGAAATTACGGTCCGCACGTTAATTTAAACGATCAAACCAAAAAGGTATACGCCATTATTGGCTCTGGCACCTTTGATGAGCAAGGTGCACCTACTTATGATGGCGAATCTTATCTGCCCACGTTGATCCACGAATTTAACCATTCATTTATCAATTACCTTACAGATAAGTACGAACAACAACTAAGAGGAGCAGGTACGCTCATCTACGAAAAGGAAAGTACAAAAATGCGGAAACTGGCTTATGGCGATTGGAAAACCATGATGAACGAAGCTTTGGTAAGGGCATCGGTGATCAGTTACCTGAAAACTCATAATACTGATACATTGGTGGCCGAACAGGAGTTGAAGCAGCAATTGGCCAGAGGCTTTGCTTGGATGCGACCATTAGTTAATCTATTGGGCAAATATCAATTACAAAGAAAAAGCTATCCCACACTTGAAAGTTTTATGCCCGTTATTGTTGACTTTTACAATAAGTTAGTACCGCACATAGGTTTTTATGATGCCGACTATCGACAACATTGCGCCCGGGTTATCGCGGTGAGGCCTTTCAAAAACAATGATACCACGGTAAGTAATAAAACAACCGAGATCATATTTGATTTTGATAAAAAACTGGATGGTATAAGGTATTTTTTTGGGCCGGGAGCAAAGGGAAAAGACCATTATCCTAAACCTGTAAAATTTACTTTTACAAATGATAATAAAAGTATAATTATGCAGGTAGAACTGAAACCCAACACCGAATACCAGATAAATATTGCCGGTAGTATGATGCGGACAAGCGATGGTTATGGCGTACAAAACTATACTTTGAGTTTTAAAACAGGAGCTATTGTTCTTCCCTAACTCGTTTATTTTATTTGTTTAATTTATTAGTATTTGTTGTTTTTAATACTTTACTTTGCTAATATTTTTATCAAATAAATGACTGATATCATATTAGTAATTGTATCCCTGATCATCCTGCTGATAGCTGTTTTTTTATTTCTGAAAAAGCCAAAAGCGGTCGAGCTAATCTCTGCGGATGAGTTAAACAAACTCCGTTCTGAGCATGACCTGCTTAAAATTTCATTGGCCAAATCCGAAGAAAAAGCAAGTGGGTTAACCACTGAAAAAGAGAGTATTACTGCTTTTCTGAAGGAAGAAAAGAACCGCCTTATCGACGAACTTTTATACGAGCGTACCCAGCTGGCCCAGGCCAATCAATCCTTGGAAAGCGCCCGCGCTTATTATAAATCACAGCAGGAGAAACTGCAGGAACAAAAAGCAGAGATAGAGCAGGTCCGCACGCAATTTCAGCGCGAATTTGAAAATGTTGCCGAAAAACTGCTTAAAGAAAAATCAAAAGAATTTACTGACATCAACCGAAGCAATTTGGATGTTATCCTCACGCCACTAAAGGAAAACCTGAAGGCATTTGAGGATAAAGTAGAAAAGGTTTATAACATGGAAGCGGCCGAGCGGAACACCCTGAAAGGTGTGATCACCCAGCTGATGGACCTCAACAAACAGATCAGCGACGAGGCCCAAAACCTAACCAAAGCACTTAAGGGTGATAACAAAAAACAAGGCAATTGGGGCGAGGTAATTTTGGAGCGGGTATTAGAGCGTTCAGGCCTTGTTAAAGATCAGGAATACCGCATCCAGGCCGCGATGCAGGCTACCGACGGTACAAGATATCAACCTGACGTAATCATCGATCTGCCCGATGAAAAACACCTGATTATCGATTCCAAAGTTTCACTCATTGCTTATGAAAAACTGGTAAATGCCGATACCGAGGACGACCGAAAACTATTTGCCAAAACCCATGTCGAATCTATCCGCGGGCATGTTGCCGGTCTTTCTGCCAAAAAATATCATGATTTATATAAGATCAATTCGCCGGATTTTGTGTTGCTTTTTGTGCCGATAGAATCCTCTTTCAGTATAGCGGTACAGCTGGATGGCGAACTGTTTAATTATGCCTGGGACAGGAAAGTGGTGATCGTTAGTCCATCGACGTTACTGGCTACGCTGCGCACCATTGCCAGTATGTGGAAACAGGAACGCCAAAACCGTAACGTATTGGAAATAGCCCGTTTAAGCGGCGACATGTACGATAAATTTGTTGGCTTTTTAGGCGATATGGATAGTATCGGTAAAAACATTCACCAAACGCAATCGGCCTATAACAATGCTGTCAATAAACTATCAGAGGGTAGGGGCAACCTTACTACTACCGCCGAAAAAATTAAAAAATTAGGGGCCAAAGCAGATAAGCAGATAGATATTAAATATCTTAGCGAAGATTAAAACCAAATCTATATCACAATAAAATGAAAACAAATCTATTATTATCGGCTGTAATTATATGTCTCATTTCTTGCTCAAATAGCAAACTAAAAAATGATCTTGATAAAGACGATTTAAAAGGACCTATCTCTAAATTTACTGAAACTGAATTCTCCGCATCCGAAAAATTTGGCGAAGCCCACAAGGAGAAACAACAATATCTTATTTCTTCAAAATACAATAAGGATGGCAATATGACCAATCAAGAAGTGTTGTCCACTTTAGATAGTTCAGCAGCAGACCATACTATATATGAGATGCAATACAACGATAAAGGGCAGAAAATATCCATTAAAAATATAAAAAAATCGAAACCACATGGATTTTATAAATACACAGCCGATGGCTTGTTAAGCGAATACGACATTTTTGATGATAACGGTGCTTTATTCGGGAAAACAATCTTTACCTACACAGATAACCTTATTTCGAGCGAAACAACATATAACAAAACGGGCGAAATTGATAGAAAAATAGTATATAAACGAAATAATAAAGGATTAGTTGAAGAACTATCTGAGTATGATTCAAGCGGCACCATCAAGAATAAAACAACACAGACATACAATGCAGATAATTTGGTAGAAAAAGTTATCTCTGATTCAGATGGTTATAAATTCGTTAGCACTTTTAAATATTTCAATAAAGACGAAAAAGGGAACTTTTTGAAAATAGTAAGGTATGATAAAACGGACAAGCCGCTGGAGATCATAGAAAGAAAAATAGAATATTACTAAAAATAACTTACTTTCTAAATCTACTATCACTTGTCCATTCTATGCAAGTTTGGACAAATAATGCCAATTATTTTATCTATTACTATTTTTTCTGTTAAACCACCAATCTGCCTGTTTGGTAAACATCAGCGCCCATCCCCACAACTCAACAATGATTTCGGCGAAGGTTAAAATGATGAGGTAAACCGGCATTTGGATAGCCTTTTTTGCAACCGAGCTGTCGTGCAAAACCCCAAAACTATACAATAACGATGATCCCAGAAAAAATACATTCAACAGTATCAAAACCGAAAGAATAATCCTTGCCCATTTTTTTCCTTCTCCGGTAACGAAGATCAAAAATCCAACAGCAAATAATATAAACAAGATGGCCGAAAAATTAAAACCATCCAGGTAATTATTGAGCGTTTGGATCAGCAAGCCCAGGTAAAGCAATAAAATCCCCTTTACAAAAATCACCGGTGGCTTACCGTCGGGATGATTGTTGAGGTAAAATTTATCAAACGCACCCTGTAACATTATTCAGCTTTTTTAAACGCGTTCCAGCCCTGGGCTTTCAATTCATGTACAGTACCGCTTTTGGTGATCAGGTTACAACCGGCCGATGGCTCGGTGATGTAGCCAATGATCGTGATATCCATTTTAAACTTGATCTTATCATAATCGGCCTGCTTAACGGTGAACAACAATTCGTAATCTTCTCCACCGCTCAGCGCACAAATAGTGGGGTCGAGGTTAAATTCGCGGGCAGTTTCAAAAGTCATCGGGTCGAGCGGAATTTTTTCTTCGTACAGGTTACAGCCTTTGTTGCTCTGCTTGCAGATGTGTAATAATTCCGAAGCCAAACCGTCGGATACATCGATCATCGCGGTTGGTTTTACCTCGATACTTTTCAGCAATTCCACCACATCACGACGGGCTTCGGGTTTTAACTGGCGCTCAACAATGTAATCTTTCCCTTCCAGATCCGGCTGAATATTAGGGTTTTCCATATAAATCAGCTTTTCGCGCTCAAGCAACTGTAAACCGGTATAAGCACCGCCCAGGTCACCAGATACGCAGATCAAATCACCTTCCTCAGCACCATCGCGGTATACGATATCAGCTTCATCAGCATAGCCGATAGAGGTTACGCTGATCACCAGTCCTTGTTTTGATGAAGTGGTATCACCTCCAATCAGGTCTACATTATATTTTTCACAGGCGATATAAATCCCCTGGTAAAGCTCCTCAATGGCTTCGAGCGGAAATTTACTCGACATGCCTATAGACACAGTAACCTGCGATGCTATGCCGTTCATCGCATAAATATCACTTAGGTTTACCTGTATAGCTTTGTAACCCAAGTGTTTAAGCGGCGTATACGCCAAATCAAAATGGATCCCTTCCAACAGCATATCGGTACTTACCAGCACTTTTTTACCGGCAAAATCAAGTACGGCTGCATCATCGCCAACCCCCTTTTTTGAGCTTTCGTTGCTGAGCTTGATATTTTTTGTGAGGTGACCGATAAGGCCAAATTCGCCAAGCTCCTCTAAATTGGTTCTATCCTGATTTTCAAACATATTAGCCACTCTAAATCTCCCCTAAAGGGGTGACTTTTAAATTTATATATTTACACTTTTCGGGCCGCAACCCGGTTTTACATCTTCCGCCGAAGGCGGGAAAATTTTTTTACAATTTAGGTTTACATAACCACCCAAATTTGCTCACCTCCAAAAACGGACGACAAATATATCGACTCCTGCTTCCCTTCGGCTTTTATACTTTTTAACAACAATGTGGATAACTCCATTTTCAGGGCCGCAATCTTTGGCCATTATATCCGCCTTTGGCGGAAAAATTTTTTAAGATTTTCAGCCTTTCAAGCGCTTCGGAGGCATTTTATCCTAAAAACACCTTCAATCCCGGCCTCTCCGGTTTTCCACATTTACCCGGTTTATAAGTTTCAAATCCAAGCCATTTCGCCAACAAAAAATCGGTGAAATCACCCTAATCAGTGAAATCCCAAAACTATAATCCCAACTGTGCCGAAATTTCCAGCATCCGTTCAATTGGCTTTACTGCTTTTTCAATGATATGATCCGGTACAGTTATCTCGGGCATCTCATTTTTTAAACACAGGTACAATTTTTCCAGTGTGTTACGCTTCATGTGCGGGCAATCGTTGCAAGCACAATTATTGTTTGGCGGCGCCGGAATAAATATTTTATCCGGGTTTTCCTTTTGCATCTGGTGTAAAATACCTGCCTCTGTTGCTACTATAAATTCCTTATCCTGGTGACTGCCGGCATATTTTAAAATTCCGGTTGTTGAACCAATATAGTCGGCCATTTCCAGTATAACATCCTCGCATTCAGGGTGTGCCAATAATTTAGCCCCCGGGTGCCTTTCCTTCAGCTTAGTGATCTTTTCTCTCGAAAAAATCTCGTGAACCATACAGGCCCCATTCCACAATACCAGGTCACGTCCTGTTTTTTTGGCTACATACGCGCCAAGATTTTTATCGGGCCCGAAGATGATCTTCTGATCCTTAGGCAGGCTCTCCACAATCTGTACCGCGTTGCTCGATGTGCAAACAATATCGCTTAAAGCTTTCAGTTCGGCTGTGCAGTTTACATAAGTGATCACCAGGTGATCAGGGTAGTTTTCCTTAAATTTTTTAAACAAATGTGGCGGACAACTATCTGCTAATGAACATCCTGCCTTTACGTCTGGCAGTAAAACCTTCTTTGTTGGCGACAGGATCTTAGCTGTTTCGGCCATGAAATGCACACCTGCAAAAACAATAATGTCGGCATCCGTTTTAGCGGCTTGTTGAGATAATCCCAAACTATCGCCAATGTAATCGGCAATATCCTGTATATCCCCATCCTGGTAGTAATGCGCCAGGATCACCGCGTTCTTTTGCTTTTTTAATTTTTCAATTTCAGCGAAAAGATCAAGCGTCGGATCAATTTCTTCATCCACGTATCCTTTCAGATTTATTTCTTCGAAGGTATTCATTTCCACAATTCAATTAATAACAACTACTTTTTAAATAAAATAAAACTATTGTTTATTAGGGTGTTGGTAATGTGCAAAAGTCGGAGTAATTTTTCTTTTTAAAATTAGTTTTTACAATTTATTAACACATATAAACACTTTTCCACTATTCAGCTTACTGATTTTTAGATATGTATGACAATCAATTTTTATTTGAAAAAGTTTTATGTTAATATTTTCAGGGTTTACAAAATGTTAGCTTTATGACTAAAGTGTCGTAAAAGTCGCTCAAAAAATATTGATATTCGGCATGAGAAAGCGAGTTATACACACTGTAAACTATTTTTCACTTTTTGTTTACATAAACTTAACAGGTTTTACAGCTGTTATTAACATTAGTACTACTTTTACACACATTTCGTATAATATATGACTCGAACTGTTGATTTCCTTGTAGTGGGTTCAGGCATTGCCGGATTAAGCTTCGCGCTCAAAGCAGCCAAGCATGGTAAGGTTCTGATAGTTACAAAATCGAACGAAGACGAATCCAACACCAAATATGCCCAGGGAGGCGTTGCGGTGGTTGTGGATAAAAAAGAAGATTCTTTTGAAAAACATATCCAGGACACCTTAATAAGTGGTGATGGGCTTTGCGACCATGAAGTTGTTGAAGCTGTTGTTAAGGAGGGCCCCGAGCGGATCAATGAAATAATTGATTACGGAACCAATTTCGATAAGACAAACGAAGGTGTTTATGACCTGGCCAAAGAGGGTGGGCATTCAGAGTTTCGCGTATTACATTATAAAGATGTAACTGGCTGGGAAATAGAGCGTTCGCTATTGGAGGAAATTCATAAAAACCCTAATATTGAGATACTTACGCATTATTTTGCAGTTGATTTGATCACTCAGCACCATTTGGGCGAGCTGGTAGGTAAATCAAGTACCGATATTACCTGTTTTGGGATTTACGCCTTTAATACCGAAACCAAGATTGTAGAGAAAATCTTATCTAAAGTGACGGTGATGGCGGCAGGTGGGGCGGGACATATTTATGCAGTTACTACTAACCCAACCATTGCCACCGGTGATGGCATTGCCATGGTATATCGTGCTAAAGGTAAAGTACGTAATATGGAGTTCATGCAATTCCATCCAACAGCATTATATAACCCGGGCGAGTATCCGTCATTTTTAATATCTGAAGCCGTGCGCGGTTTTGGCGGCGTTTTGAAACGTACCAACGGCGAGGAATTTATGCACGAATATGATGAGCGTAAATCATTAGCGCCCCGTGATATTACTGCAAGGGCTATTGATGCCGAGATCAAAAAATCGGGTGAAGATTTTGTTTATTTAGATGTAAGGCACCGCAGTAAAAAAGATATCCTGAACCATTTTCCTAATATTTATGCTAAATGTTTGGAGATTGGGATTGATATGACCAAGGATATGATCCCCGTTGCGCCTGCCTGTCATTATATGTGTGGCGGTATTTTGGTTGATCATGTTGGCCAGTCATCTATATTAAGGTTGTATGCCTGCGGCGAATGTTCATCAACAGGTCTGCATGGTGCTAATCGTTTGGCTTCAAATTCTCTATTGGAGGCTTTGGTTTTCGCGCATAGAATCTATGAGGATGCAATCAAGAGCTTCGAAAATAATGTGATCCCTGATAATATCCCGGATTGGGATGAGAAGGGTGTACAGCTGTCAAACGAAGACATCCTGGTTACCCACAACGTGCGCGAAATGCAGAAGCTGATGAATGACTATGTGGGAATTGTACGTTCAGATTTCAGGTTGGAAAGAGCTTTGCGCAGGTTAAAGTTGTTGTACGAGGAAACGGAAGATTTTTATAAAAAAACAAAGCTTTCTGTTAAACTATGCGAGCTGCGTAACCTGATCCAGGTATCGTTTATTGTAGTAAAATCGGCCATGTTACGTAAAGAAAGCAGGGGATTACATTATACTACTGATTATCCGGAGCATGCTGAGCAGGTGCAGGATACGGTGTTTTAATAATAAAAATGACAGCCACGTCATTGCGAGGTACGAAGCAATCCCAAGCTATACAGAGGAACTTGCATAGCTACTCTGCTTATTTGGGATTGCTTCGTACCTCGCAATGACGATTGTTTAAGAAAATTTTTAAGTGAGCGAAAAACGGGATTCGAACCCGCGGCCTTCAGTTTGGGAAACTGACGCTCTACCGACTGAGCTATTTTCGCTTATATAGCATTCAAACATAAAGAAAATTATTTAAATCGCTAATTCACTAAATCAATAATTCACTAATTGATTAAGCCATGCCGTTAATACTACCTGTTAAAGATAAAAGCCCGGTTTGGGGCAATGATTGTTTTATTGCCGAAAATTGTACCATAGTAGGGGATGTGGTAATGGGCGATAATTGTTCTGTATGGTTTAATGCCGTGATCCGGGGCGATGTACATTATATTAAAATTGGTAATAATACTAATGTCCAGGATGGTGCCGTTATTCATGCTACTTATTTAAAAGCGCCAACAAACATTGGTAGTAATGTATCTATAGGGCATAATGCGCTCGTACACGGCTGTACTTTGCATGACCATACTTTGGTAGGGATGGGCGCTATTGTAATGGATCACGCGGTTGTAAACGAGTTTGTGATCATTGCTGCAGGTGCTGTAGTGTTGGAAAATACGATATGTGAGTCGGGCTATTTATATGCCGGCATCCCTGCAAAAAAAATAAAGCCCCTTACCGATGAGCAAAGGGCTATGTTGAAGCAGCTGCCTCAAAATTACATCATGTATTCGGGCTGGTTTAAGGAGTAACCTTTTCTTTGGGGATCGTGACCGGTTCTTCAGCTTCCCAGTTCGGCCTTAGGGTAATGAGTTTTTCATTTAGCCAGATATTTTCGGGTTGTCGCTTCAATCTTACGTTCCCGCTATCCCATTTGCCGTTTTTATTTTCATCGTAAATGATCCTCACGTAGTATTTGGCGGCCAGGATCCCTTTGTACACCAATGAAGTACTTTTGGTGATCGGATCACTTTGAATCAGTTTCTTGTCTTCACTCAGCAACTCAACTACATATGCTTTAGCCGTGTCGGGCACAGTTAGTTTTACTGTGAGCTGGCTATAATTATCCAGCTTGTTGATCTGGAATTTTTTTGAAAGGCGTTTGTTTTTATCGCCATAAATATCCGTCAATGCGCCTTCATTAAGTATCAATTCATATTTGCTGGTTTCGCGCCACCGATATTTTAAATTGAGCAGTTTATAGTTCCCTGTATCTTTTTGTAAAGTATAATCGCTTGTAGCAACCGAATCTTCGTTCAATGTAATTTGAGATTGATCGAAGTTTTCGATAGGGATACTTGCGGTAATTACAAGGTTACCCCCTGGCTTCAATTTGCTGTCGTTACCAATATTGTAGGCTGCTGTTACCGTGCGGGTAAAGCTTTCGTTTTTACGCTTTAATTGATAGATAGTATCAATGGGCTTACCCTTGTCAAATATCGCAACACGTACCGAGTCAAAGTTCATATTACGTAAATAAACAGAGGCGGTATCTTTTGTACGCGAAAATGATACCTGTTTCCTGTTATCTACATCCGATGGGTAAATAATTTTGATGGCAGGTTGCGTTAAGCCTTTATTAAACACCAACAGTAATTTTCCATCGCTGTCAAAACGTTTTTCGGATACCCTGAATTTTTCCGGATCCTGCTTGAACAGGTTGAGCTGAATGTTTGAGGTATCGGCTCTTAAATGAATCGGCTTTTTGAGAAATGCGATCAGTTCATCATCACGGTTAAAAATTTTATCCGGGCTTGCTTCTTTTAATGCATAAATGCGATAGTCGTCTTCACGCAAATTATTTAAAGCGAAATTTCCCGATGAATCGGTGAGGGCGAAAATAGATGGCTTCTTTTTTCCGAAGAGTGTGTCCTGCTTTACCGGGAAAATAAATACCAGTACATCTTTTTCTTTTTCCTGGGTGAGGGTATTAGTCACCGACCCGGTAATACTCAGGGAGTCGATGTGGTTACCTGTCGAAAAAACGTAAGTGAAATTTTTCAGGATGTTACTTTCATTAACGTCTTGTATCGACTTTCCAAAATTAATAACATAGGTAGTATTTTTTTGAAGAGTATCTTTAAACTCAACTTTTAATTTTCTTTTGTTTGATGAGTACTCCGGTTGCTTTTCCATAGCCGGGCTCATGCTGATCTCCTGGTAAGCATTGGTGAGTTTGATAAACTCATCAAATTCCAGGTCGATTTGTTTGGCCGCAAAATTACGGGTTTTATTTCCAGGAATTGCCTTCACCAATTTGGGCGGAGTCTGGTCGCGCGGCCCTCCTTGCGGTGGTTGTTGGGCTGCGCATCCAAAAATGAATAAAACGATAAAAATCAGTATTGAATTTTTGGTAAAAATGGCCGTTTTTGTATTTAACATAGTTTTTAGGCGATATAAGCGATTTTTATGTTTTTATGAGAAGTACTATTAAAAATTAAAAATAATTGATTTTAAAGGACTTTTTATAATTAATTAATTATCAGATATTTACGTGTTATCTCGATACATGAACCATCAAAACTGAAATATCAGATGGTGAAACGCCTGAAATTCGTGAGGCCTGGCCTAAAGTGCGTGGTTTTATCCTCATCAATTTTTCGCGTGCTTCTTTGGATAGCGATACCAAAGTATGATAATCAAAATTTGGATTGATCTCGCGGTCTTCCATTTTTTTCATCCGGTCAACTATCTCCATTTCCTTGATGAAATAACTCTCATATTTGATTTTTATTTCAGCCTGTTCAATAGTTTCTTTATCATAGGATGATAATAATTCGGCTAAAGCGGTATCGGCAGTTTTCAAGTCATTGAAACCAACCTGGGGCCTGCTTAACAAATTAAACAGTTTGGTACTTTGAGCAAGCGCGCTCGTACCTAATTCTTCCATCAGGCTGTTTACTGATGATGGATCAATAGATTTACTTTTGGTATAAGCTACAATATCATCAGAATTTTTTATTTTCTGATTTACCTTTTCTAAACGCTCATCGCTGATCAATCCTAATTCATGACCCATAGGAGAGAGCCTGATATCGGCATTATCCTGGCGCAATAGCAAGCGGTGTTCGGCCCTTGAGGTGAACATGCGGTATGGTTCTTCGGTGCCTTTAGTTACCAGGTCATCGATCAAAACACCGATGTATGACTCTGATCTTTTCAGGATCAGTTCATATTTATCGTTAATTTTTTGGTGTGCATTGATCCCCGCGATGAAACCTTGTGAGGCTGCTTCTTCATATCCTGTAGTACCATTGATCTGCCCGGCGAAGTAAAGGTTGCTGATCTGTTTAGTTTCTAAGGTTAAACCTAATTGTGTAGGAGGGAAGAAATCGTACTCAATAGCATAACCAGGTCTGAACATTTTTGCCTTTTCAAAGCCCGGTATTTTGGTGAGCGCTTTGTACTGTACATCTTCAGGCAGTGAGGTAGAAAAACCGTTAACATAGATCTCGACTGTATTTAATCCTTCCGGTTCAACAAAAATCTGGTGACGGTCCCGCTCTGCAAAACGGTTAATTTTATCTTCAATTGAGGGGCAATAACGCGGACCTAAACCTTTGATCCGGCCGGTAAACATCGGCGATTTTTCAAAGCCTTCTTTCAAAGTTTCGTGTACATCGGTATTAGTATAGGTAATCCAGCAGCAGCGTTGTTCTTCAATAAAAGGTACATCAGTAAAAGAAAATTTTCCTCTTACCGGGTCGCCCCATTGCTCTTCCATTAGGGTGTAGTTAAGGCTGCGGCCATCCACACGGGGTGGGGTGCCGGTTTTCATCCTGCCTGCTTCAAAGCCTAATTCAACCAATTGTTCGGTTAAACCGGTGGCAGCTTTTTCGCCTGTACGGCCTCCGCCAAATCTTTTTTCGCCTATATGGATTAGTCCGTTTAAAAAAGTGCCGTTGGTTAATACCACAGCATCCGCTTCAATTTCGATACCTATAGAGGTACGCACTCCTGCAATTGTATTGTTTTTTACCAGAAGGGAGGTAACTGTATCCTGCCAAAAATCAACATTTGGGGTACGTTCTAATGCTAAGCGCCATTCTTCGGCAAACCTCATGCGGTCGCTTTGAGCACGTGGGCTCCACATTGCCGGACCTTTTGATTGATTAAGCATCCTGAACTGGATGGATGTTTTGTCAGTTATAATGCCCGAATATCCACCTAAAGCATCTATCTCACGCACTATTTGCCCCTTGGCAACGCCGCCCATTGCGGGGTTGCAGCTCATCTGTGCAATGGTGCCCATATTCATGGTTATCAGTAAAACTGACGAACCTAAGTTAGCAGCGGCAGCAGCAGCTTCACAGCCTGCGTGCCCGGCACCTACTACTATTACATTATATTTCTTAAACATTTTATCCTCCTTGTTCCCTTCGGGCAGGTCTTGAGTCGTAAGTTTTAAGTCTAAAGTTGACTTATTGCGGGTTCAATTCAAGATCTGTTTCCTTGTGGAACGTTAATTTAAATTCTTAGTCTCGGGTTTTAAGGCTTAATATATAAGCTTAAAATTTCGATAAATTAAAGTTCCACGTGGAACTTTAATTTTATTTTATGCTGATATTTCCTCCGTAAGTGACTTTCCACTTACTGCTTGGAATTTCAGACTTAGCTACAAAATTACCTCAATTAAGCAGATGTTCCACGTGGAACCCTGAATAATGATATTAAAGCTACAAAACCCCAAACGCCTTCCAATACCACAAAAGGGTAAAAGCTTACCATGTATGATGCATAGCAGCATGTACCTGCGCCTATAAGATTTAAAAGGCTGTAAAGCTTGCTTTCAGTAGGTAGTTTCTTAGTTAAATTTAACAGAAATGCTATTAAAAGTATAATTACCCCTACTGATGCTATAATATCTGATACTTTCATTATCCTTCGTTTAGCTCGGTTAGTTCCATCCAACGGGCGCTTTTATCGTCCAGTTGTTTGTTTAAAACCTCAATTTGTTTTAGTATTTCATCAAGCCTTTTAGGGTCGATACCGGAAGCGTTTAATTGTTCGTTTTTATCCTTGATATTAGCTTCAATGGCGTTGATCTCGCCTTCAATCCCTTCCAATTCCTTTGTTTCCTTGAAGCTTAATTTGCTTTTTTTAACTGCCGGGGTTTGCGTTTGCACTGCGGGAGCTGGTTTTTTAGCTTGTTGTTTCGCTTCTTCCAGTTCGAGCCTGTATGATGAATAGTTGCCATTAAAGATGCGTACATGGCCTTTTTCTTCCATAATGAAAAGCTGGTCTGTTAGCTTATCTAACAGGTACCTGTCGTGCGATACCATCATCAATACACCGCCGTAGTTGGTTAAAAACTCTTCCAATACGTTTAATGTATCGATATCCAGATCGTTGGTAGGCTCATCCAGGATCAGGAAGTTAGGGTTCTTCATCAGGATGCTCATCAATTGCAGGCGTTTCTTTTCACCACCGCTTAGTTTTGATATAAAACCATATTGCTTGGCAGGAGGGAAGAGGAACAGGGTGAGCAGGGCAGAGGCCGAAATGGTTTTACCATCGGCCATGGTGATAAACTCTGCAACGTTCTTTACAATATCAATTACACGTTCGTCTTCTTTAAACGTGATGCCTGCCTGGTGAAAGTACCCTATTACAGTGGTTTCGCCTTTTACTACGGTTCCCTGATCAGGTTGCAGCGCGCCGGTTATGATATTAAGCAGCGTAGATTTACCGCTGCCATTTTTACCGGCCAAACCTATCCTGTCGCCTTTTTTAAATATATAACTGAAGTTATTGATGTAGGTGTTACCGTTAAACGATTTGTAGAGGTGATCCATTTCCATGATCTTGTTGCCCTGGCGCGCTGTTTTAACGCTTAGTTCAACTTTGTCGCGGATCCCGCCGTTCTTTGTTTTTTCTTCCAGATCATAATAGGCATCAATGCGTGCTTTTGATTTGGTACCGCGGGCCTGGGGCTGGCGGCGCATCCATTCCAACTCTTTCCTTAACAGGTTTGAGTTTTTTTGGAAAGAAGCTTCATCCGCTGCTTCACGCTCGGCTTTCTTTTCAAGGTAATAACCGTAGCTGCCGTTGTACGGTTGAATCTTACCGCGATCAATCTCTAAAATCTCGTTACATACATTATCCAGGAAATACCTGTCGTGCGTAACCATGAGTATAGTTTTGTTGCCTTCGGTCAGTAATTTCTCCAGCCATTCTATCGTATCAATATCCAGGTGGTTAGTAGGCTCATCCAAAATATAAACTTCAGGGTCTTCAATAAGCAGCTTGGCTAAGGCCAAGCGTTTCTTTTGTCCGCCCGATAGGGTAGTGATATGCTGATTAAGATGATGGATATCTAACCGGCCTAAAATCGTTTTGATCTTATATTCATATTCCCAGGCGTCAACCTCGCTCATCTCTTCCATGATCTTTTCAATGGCTTTGGTGTTTTCCGGATCGTTCTCCATCAGTTCCTCGTACCTGCGGATGAGTTGCTGCTGCACATCATCGGCATGGAAAATATAATCGCTGATGGTAACCGCGTTTTTAAAGTTTGGATCCTGTTCCAGGTAACCCATGTTAAGGTCGCGGGCTTGCACTACTTTACCTTCGGTTGGTTTTATAGTACCGCCTAATATTTTTAAAAGGGTTGATTTGCCGGCACCATTAACGCCTACAAGTGCAACCTTACGGCCGCGATTAATACCTATGGTTACATTTTTAAATAACCAGTTGTCATGAAATTGATGGCCAAGGTTCTCGGCAGAAAGATAAGTACTCACGATAGTTGTTTTATTTTATCCGACTCGTATATAAATACACCAGCCGCGTTTTTTATTGATTGTTTATACATGGCCCTGGCAACTGCAGATGCCTCAATGCTTTGATATTTTTTCCATCTGCCAAAAAGCAGCGGATTTATAACCTTCATTAAGCCGTTTACAAACTTTTCCATTGGCCTGCTTTCCTGCCTGTCGCCGGCTAAAAAAGATGGCCTGTAAATATGAACAGTGGAAATGCCTGCAGCTGTTATATCGGCCTCGGTTTCTCCTTTAGTTTTGGTATAGAAGTTAACACCATTTATGTCGGCCCCTATCGACGATACCAAATGATATTGCTCAACTCCGTTTTGCCTGGCTAATTGCGCCAGTAATAACGGATAATCATGATCTATCTTGCGATAGACAGCCAAATCAGGCGTTTTCTTTTTTGTCGATCCCAAGCAACAAAACAAAGCGTGGCCGGTCAGCTCATTTTTGTATGTTTCGGGCTGTTCAAAGTCAATAACAAGCTGTGTTAATTTATGATGCTGAAGTGGCAGCTTTTTTCTGACCAGGATTAAAACTTCATCATAATAGGCTTGTTCCAATAAAATTTGCAGGAGATGACTGCCAATAAGTCCGCTTGAGCCTGCAATTACAGCTTTTTTGGCCATTGCTTATTGATTTTCCGCAAAAATACGCATAATTAAATTGTGGAATGAATATTGTGTGTTTAAACATATAATTATAAAGTAACATGAAAACAATATTTTATCCCGAAGCAGAACGCGGACATAATGATATCGGCTGGTTAAAAGCAAACTTTTCCTTCAGCTTTGCTTCCTATTATAATCCCGAAAAAATGAATTTTGGTGCATTGCGCGTATTAAATGATGATATTATTGCCGCTGGCCGTGGTTTTGGCAGCCACCCGCATGATAATATGGAGATCATCACTATACCTTTAAGCGGCGGACTGGAACATAAAGACAGTATGGGCAATACTGGTGTGGTAAAAGCAGGAGAGGTACAGGTTATGTCGGCCGGTACCGGTGTATATCACTCAGAATACAATGCATCGCATAAAGAAGCGGCAAATACACTGCAGATCTGGCTTTTTCCTAAAGAAAGGAATATCCAGCCACGTTATGACCAGATGAGTTTTAAAGACCGTTTTAAATTAAATGAGCTCACTACGCTGATCTCGCCGCGAAAAAGTGAAGACACCCTTTGGATAAACCAGGATGCCACATTTTCGATAGGGGAGTTTGAAGCGGGGCAAACAATAAATTATGATATTAAAACCAAAGGCAATGGCGCTTACGTGTTTGTGTTGGATGGAGCGGCTAAAATAAACAACCAGGTTTTAAACAAAAAAGATGCACTGGGCGTTTATGATACAAGTTCACTTACAATTATAGCCGAAGAGCCATCCCGTTTCCTGATCATTGACGTACCGATGTCATAATCAGTACTTACCTGAGTCCATAAAGTGAATATTATTGAAAGTTCAAAAACAATTGAGCATTGCTTTGTTGTTGTTTACTATTATTTATGATTCACTGATGGAAGCACAGCAGGAACTAAGCGGATGGAGGAAATGGCTGGAAGGCATGGGCGACTATGTATTGTTCTTCACACGTTTTTTCCGCAATATATTTACCGGCGGCTTTGAATGGTCGGAGTTTGTAAGGCAATGCTATGAAATAGGCTACCGGTCTATGATGCTGGTGGGTATTACCTCCTTTATTATGGGGCTGGTGCTTATTTTGCAGCTCAGGCCATCGCTGGTTGAGCTTGGTGCCGAGAGTATGCTGCCTAAAACCCTTTCGGTATCACTGGTACGTGAAATAGGGCCTGTGATCACCGCTATCATCTGTGCAGGCAAAATAGCTTCAAGCATTGGCGCCGAGTTGGGCAGTATGAAAGTTACCGAACAGATTGATGCTATGGAAGTATCAGGTGCAAACCCCGTCCAATACCTGGTGGTAACACGTATACTGGCCACCAGCTTTATGATTCCGCTGCTAACCGTTATAGGCGATGCTATAGGGCTTTTTGGCGGCTTCCTGGCACTCAACTTTACTGATAGTATCAGCTTTTCCCTTTACTTCAATAAATGTATAGCCTCGCTCGATTTTACCGACTTTCTTCCGGCTGTTGCTAAAACGGTGCTTTTTGGATTTGCGGTTGGTTTTGTGGGATGTTATAAAGGTTATCACTCGGATAAGGGCACGGAGAGTGTAGGCGTAGCCGCAAACTCGGCCGTGGTAACTGCCTCATTGTGGATTTTTATTATTGATGCCATAGCCGTTCAGATCACCAGTTTGTTATTTTATAAATAAGATGAAAGAAACAAACCAGCATACTGAAGCCGAAAAGGAACCATCGACCCAAAAAGAAGAAGTGGTGATCCGTGCCAGGGGGATAAAAAAATCCTTTGGTAAAAAGCAGGTGCTTAAAGATATCAGTTTCGACCTGAAAAAGGGTGAGAATATTGTAGTGTTGGGAAAATCGGGGCAGGGTAAATCGGTTACCATACAATGCGTTGTAGGTATGTTACAGCCCGATGGCGGTAGCCTGGAAGTATTTGGTGAAGATGTTACCACGATGGACGATGATGAGCTTAAACAGCTTAGGATAAAGATTGGTTTCCTTTTTCAGGGAGGCGCGCTGTATGATTCCATGACGGTAAGGGATAACCTGGAGTTTCCGCTTACAAGGGTATTGAAGCTGAAAGACCAGAAAGAAATTAATAAAAAGGTTGAAGGGGTATTGGATGCCGTGGGTTTGCTTGATGCCATAGATAAAATGCCGTCAGATCTGTCGGGCGGGATGCGGAAGAGGGTAGGTCTGGCCCGTACATTGATCGTTAACCCCGAAATTATGTTGTATGATGAACCTACCACCGGGCTTGATCCAATAACATCCCGCGAGATCAGTGAGTTGATCAACCGGCTGCAACGCAAGTATGAAATATCATCCGTTATTATTACCCACGATATGGAGTGTGCCCGCATTACGGCCGACCGGATCCTGGTAATGGATGATGGTAAATATATAGCCGAGGGCTCGTATAAAGAGCTCGAAAAATCGGACAATGAAATGGTCAGATCATTTTTTAACGTACAAGCATGAAAACCACATCCTCGCAAAAAATAAAAATAGGCCTGTTCACCTTTTTAGGGTTAGCAGTGCTGTTGGTGGCTATATTTTTAATAGGCAACCAAAAAAGCCTGTTCAACTCAACCTTTCATGTGTACGGACGGTTTAAAAATGTGAGCGGCCTGCAGGTGGGCAACAATGTACGCTTTGCCGGTATTAACGTGGGAGTGGTACAATCTATTAATATAGTGACCGATAGTTCGGTACGGGTTGACCTTACGCTGAATAAAAGCGTTAAAAAGTTTATCAAGAAAGATTCAAAGTTAAGCATAGGCAGCGATGGTTTGATGGGAGATAAGTTGGTTGTAATAGCACCCGGCGGTATTATAAGTCATGAAGAGATAGAAGATGGCGGCAAATTAAGTTCGATAAATCCGGTTGATGTGGACAGGATCATCAATAAGCTTACCCGTGTAGCCGACAATGCAGAATCGCTAACAGAAAACTTAACTGGCATTGTTGCCAAAATCAACAAGGGACAGGGAAGCATAGGCCGTTTGCTGAACAGCGATAAAATGGCCCGCGACCTGGAAGGAACCGTTAAACAAGCTCAAACCACTATCAAAACTGTTCATTCTACAACCAATACCCTTAATGAAGATTTAACCGCTGCTCAACACAACTTTTTATTAAGGGGATTCTTCAACAAAAAAAAGAAACGCGAACAACAAAGGCAGGATAGTATTAAAAAGGCCCGGGAGCAGATTAAAGAAGATAAAGAAAAAGCTGCTAAAGAAGCTCAGAAACAAAAGGAAAAAGCTGCTAAGGAGGCAGCAGATAAGCAGAAGGAAAATAATTAACTTATTGATAATAAGATAGTTAATTTAATATCACTATTGCAATGACATGGTGAAGGTGTCATTTTAATATTCAGCTTATATTTTGAAGTTAGGTTAATAACCGTCGGCGTATAATCAGTACTGTCCCTGTCGGCATTGATGTTATTTTCAAAAATTACCGCTTACAAGTGCCAGTATTTAAAAGAAAGATAAATACTTAATTCATGTCCATCTAATTGGTTGTTGCACCAATGTGCCACGTGGAACCTTTTCGGCGGGCTATAGTTACGTTAGCTATTAACCGGCCTCCTGCTCGATGTATAAATAAGTTAATTAACTGTAATACAAATTATTAAAAAAAATATGAAGCCGAACGCCGGCGATTTTGGAATAATTAAAAAGAGACCCTCAACCCACCAAACACCCTAAATCCATTCCTGTACGCCCCGTTCATCTGCGTTTTGTCCACCTCGCCGCTGTTGAGATAAAGTTCATCAGTACCATTACCGGTTTGCCAATGCAGGTATCCGGCCCCGGCCTGAATAGCTACGCATTTGGTAATGGCGTAACCCAATGCACCATTCATATTTAACCCATATCCATTGGCATGGTGACGATAGCTAACCGGGTGCTGAAAAGTGGTGATGAGGTTCCAGTTGCCCCGGGCATTATAACTTACCTGGTTGTAGCTGACATCGGCATTAAACTTCAGTTTTTTAATCAATTTTAAAGATGCAATGGCTTTAATGAATACGCCTTTCCATTTGGTTTGGTAGCTGCTGTTTAAGCCCGGAAAACGGTTATCACTATTGTATAAATAAAGCGATTGCCGGCTATCGGTATAGCCTGCGTAAGGGCTAAAGCTAAATCGTTCATTATCAATCAATTTATAGCCTGCTCCAAGGGCCCAGCCTTGCGTATATCCTTTACCCGCATCAAAAGTTTCGTTGTAAGTATTATTGCTGCGGTTATCGGCGCTGTAATCAGCATCATTTACCTTACCAGAAGTTATGAACTGCCGGGTATAATCGGCATAAAAAGAAAAATTTTGGTATAAGTTCCACTGTAATGAAGCAGCAACACTTTGTCCGCCGAGCTTTGTCCATTTCAGCTCCGAAAAAACGTTGGGGTTTTGTCCGTTACTATTACCGGCTATCGACCAGTGAAAATTTTCGCACTGATAACCATCGGTGATATTAAACTCCAATTTGCTCCCGCCCGATTGGGCATATAATGTACGCAGGCCTGTCATCAGCCATAAAAAGCAAAAGGCGGTAAATTTTTTCATGGGTAGATTAGATCAAAAAGGAAGCCTGCCCCTATAAAAAGGGCAGGCTAAATATATCATTTTAAATTATTGGTTTACGCCAAAAGCTTCCCAGCCCGATGCCGTAGTGCGGGTACAGGTCATGGGTTGCGTACCGTTTTCACTTGAGATGAATTTGCCATTATTGCCCCTGAAGGTAACTTTACCATCAGTAGTGGCGACCCAGTCAAATTTTTCCCAGTCGCCTATGGTAGTGCGGTTACAGGTAATAGCCTGTGTACCGTTTTCGCTGCTCACATATTTGCTCATGCTCCTTAAAGCAACTTTACCACCTCCGGCATCAACTACAGTAAATTGCTCCCATGCCGATGCTGTAGCACGGTTACAATTCATGGCTTGCGTACCGTTTTCACCGCTAACATATTGGTTATTAAAACCTTTTAAAGTAATGGTTTGGCCTATTGGAGGTGTGGTACCGCTGCCCGACAGGTCATAAACCCTTACATAATCAACCACCATGTTGCATGGTAATGCGCCATCGTTAATGGTATTACCAGGTAAATCGCCGCCGATAGCCAGGTTAAGGATAATAAAGAACGGATTATGAAATGCGCCGGTATTGTTGATATTATTGGCAATATTACCGGTTACATACAGCGTATTATCCACATACCAGCGAATAGAATTGGTATCCCACTCAACCGCGTAGGTATGAAAACCTGTTGGCGTTGTGGTAGTGCTGCCGCCGTATTGTACATGACCGCCGTTGTTGTACCAATGCATAGTGCCCAAAATGGTATTGGAGGTGTTAACCTGCTCCATAATGTCAATTTCGCCGCATTGCGGCCAGTTTACAGTACCAATGTTTGCGCCCAGCATCCAGAACGCCGGCCATGTACCTTGTACTGCCGGCAGCTTAATGCTTGCCTCAATACGACCGTAAGTAGGCTGGAATTTACCTGCTGTAGTCAATTTGGCTGATGTATAGGGCTGGCCTCCAACAGTTTGCTTTCGGGCAGTAATGGTAAGGAAACCGCCTGATACCGTGGCGTTTGCCGATTGGTAATATTCTTTTTCGTTATTAACACCGGGGTTGCCGTTATCAATGTTCCAGTTGTTGGTGTTAACGCTGGTGCCGTTAAACTCATCGCTCCAGAGTAGGGTACCTGCTCTTGGTGTGGTGCTTGAACTACCCGATTGTTCGTCGCCTGTTTTAATGGCGGGTGACGTTTTGTTCAGGTCCTTGCTGCACGACGAAATTAAAAGCATTAATGCCGATGCAGTAGCGGCACTCTTCGCAAAATTTAAAAGTTGTTTCATAATGATAGTATTGGTAAATAATTAATTGGTTTCGGAAGTAATTATTGGTTCACGCCAAAAGCTTCCCAGCCCGATGCTGTTGCACGGGTACAGGTCATGGCTTGTGTGCCGTTTTCGCTCGATATGAATTTGCCGTTATTGCCCCTGAGGGTAACTTTGCCGTCGGTTGTGGGGACCCAGTCAAATTTTTCCCAGTCGCCAAAGGTTGTGCGGTTGCAGGTTATGGCCTGTGTTCCGTTTTCTGACGATACATATTTATTCATGGCTTTCAGAGCTATTTTGCCTGCGCCTGCATCAACCACGGTAAATTGTTCCCAGGCCGATGCGGTAGGACGGTTACAGTTCATGGCCTGCGTGCCGTTTTCGCTGCTTACGTACAGGTTATTAAAGCCTTTGAGAGTGATAGTTGAACCGATGGGCGGCCCTGATGCTGAACTTTGAGTGCCGGTCCATTTAAAGGTTGCAACTGCACCGGCTGCCAGCGTGTAGGTAAATGATTCCGCGCCCCATTTTACTTTGAAGCTGGTGCTTGATGAACCATTATTTAGTGCGATAAGCACCTTGCTGCCGTCGGAGTTTTTGAATGCCACGTTTTGGATACTGCCCGATAAATTGGAGGCAATCCGCACAGCTCCCGGCCGTACAAAACGCGATGCATGGCCGATAATGTAATAACCAACATTGCGGGTAATAGAAGTACCGCTAACAGTGATCCCGCCCAAACAGGTACTGCAACCGCCCGGTGTATGCGGGTTGTTGTTTGGATCGGCAGCAAGGTTCCACTCTAAAACGTTGCGGCTCCAGTTGCGGGTAGCACCAATAATGAGCGTGTTAACATGCCATGACAAATCGCCGCCAAAATTGCTTGGGGCACCTACCCATTGTTCGGTGAAATAAACGTTTTTATTTGGATAGGCGTTATGCACATCGGTTAGCGAGCTGATATTGCCCGCATACAGGTGAAAGGCCGAGCCGTCTACATAAGGATTAGCGCCACCATCTGCCAGTACAGTTTCAGGATAATCAATCCTGTCGGTATTGTGGTCATAGGCAATGATCCTGGTTTGAAAACCTGCCGCCCGGATCTGCGGGCCGAGGTTGTTTTTAATAAAATTGGCCTGCTCATTCGGCTGCATCACCATACTTGGGTTATTGTACGGGTTAAGCGGTTCATTTTGAGGGGTAATGGCATCAATGGTAATTCCCTGGGCCTGCATGGCCTGCAGATATTTTACAAAATAGTGGGCGTAAGCATCATAATAACCTGCTGCCGTATTGAGACTGCCGCCGGTATAGCCGTTATTGCCTGTGGTGTTCACCTTCATCCAGGTAGGGGCAGTCCACGGGGTAGCTATGATTTTGATGGATGGGTTTATGGCGATGATCTTTTTCAGAATGGGGAGCAGGTCCTGGTTTTCGGCACTGATGCTGAAATTGTTCATGTTAAAGTCGCCGGCGGTTTGGTTGTAGGTAAAGTCGCTTGAACTTAGATCGGAAGCACCGATGCTGATCCGGATATAGCTGATCCCGATTTGGCCTGCAGCCGTACCAAAAAGCTCGTTAAGCACATTAGTTTGGTTAGCGCCGAGGCCGTTAAGCAGCCCGGCACTGCCCCCGGTTAAGGTAAAGCCGAAACCGTCTATCCCCTGGTAGGTTTGGTTTTCGTCTACCGTAATGGTTGTTGCATTAGTACCGGCATCGGCAGCAAAATTAAAACTGGTTTGCGCCTGTAAAAGCTGTGATTGATCGGCAGTGGTAACCCAGGCGTTCACTACTTCATTTGCGGCCCGGGCCACGGTGCCGCTTGTTTTTTGATCAGGAGCTTCGTTGTTGTTTACATTCTTTTTACAGGAGTAAAAAGCAGCGGTGGAAAGCAGGGTGAGGACTGCGAACCGCTTTAACTGGTAATTGATTTTCATTGAGTTGTTTATTTAGTTGATTGATATTCAAAAAAATATAACATAAACCCCTATACAGCAATTCAATATTTGTAACAATATTTAACTGTTGCTTAAGAATATCAAAGTATTGTTCAGGGCAAATACGCCCCTCCGATACTGTTTTCCATGAATAGGGATTACATGTAGCTTAAAATTGGCAGTACAAATCTACAGTAATTTAAACGGATTAATCAAGAAAAATGTTCGTAATTAATTGATTTATAATGCATTATGTATAATTCAATACGCTTGCATCACAGTGTTTAAAAGGGCAAAAATTAGTTTAAGTGGCCTGTGCAACGTTTCTGTTGCAATGAAATTTTTTTTGTGATACGCTTGCTTCACAATTAATTTTAAGGAAAAAGAGAGGGAGTAATAGCGAAGGCTATATATGCGCAGGTATATTTAGCCTTGAATAGATCTGTAAACTTTTTTAGGACGGTACCGTTAGAGGTTGGGGTATCGTATTAATTTTAATTTTGCAGAAGGCACAAGTCATCATCCCTCGTGCCAGCCGCACAAGACTTGCGCCAAAAAGGGGGTGTATCGTCCTAAAATAAGTTTACAGTTTAATTGATTAATCCTGCTATAGGTTTACATTATTGATTAGTCCTAAAATAGGTTTACAGATTGACATTTTTTGAATTATAATAACTTTTCCAATTTCGCTGTACAGATAGGTTATTTTGATGTACGATCTCAGGTGTAAGCATATTGCAACTCATGTGAGGCCTTAGCTTATTATAAGTGTTTACAGACTTAGCTAAAAGTTCCATAACCTGGTTTTTATCATTAAGTATATGATGTTCCAGGTACTCCTGTTTCATTATTCCATTTATCCGTTCCGCTACTGCGTTCTCTAAAGGGTCTCCGTTTTCGGTCATGCTGATGATTATTTCATTGTCCTGTAATAGCTTTACATAATCATAGCTACAGTACTGAACACCTCTGTCTGAATGATGTATTAAGCCAGTCAAAGGCTGGTCACTTTCTTTAATGGCCATTTGTAAAGCACTAAGTGTGTGAACTGCATCCAGTGTATCAGCGGCATGATAGCCGACGATCTTTTTACTATAGGCATCCGTTATAAAACTGATATAAACGAATCCCTTCTTTGTCCTGTAGTAAGTGATATCTGACACCCATATTTCGTTCACTTTAGTCGGAATAATTTCTCTTATGCAATTAGGATATTTTCTTAGCCAATGAAAAGATTGAGTAGTATGTATGCGCCGCCTTTTCTTTCTAACTAACAAGTAGTGAGCAGCAAGCAGATCAAAAAGCGCATCCCTGCCCATTTTTATCCGGTGCTCAAGCAAAAAAGGCTGCAGCAAAACATAGAGTTTTTTACCGCCAATAATCGGATGTATGGCCCTTATTGCCCGGACCTCATTTAATAATATTTCCTGCTCAAAGCTTATCGCTTCTGTCTCCCAAAAATGCTGGTAATAGGCCTGCCGGGTAACTCCAAGTAAACAACAGCACTTCACCAGGCTCATCCCAGGGTAGCTGTCTTTAATCTCACGGATTACTTGGTATCGGACTTTTTTCGGATATTGATCTTAAGATCTCTTTCGGCCACTTCTATCATTTTACGATAAAGCTCCTTCTCCAGCAATGCATCTTCAAGTTGCTTTTTTAATAACTTAATTGATGCGCTGTTTTCGGCCGGGACATCCTGATCTTTCTTGGTTGGCATATCATTCGAAGATACATAAATTGTTTTCTTCATCTCCAATCCGAATGATTTGAGCCAAAACGCAATACGGCTATTGCCTAATTTGTATTTCCTTTCAATCGTTGTTCGGCTTTCCTGACCTTCTAAATATTCTTGACAAACTTTACGCTTAAACTCCTCGCTGTACTGGCTTTGCCATTTGCTGCCATACACTTTTGAATATCTTTCCATTTTTGTTTACTGTTGTGTAAACCTATTTTAGGACAAGACAGGGTATCGTATTAATTTTAATTTTTGCATAAGGCACAAGTCATCATCCCTCGTGCCAGCCGCACAAGACTTGCGCCAAAAAGGTAATAGCGAAGGCTATATATGCGCAGGTATATTTAGGCTTGAATAGATTTAAAACGGCGATATTATCGTTTAGTGAATGCTATTTTTATGCCCATCAAAATAAAAGCTATGGCCGAGAATTTATTAAGCCAGGTGCTAATGGAAGGATTTGAACGGATTTTGGACGAAAACGCGCCTGAAAAAAAAGTGAGCATCATAAACCACAACAAGGTTATCAATGCGTAGATGCTTCCCAGGAAAATAAATGGTGTGGCGGTGCTGATATAAGCCGGTTTAATAAACTGCGGAAAAAATGCCAGGAAAAAGATAGCTACTTTGGGGTTAAGCACATTTGTGAACACGGCAGACAGATATGTTTTTTTAACAGAAGTCTGCAGGGCCGGCCCTGCAGATTTCACAATGCTCTCTTTTGAAAAAAGCTTAGCGATGCCAAGATAAACCAGGTACGCAGCGCCGCAAAATTTAACAAAGCTAAACGCCATAGCCGATTGGGATAATAGCAACGACAAACCAAATGCAGCCAGGGTAGTGTGTACCAACACACCGGTAGTTATCCCCAATGTTGCATAAATACCAGATTTATGTCCTTGTGCTATTGATTTATTCAGGATAAAAATAGTATCGATGCCTGGTGAAATAATGAACAGGAAAGATGCGATCAAAAAAGCCGTTAAGTTAATGATACCCATACGGCAAAAGTAAGAAAATCAGGCCTGATTTCAGGAATTAAACAGGACATCATCAGGGAAACCGCTTTTAAATAATTGTGGTTATTAGAAGAAATCGCAGAGAGAAATTTTCACACAAATTACCTTGCCTGTATGCCACAATTAATCGAATTAAAATTCTTTCTATATTAAACATTCGTGTAATTCGGAAAAATTAGTGTGTAAAAATTTCGCTTATCCGCTTTTAATTCTTCTACAATGTTTTAACCGCGATTTCCCCGAAGACACCAGGCTACTTATTGACTGAAGAGGACACCTGGAGTAACATTATCCATGAAAAGCTTTTACGGCATCTTATCTTTCAATTCCTTTTCCTTCTCATCTTCTTCATTCCTTAAACGCCGCTTCTCCTGCCGTACTTCTTTTCGTGTCCGGCCGCCGGTAGTATCAACGGCGTCAATCTTTATTTTGTATTCAGCTTTTAGTGCCTCTATCTGGGCTTTGAGCTGGTCTTTGATAGATTGCTCTTTTTGTTTCAATTTTTCTTCGGCCTTTTCTTCGGTGGTATCTTTTTTACCAAAAAGGCGCTGGAAAAAGTTAGGCTTTTTTACCGGCTCTTCAATAACAGGTAAAATGCCGTCGTCGTCTGCCCCGCCCTGTTTCATCAGGCTATCGGCAGTAGCAGTATCAACAGGGGCAATCTGGCGGCGCAGGCCTTCTCTTAACCGTACTTCGTAAAATCCATAGGCGTTGGTATCGCGGGCGGTATATCCCTTCATAGCCATCAGTTTACCAATCAGGTTAAAATAACCATGCAGTCCCGGTCGTAAGGTACCATCAGGCTGAAAAGCGTACAAACCGCCTTTAGGGTAGGGGACAATGCTGGCCAGGTAAATACTTTCGCCAAGGCTAAGTTCGGACGGCGATTTGCCAAAGTAATAATGCGCGGCCTCACCAATACCGTAAATATTGCGGCCCCATTCAATAATATTAAAGTAAACCTCCAGCATCCTGTCTTTGGTCATGATGCGGTTATTTTCAATAAGCCATACAATCAGGATCTCCTCTATTTTGCGCGACAGGGTTTTCTCCCGGCTCAGGTAGGCGTTTTTAACCAGCTGCTGCGATATACCGCTGCCGCCGCGTTTATATTTCTTGGTTTTAAAATCAGTAACTATTGATTTGCGAATGGCCTCCATTACAAAACCATGATTGGTATAAAAAGATGGATCTTCGGCTGTCATTACCGCATTTCTCAAATTGGGCGAGATCTGCTGCAGCGGAGTAAACTCCGGGTTTTCGGGGCCTATCAGGTGTGGGGCCATTGGTTTGCCCTTTTCATATGGTGTATATACAAAGGGGCTGTTAAGCCTGGTTAAATCGGTACGTCCAAATTTCAGGATCCGGAAGTTATCTTTATCCATGCCCGAATCAAATATCAAATCGTCGGGCTTTGATGAATCCATGTAAAAATTCATGTGGTAATTCAACTTGCCGGCAACCTGGATGCCGTCAAGCGCATCAAACATCCCCGTAGGGAACGAATCGAAAATATCAGCCGCATTAAGCCAGCCGGTATTGAGTTTCAGCTCATAAATTTTTACCGGGTTAAGCGTGTATTTAATGTATGGGTGCGCGGTTAATTTTTTTATATGGATGAGCGAAGTACTATCGATAGATATGTAATTAGTGCCTACTTTAACATCGGCATCAATAGCGGCCGCGGGGAGTACAATATCGGTAGACGAAATGCCCGGATGGCGAATAAGCAGGTTTTTAACCGACCATGAGCCGGAGATCCTGGTTTCCCCGCTGCTGTGATCTTCCTCGGTCAGTTTAGTTTGCAGGGTATCAAAATTAAGCTTCAGGTTAAATTTCTTTTCGATGATAGGCAGTTCCACTTTTTGATGGTTATCGGCATAAAGCATTACGTCGATATCCTTATCCGAAGGGTGCATTTTGCCGGCAAAATGCCAGGTGGCTTCCCCATCATTAACCTTTATGGTCGAGCTCAGCTGCCCGTCTTTGATCAGGGCTGTTTGCGCTAAAAGTTTGAGCTGGTCGGTATCGCTCTTAAAACTGATCATGAAGTTATGGAGCGATAAGTTATCCGGGATCTTATAAAGCAATTGGTTGATCAGGTTATCGGCAAGATGGCTCAAATCGGCTTTGGTATCGGTGGCTGTCGAATCCTTTTTCTTTTTGAAAAGGGAATCGAAATTCTTAACGCCGTTTTTATTAACAAGGCTAATGAAGCCATCCTGCAATACCACATCTGATAGTTTTACCTCACCAAGCACCAGCGGCATTATCCTTACACTTACCACAAAGTTTTTGATGTTCAGCAAACTATCGCGGCCATCCGGTACGATGCTGATATCCGAGAATGAAACGGTGCTGAGGCCCGTAAACTTTGCCGATCCTATTTTTACATCTAAATTATAATCCCTCTTTGCTTTTAATTTAGCTTTGTCAATGGCTTTTTCGAGCAGGGCCCCGCGTTTTGAGTAGGCAACATATCCGCCGGTAAGCAGAATAAGAATTAAGGGAACGAGAATGTATGCGGCTATGCGTATATATTTAGGATTAAGGCGCTTCATTTGTTAATTTTATCCAAAACTAAACTAAATCTTATCCCCTGCAAACGGTTGTTTTTGCAAATTGTTTCCTGATAAACTCAATCAACGACCTGTTTTCATAAATTTGCCTCATATTATGACAATTACTAAAGAACAAGTTTTACAGGCACTGGGCAATGTTGAAGAGCCGGATTTGAAAAAAGACCTGGTTACGCTCAACATGATCCAGGATATTCATATCGATGGCAACAACGTGAGCTTCTCGGTGATCCTGACCACACCGGCATGCCCGCTCAAGGCCATGATTGAGAATGCCTGCCGTAATGCTATCCTGCATTTTGTAAGCAAAGAGGCCGTTATTAATATTAACATGACCTCGCGTGTTACTTCGCAAAAAAACACCGGGGTTCCGGGCGTAAAAAATATCATTGCCGTAGCTTCGGGCAAAGGAGGCGTTGGTAAATCAACCGTGGCGGCAAACCTGGCTTTAGGTTTGGCAAAATCAGGGGCTAAAGTGGGGATGATCGATGCCGATATTTACGGGCCTTCGGTACCTATCATGTTCGGTTTAGAGGGCGCACGTCCAATGGCCAGCCAGGTTGACGGCAAGACCCGGATTGAGCCGATTGAGAAATATGGCATTAAATTGCTATCTATCGGTTTCTTTACCGACCCTAACCAGCCGGTGCCATGGCGCGGGCCTATGGTATCAACCGCTGTAAAACAACTGTTCAATGATGCTGACTGGGGCGAGCTGGATTACCTGGTGATCGACCTGCCTCCGGGCACCGGCGATATCCACATCACGGTAACGCAAAGCTTCCCGGTAACGGGTGCTGTAATTGTTACCACGCCGCAAAACGTGGCGCTTGCCGATGCAAAGAAGGGTATTGGTATGTTTATGATGCCTGCTATTAATGTGCCTATACTGGGCGTGGTTGAAAACATGTCGTACTTTACACCGGCCGAGCTGCCCGAAAACAAGTATTACATATTTGGTAAAGGAGGGGGCCAAAAACTGGCGGCGCAGCTTGATGTTCCGTTTTTGGGCGAGATCCCGTTGATTAAAGGCATCAGTGATTCGGGCGATGCGGGCAAGCCAACCGTGCTTGAAGAAGACGGCCCTATGACTGCTGCTTTTGTGAAGATGGCCGAGCGTGTTGCCCAGCAGGTGGCCATATCAAATGCCAAAGCATTGAGTGCAGAAAATATTGTAAATAATTAATAACTTTACATAACGTTATAAATTAATAAAAATGAGTTTATTAAATCAGGTTGAAGCAGCTTTAGATACTATCCGTCCGTATTTGGAGGCTGATGGGGGGAATGTTTCTGTTGAGGAGATAACTCCTGAAGGTGTTGTTAAATTAAAGCTATTGGGATCATGCGGATCATGCCCAATGAGCATCATGACCCTTAAAGCCGGTATTGAGCAGGCCATTAAAAAAGCTGTGCCCGAAGTTACCGCTATTGAGGCCATAAACCTAACGGACATTGATGACCCTAATGCCGTGCTTCCCGAAAATTTAAGGTAGTTGTTAAGTAATGTTAAATCCCCGGTTCAATTAGGGGATATGACTTATTTTTGATGAAGTTTAAAAACTATTTTAGCCCTCGCAGCGTAATATATGTTGAGCTAAGTAGTTAATGGTTTTATGAAATATTTATTTGGTTTACTGCTGTTATTTGTTTCAATGGGCGCTTTTGCACAAAGCAAAGACCGCCCCGTTGTGCAGTTTACAGGCATCACACATAATGCCGATAGCGTAAAGATCACTATCCCTTATGTAACCATTACCAATACTTCGGCACATAACATTATCAACGTATCAAACTACAAAGGGTATTTTTCGTTTGTAGTACATGAGCGTGATACCTTGCGGTTTACCTGTGTTGGCTATGCCCCGGTTACTGTGGTTATCCCATCCAATTTGCCAAATGAAAGTTATACTACCCAGGTATCCCTGAAAGCGCAGATCATCAACCTGCCTACATTTCACGTGTTTCCATGGGCCACTACCGATGAGTTTAAAAAAGATTTCCTGGCTATAAAGCTTGCTGATGACGATTTGGAGATTGCCCGCAAAAACATCAGCAAGGCAACCCTTTCAGCGCTGTACAATACTTTACCCCGCGATGCCCAGGAAATACAATCGGCCAATGCGCAGGCTATGCACACCAGCATCCTTAATTCGCATTCCCTTACTCCCAATCCATTGTTAAACCCGCTGGCATGGGGTAGCCTCATCAAATCGATATCTGACGGGGATAAGAGCAGTAAGTAATTAAGATTTTATTAATCGTTTGGGCTGAACCACTATCGTTGTTGCTTCGCTGCCATTGTTTGTGTTGTCACCATAGGTGTTCGGAACATTTTTAATTCCCTCCTTGGGGAGGGGTGCGGCAGAGTTGTGTAATGGCAGGGAGGGGTTTATGCGTCATTAAAGCAGATAAGTCTGTCGTCGAAACCCCTCCTTACACCCTCCCAGAGGCTACGGTGTGTACACATCTTTTAAATAAAAGAAAATGTCATTTCGATTGAGCAGGGGTGGGCTAAGAAGTGGGGCGAAAGAGAAATCTTCTACATTAGGCTCTACAATCATACTTATAAAAGCAGGGCGTAGAAGATTTCTCCTCACCCCCTGCGCGCGAATTCTCCCACCAGGTTCGTTCGAAATGACATTTTTTTCAATTATTGATAGAATTTAAAAGATGTGTACACACAGTAGCTCCCAAGGGAGGGAATCGCACAATCCCGCACTTTTTTATTTCTCCCGAACACCTGTGGTGTTGTCACCAACAATCCTAATATTCTTTTATGCCGATAAAAACACATGATGACGTGGCCTCATTCACAAGTTCGTTATTACTGGGCGTAAAGTTGTTGGTGACAACACCAACAACGGCCGGAGATAGGAGTGGTAAGTAATTAAGATTTTATTATTTCGCTTTTTGTGAACATTCTGCCATTGTTACTTAGCTATTGAACCGGATAAAAATGGTTCTTTATTTCCTTTACAAAACTTTCGGCCACATCTTTATTGATCATAGCCTTTGCTTGTTTGCTCGAATAATTTCCGGTCATAGAAACATGGCCCATGGTGGTAAGCTGCACCGGAACTTTTGATCGGATATCAGTTAGGGCTCCGACGGCAGTATAATCAATTGATTTATAAAGAGGCACCCATAAGGCTCCAGTTTCTAACGAATTTACAGTGATGACAATTGGCTTGGTTTTACTAATTTCTTTGTAAAGAGTATCCTTTTTAAGTAACACAATTATAGATAGATCGCCGCGGTTTCCTTTTCCATCTTTTGTTGAATATTTTTTAACCTCTTCCGGCCAGCTTGCTATAGTGCTGTAACTTGATTCTGTTTTATTATAACTAAACGTTGTATTCTTGAATACGACAATGATCAGAAGCAATCCAATTGCTATAAAAAGTGTTTTTTTACTGGATTTCATAGTAAACGAGGTTTAGATAAAGGTTTTTTGTGTATTGGATAGTACGTAACAGAAATTGTTACAGGGCCGGGTGTAGTAAATGGCTTTTAGAAAAGGTTTAGCTGAAAGCATGTTTGGCCGGTCACAACAACTGAAAAATTTTAATATCCAAGCAGTTCCTCAAAATTCATCACCTCTCCATCAAATGCTTCCAACTCCTGCAAATTATGACTTACAATAATTGTTGTGGCACCCAGTTGCCTAATTAGCGGCTTAAGTTCTTCCATCAGTAAAGTTTTCATCTTACTGTCCAGCGCAGAAAATGGCTCATCCATCAAAAGCAGCTTGGGTTTGATGGCCAGCGCCCTTAAAATGGCCAGGCGCTGTTGTTGCCCGCCAGATAAGTGATCGGGTTTGTGAGTGGTAAAGTTATCCAATTGTCCCAACTGCAGTAGCTGTTTTATCCAGTCAGCATCATTCGTTGCATATTCCAGGTGCTGTTGCACCGTCATGTTTGGGAACAGGGCGTAGTTTTGAAATACGAAGCCGACGCGTCTTTTTTGCGGCGATAAATTGATCTGTTGTTCATCATTAAACCAGGTAACACCGTCCGCTGTGATCTTCCCTTTTTGGGGCAATGACAGACCGGCTATCATTTTAAGCAGTGTAGTTTTTCCGGATCCCGAAGGCCCTAAAATTTTGGTAATACTGCCGGAAACAAACAGCCGTTTTATCTTCAGCAATTGTCCGCCATGATAGGCTTTCAGTTTTACTTCAATATCGATGCTGATCATGCTAAAGGGCCTTTCGCCTGGTATTTATTGAACATAAAAACAGCTATCACCAACACAAAAGTGATGGAAAATAAAATAAGCGAATAGTTGTTGGCCGAGGCATAGTCCATCTTCTCTACCGAATCGTACACCGCGATGGACGCCACTCTTGTAACGCCGGGGATATTACCGCCAATCATGAGCACAACGCCAAACTCGCCCAGGGTATGGGCAAAGGTTAAAACCGCGGCGGTTAATAATGATGGTTTGATATTGGGCAGTAATACATATCGGAAAGTTTGCCATTCGGTTTTACCCAATGTGTAGGATGCTTCGGCTAATGAACCCGGCAACTGTTGCAGAGCAGATTTTACCGGCCCAACCATAAATGGCATACTATAAATTACCGAGGCGAGGATCAATCCCGGAAAGGAAAAAACCAGTTGTACGTCAAAAGTATCATGCAGCCATTTCCCTAAACCATGCTGCGGACTAAAAGCCAGTAGCAAATAAAACCCGAGTACCGATGGCGGCAACACCAAAGGCATGGTAATAATTGCCTCGATAATGATCTTAAAAAACGACCTTCCCCTTGAAAGCCACCACGCAAATGGCAGCCCGGCAAGCAGCAGCAAAAGCGTAGTAATACCTGCTAATTTTAATGTGAGCCATATGGGCGATAGGTCCATCGATAAAAATACAAATTATTGCACCCTATAACCATAGGCTCTAAAAATACTTTTAGCTGCCGGGCTTAAAATGTACCGGTAAAACTTTCCGGCCGCAGGATTATCCGCACCATGTTTCAGGATCACGATGCCCTGCAGTATCGGGTCGTAAGTTTTGGGGTCGATGATCTTATAAAATAGCGGTGTTTTATCTCCTAATTCTTTTACCAGCGATTGAGTTGTGAAACCAATATCGGCCACACCTGTGGTAATGTAAGTATTTACCTGCGATATGCTTTCGCCGTAAACGATCTTCGGTTTGGCATCATCCAAAACCCCTTTATCCTGTAGTGATTGTTCTGCGGCTTTACCGTATGGCGCAATAGCAGGGTTGGCTACAGCTATTTTTTTTACCCGGGCCGACAGCAGCAGGCGTTCCCAGTTTTCAAAACCTATGTTTTGCGTACTGCAAATGATCAGGCTGCCGGAAGCGTATACTACCGGCTTTTCCTTGGCGAAACCATTTTTAAACAAAGTTTCCGGAAAGCCCATATCAGCCGATAAAAACACATCAAATGGAGCTCCATTGCTGATCTGCGCTACCAGCTTGCCCGATGAACCAATAACGGCGTCAATAGTGATACCTGTTTTTTGCTTAAAATCTTTTTGTAAAACTTCCATTACCGGCTGCAGGTTGGCAGCGGCCGCAACCCGGATATTCTGGGCATTGACGGTTAAACTTGCTGTAAACAGCAGGGCTGATAAAAAGAATATGCTTTTTATTAGCCTGGTATTGTAATGTTCGCTTTGCATAGGTTTTATAGTTTTTGGCTTGCGGGCAACAGTTTTGTTTTGGTATTGAAGCACATCATTATTTTTAAAAAGCGATGTTTTGATACCACCAACACTACAAATATACGCTTGTTATAGCCATTCCCGGTTCATATATTAGTCATGTTCAGCCATCAAACAACCCCATTTAATAAAGCTGTCAATCCCTGTATGCCCTGGTTTAAAAGTACTCCTGATGAGAATAATTTGTTCGCCCCATTTATCGCTATTGCATGGGTGTTTTTAGCCGGCAATATTTAAAAATGGATAAAAAAATCGCCTTACACGCTTTGCCAGGCGGCCCGGTGGCTGCTCATGGATGGTAATTCCTATATATTAACAACAAATAGCTAAAAATTAACATTTTAAATAACTGTATAATGTACTTTTAATAGGAATAGAAAAATAAAAATATTATAATTGTATCCGGCCTGACGCTAACCAAACAACCATTTCTTTCGCGCCTGTAGTGAAACCACCATTACAGGTGCGGAATACATCCATTTCCCGAGCCTATGTTTAAACTTTTACTGAGATCTTTTATCGGTATTATGATGCTTTGCTTATGCTTTTCAACAGGCATAGCGCAAACTGCGGTTCAAATAAACGACAAGGTAAACCAGCACATTTTTGAGTATAAGCAAATAGTTTATTTTGAGGATACAACCGGGAAAATTGGCCTCGACGGTGTTCAGGCGGCTTATTTAGCAGGCAAATTCGCGGCTAACCAGGAACCTACCCCGGTTACCCGTCATAACAATTCGGCTTATTGGTACCGCATAAAAATTGGCAAGGCCAATGCCACCACCAACAACTGGATCCTGGAGTTTTTTGATCAAACTATTGACAGCATTACCGTTTATTCACCCCTTAAACGTACTTACCGGGCAATATCGCTTGGCAGCCGCCGCCCTTTTGCTGCGCGCTTTTACAAACACAAAAACTTTAGCTTTAATATCAACAGCAATCAGGGACCCGATGATGTTTATTATATCCGCATCCGTTCGGGGCATTCGGTTAATGTGATCATGGTATTGCGCACCGTAAGCCGCTTTATTGGTTATGCGCTTGATGAATATTTTTTCTTTGGTGTTTTTTATGGGATGATCCTGGTTTTTGGGCTGTACAATTTCATGATGTTCATAGCCATGCGCCAGGTGCAATACCTGTATTACATCATTTATAACCTTAGTATCGGCCTTTATGAAATGTGTGCCGATGGTATAGCTTACCAGTATATCTGGCCTAACTATCCCGGCTGGAACAATTATGCCTATGGTATCGCCCTGTTCTCGGCCAGTATTTTTGCCATCCTTTTTGCACAAAGCCTGCTCAATTTAAAAGTTAATGCCCCGCGCTTAAATAAAGTGATCAAAGGGGTGATCATTTTCAGGTGCATTTATTTCCTGGCCTGCCTTACCATTAATATGGCCTGGTTTAATTACAAGATCATCGAGTTTTTGCCGCTGTGCATTTCTTTTTATGCGGGGTGCTATGTATTGATAAAAGGGTATAAGCCGGCACGGTTCTTTGTTATCGGATATACGTTTTTACTTACCGGCTTTGTGATTAAAAGCTGCATAGCACTAAATATCTGGTGGCTGCCCGTTACCGAGTTTGATTATTACAGCCTGAGTGTTTGTTTTATTATGGAGATGCTGTTCATCTCTTTTGCTATAGGCGATAAGGTACGCATCCTGAAAAAAGAAAAGGATATTGCCCAGCAGGATATTATAGCCCAGATGAAACAAAACGAAGAACTGAAAGATACCCTGAACCGCAGCCTTGAAGCCCAGGTACAGGAACGCACCCGCGAGCTGGTTGAAAAATCGTCGATGATAGCCGAGCAAAACGAGGAGCTTAAATCGGTTAATGAACTTTTGCAGCAACAGGCCGAAGAGATCTCGCGCATGAATGTGCTGCTCGAAAAAGATAACATCATCCTGCATAATGATATTGAAAAGGTTACCCACGATAGGGTGATGCTTACCGAAGTTGACTTTGAAGAGTTTAGCCGTATTTATCCCGACAGGGAAACCTGTTTCAAATTCCTGTCCGACCTGAAATGGGAACATGGCTATGCCTGCCGCAAATGTGCCAATACCCATTATGGCAGCGGGCACCTCCCTTACAGCCGCCGGTGTTCAAAATGTGGGTATGAGGAGTCGGTGATAGCTTATACGATATTGCAAAATACCCGGATCCCCATCAACAAAGCTTTTTATATGATCTTCCTGATGTATTCGACCAAGGGCAAGATCTCATCACATAAACTTTCCGAAATTCTTTCTATCCGTCAAAGCACCTGCTGGGCTTACAGCTCGCGCATTAAAAAAGTAATGGAGCAGCGAAAAAAAGAGATCAAAAACGCGGGAAATAAAGGGTGGAGTAAATTAGTGATTGACATGAATGCCTAACAGGAGCATAAAGTCAGGCAAAATTCCCCACGTGTGTATGTAACGATACCCCGAAGACAAAATATTCATTTCCATTTTAACCGGAATAATTATCTGTTTACAATTGCATGGCTAAACATACATGTTTAAACATTTATATTTGTTTCAACAATTGAAATAATCATGTCATTAGTAGAGAAATTACAATGGAGATCGGCCGTTAAGAAATTCGATCCCAGCAAAAAAATAAGCGCCGAACAATTAGAGGCATTAAAAACAGCCATCCAGTTAGCACCATCATCATTAGGCCTGCAATCGTATAAAGTGATTGTTGTACAGGATGCAGAGACAAGGAAAAAATTACGTGCGGTTGGGTACGACCAGGCGCAGATCACCGATTCATCGGCTTTGTTTGTATTTGCTTCATTGACCAATCTTGATGAGGATTTTGGTAAAAAATTCATTGACCTTGTTGCTTCAACCCGCAGTATTGCCCGTGAAAACCTTGCCGGTTATGAGCAAATGGTATTAGGTACCCTGGCCAGCCGTACAGATGAGCAAAAAGTTGAATGGTCGCACAAACAGGCATATATTGCTTTGGGCGTTTTATTGGCTGAAGCTGCTGAGATTGGGGTAGACGCGGGTCCAATGGAAGGTTTTGACGCAGCTAAATTTGACGAGATCCTGGGCTTGAAAGAAAAAGGATTAACTACCACCGTAATTGCCGCGGTAGGTTTCCGTGCCGAAGACGATGCTTACAGCAAAATGATAAAAGTGCGCAGACCGCAAAGTGAGCTTTTTATTGAGGCTTAAGTTTTAGGTTGATTAAGTGAATGGTTGATTTGGTGAGTAGTTATTGGTATACAGAAAATCAACCACTCACCAAATCAACTATTCACTACTCACCAGCCGACGACTTCCTGATAAACAATTTTGATTTTAATACATGTTGCTTTTTAGGAGCCGAGCCGTTGTTTTCGAGCACATCGAATAATAAAGTTGCTGCCTTTACGCCCATTTCGTAAGCTGGTTGTGTTATGGTTGAAAGGGGGGGAGAAAGGAGTGGGGCTACCCTGAGACTTGAAAAGCTAATCACCTTCAGATCGTTGGGTATCGAAATGCCGAGATCATTACAAACATAGTAAGTAGCAAAAGCCAGGCGTTCAACCGAACTAAAAATGCCATCGGGCTTAATTTCCTGCAAGGCCTTTTTCAGGATCTTATAATTTTCCTTTTCATCGTTACTGCAATCAATAACAAGGGTATCATCAAAGGTTACCTTATGTTTGGCCAGCGCATCCATATAACCCTGCATCCGCACTTTACCTATCGAAATACTTTTGTTAACCACCAGGTAAGCTACTTTTTTGCAGCCGGTTTTAATAAGATGTTCGGTTGCTGCAAAGCTGCTGTCATAGTCGTTAGTAGTTACTTTGGCTGCCTCAATATCCTCATAAACGCGGTCGAAAAAAACAACAGGCACATGCTTTTTTTCCAGCTGGCGCAGATAATTGTGGTCACTGGCTTCGCCGGATACCGACATGATGATGCCATCAGCCTTGCCATTGTTGAGATAATTCACAAACGATACTTCCTTTTCAAAAACGTCGTCGGTACGGTAAAGTAAAATGTAGAACCCTTTTTTACGGGCAACCTCTTCAATGCCATTGATAGCCTGCGAAAAAAAATCGTTAGCTATTTCGGGAACAATAACAGCCAGGGTTTTGGTCTTTTTATCGCGGAGGTTGCTGGCATAATGGTTGGGCAAATAGTTATGTTGCTTGGCGTAGGCTAAAATCCGCTCTTTGGTATCTTTATTAATATCAGTGTTTCCATTAAAAGCCCTCGATATGGTTGATGTGGAGATATTGAGTTCCTTTGCCAGTTTTTTGATATTGATATTGTCCATTTTCGCTCGCTAAATCTATTTCCTATAGGCCAAATGTAATAAAACAGATTTATTGTGTTTAACCATTGAGGCTATAATTGTTAAATATCATTACAAAAGAGAGCTATATCAGGACACTGTTTCGGCTCAGGCCATAGAGACTTAACTGTAAGTTAATCAGTGGCATGCACTTTGCATAAACAATAGTACAGAAAGCAGGACATGGTTTATGGCAAAGCGGATTTTGATAGTTGATGATAACGAGCTGATGATAGAGGTAATGACCTACATCTTACTCGGCAAAGGGTACGAAGTAGCCTCGTCAACCCATATCCATGAAATTTTCAGGACTATAAAAGCATGCCACCCCGACCTGGTGATCCTGGATATTGTTAATAAAAGCATGGATGGGCGTGAGCTGTGCCGGCTCATTAAATTGAACAGGGCCACTAAAAATCTTCGTGTAATTGTTTGCTCCGAAAATGAAGAAACCGAAGCACTGGAACCACAAAAAGGAGCGCCGGACGATGTTTTGCACAAGCCATTTGGCATGAACAACCTTATCCGTAAGGTTCAGTTACAGCTGGCGGCCTGATTAAGTATGCAAAATAATGATCTGTAAATTAGCCTGTTAAAGTAGAAATTGGCATTGCCTGCCACCTGTTGTTGCTTTTGTAACATGGGATACGTATGTTTACCGTAGAGAAGATAAAGATGGGATTGCCACTAAGAATAACTTTTAACGATACCGATCACGTGTATCAAATTAATACCTCGCCAATTACCCCAACCACCAGCGAACTTGAGATCCTGTTAAACGGCGAGAAAATAATCCTTCAAAAAGACGCACGCCGTGTATGGGTACAAAAAGGCGAAGGCCCGGTAATTGACCCCGAATTTGCACAGGCATTGGGACGCTCGGTTGCTTTGCGGTTTAGGATGTAAGCAAAATATAATTAATGTCATTTCGACGAACAGCGTAAGGAATAGTAGGGGGAGGAGAAATCTTCTACACCCTGCTTTTACAGGTATGGTTGTAGAATTGGATGTAGAAGATTTCTCTTTCGCACCTCCTTTCAGCCCGTTTTTGCTCTGTCTATCGACATTTGCCGGAAGCCTTACATCAATCCCAACATCACAATCCCCATCACAATCATTAATCCATCTTCAATAATGGTAACCGTGCTCATGGGCAGGTTAAACACCGCGCCAAGACAAGCGCAACGGATCTTCCTTTTGTTGAAAACACTTTGCATTACCCCGATCAGGCTTATAGTCATTACCACAACCATTATAACGTTAATTATAAATGGTGCAATATTAAGCGCAAAGGCAAGGCCTAAACCCAGTTCAACAAAAACATAAACGTAGCCCCATCCGCGCCAGCGTTTGGCTACCACATCATACATACTGTAACTATCGGCAAAGCCGGCAATATCCAGCAGTTTAAAAAAGGAGAACACCAGGAAAAATCCGCTCATAAAAATCCGCATCATGGTCATAACGTTAAAAGCAGCAGTATAGCCCGCAATGAATGAAGCCGCCAGCAGATAGCCGAATATCAGCAGGATGGGTTTGTAGGTTTGCACCCATGTGCGGTTTTCTGTATCATCAACTACATTCATGCTGTGATGATGTACCTCTGCTTCGCTAAGCTGATATTTGGGATAAGCGGCAAGGGCTTGCTGAAGATCGGCTGTTGATACATGTTTTTTCATGGTAATATCGGCAGTGCCTTCTGCCAATGAAATATCAATTTTTTCAACGTTGGGAACCTGTTGTAATAAGCCTTGCACTTTAGCCAGGCAGCCGGTACAGGTCATGCCGGAGATGTTATATGTGTGTGTCATGATAATTTTTATTTGCTGATACAAAATTACCATGAGCAGGCAGGGGAGCTGTTACAGTATTATGGTTATGATTTATAAGATTTACAGTTTGACACGAATGCTCGGCAAGCCGGCCACAATTTGATCGAATTGCACGAATTTTTAGGAGCTACATTATTCGTGTAATTCGCCTTAATTCGAATAATTAGTGTATTAAATATCTTCCAGGTTCGTGCGTTTACTGCCCTGCAATGCCTTAAAGGCAGAGGGGGTCATCCCCGTTACCTGTTTAAACTGGCTGGATAGATGGGCAACACTGCTATAGCTTAATTGAAAAGCAATTTCGGAAAGACTGAGTTCATTATAAACCAGCAGCTCCTTCACTTTTTCAATTCGCTGGGCTATGTAGTATTTTTCGATGGTTGAGCCTTCCACAGCCGAAAACAGGTTGCTCAGGTACCCATAATCGTAATTAAGCTTTGAAGTAAGCAGCGCCGAAAGCTTTAAGGGTGATTGCGCTTCGGTATAATGAACATGCTCAATGATGAGGGTTTTGATCTGTTCAATAATACGGCTCTTTTGATTGTCAATGAGTTCAAAACCAAGGGCATTTAACGATGTTTCCAATTGTTTAAGCTGGGCCGGAGTGGGGTCTTCTTTAACCTCCACCTCGCCAAGATCAACGGAAACAGGCTGTAACCCGGCTTTTTCCAGCTCGGTTTTTACCATTATTTTGCAGCGGCTGCAAACCATGTTTTTTATGTACAGCTTCATGGCTGCAAAACTACTGTTTTAATAATTCTTAAAAACATCGTGATTCCTATCAAAAAGGGAATAGCACAAAACGGCATGTTTTGTAGTCTCAACTTCCTTTTTTCCTTATTTAACGATTGTTAGCCCTCGCCCAACTAATTATAATGTTTATTATCGGGGATTGTAGTTTTCTTTGTATTGCAAACCGAATGGCTATGAAAACCAACAGAAAACCCTTGTATCAACGAAAAGCATTCCTTATCATCCTGATCTTATTTGCCGGTTTTTTGAGTATCCAGTTTGTGCGACCGGATATTTCCAATCCGCCGGTAACAGGCGACCTGGAAGCCCCGGCCGATGTTAAGGCCATTATTCAACGTGCCTGTTATGATTGCCATTCTAACAACACCAATTTGAGGTGGTACGATAAAATTGTTCCGGTTTACTGGGGGGTAGCATCTCATATCAAACAGGGCAGGGCCGATCTTAATTTTTCCGAATGGAACAAACTTGCCCCGGCCGATCAGAAAGGCAAACTCTGGGAATCGGTAAATCAAATAATAGCCGGGGCAATGCCTTTGCCGGGTTATACAGCAGTTCATGCCGGGGCAAAAGTATCAGCAGACGATCTTGCTGTTTTGAAGAACTATCTTGCAGGTATGGTACATAGCAAACCCGCTGATACCGCAACAATCAATGCTGCAAACAAACAATATGAAGGCTGGCAAAAAAACAAAACAGCAGTAAGTAAATTGCCAACAGCAGCTAACGGCATCTCTTACATCCCCGATTATAAAAACTGGCAGCCCATCAGTACAACCGAGCGCTTTGATAATAATACCCTGCGCGTAATCTTCGGTAATGATATTGCAGTGAAAGCGATCAAAGAAAACAAGATCCACCCCTGGCCAAACGGCGCCATATTTGCCAAAGTAGCCTGGGCGCAACTCCAGGATAAGGACGGAACCACCCATACCGGCGAATTTAAACAGGTTGAATACATGATTAAAGACGATAAAAAATATGCGTCAACCTATGGCTGGGGCTGGGCGAGGTTCAAGACACCGAAAATGGTTCCATATGGCGGGGCCAATGTGATGTTTACCACAGAATGTATGAATTGCCACAAGCCTATGGCTGCCGAAGATTTTGTATTTACCCAGCCCATTAAACACTAACCCATGAAAGCATTACATAGTTTAATAGCAGCCTGTATATTAATATTGGCAGCTTGCTCCGATAATAAGCCGGTTGAGTTATACAACACGAAAGCCGCGCTGCCATCATCCCCTAAATATAACCTGGACGGGCTCAAGGTAATTACCTCATTTGTTAACAAAACCAAAGGAACGGCCTCAACACTTTATGGTAATGACCTGGCTTTGAAATCGGCAATTGATGGAAACAAAACAGTTGGCGCCAATGAAGTATTTACATTGGTAACCTGGAAGCAACAGGAAGACGATCATTGGTTTGGCGCGAAAATCCCGTCGGATGTTGAATCGGTTGAGGTGCTTAAAACAGCATCATCCGGTAATGGCGTTGCTGTTAATTATGAGCAACTCAATGGGAAAGGGCTGGTGGCTAAAACTGATACCGTGGGACAGGCAGAAAGAATTAAATATATTTTAGGGCAAAAACCCTCGGTTTTACCCTAATCCATTTCGCGAACGCTAAAATGGATTAAGCACCAGGATCATAACAACTGAATCACCTGATCGGGCGGTAAAACAGTTATACCGGCATTCTTGAAATCTTTTAAGTTTCGGGTTACGATAAAATCAATATCAGCTACCGAGTTTGCTGCAAATATTTGAATAGCATCTTCAAAGTCTTTATGTTGAGATAACAGGCTTTTTTTAATAATAGCACTATCAATGGAGATCAGCTCAATAAAATCTAATAAAGAATGGAGGAGTTCCCTTAATTCTTTTTCTCCAATATGTTTTTTTAACAAATAATGTGTAGTTGCATAGGAGTGAGATGAGGTAAAGAGCCTGATCTGCTTCTTTTCTGCCAAATCAAAGATTTCTATAGCAAACTTACTAAATGGTGGCCTGTCCGCAAGAAGATCAATTAGGATATTGGTATCAACAAATACCTGTTTCATAAATGTTTGCTTTCAAAATAGGCACTTAGTTCTTTTCTCTCGTCAAAGTCAGCCGGGAGCTTAACCGCTCCAGCCAGTTTCTTTAGCTTAGGGGATATCTGTTGCGGTTCCTGATGTTCGTCGGTAAGTGTTTCCAAATACGTTTCAATTAATTCGGAGAGGCTTCTTCCTGTTTGTCTGGCGTACGACTTTGCTTTTTTAATGACTTCAGCCTCTACTGTAAGCGTTAATTTTGTTGTCATTGCACGTGTGTTTAAAATAAAGATACGTATTTGCTTTTAAATATAAAAGCTTATATGTCATGATAACTATGGTAGTCGACTCATCCAGGACGGCATCGCTTAGCTGTATGAAAACAAAAACGGCGTTATGTTTATCATAGCGCCGCTTTTATAATTTTAAGCAATATCAATTTCAGTTCGATCGCCATCTTGCGGGGGCACCTCGAGTGTTTTTACGGGTTCAAGCCCGGTTGCGTAGCCAAACAGGCGGCGCTCTTTAATTATGGTTGCAACTTCGGGTGGTACAAACTCTTCCCAGCCGTCGGCGCCCATTTTTATCAGTTGCAGCACATTATCTGTTTCAACGTTGAGGTTGTTTTCGTTATAATGCCTGATATCTTCTATCTTATTGTTGGCTATCAGGTAGCGGTACAAGTCTATCAGGTGCGGCGGCAGGTAAAAACGCAGGCAATTCCAGATCACGCCATCGCGCAGGGTAGGGTAAATAAACAGTTTTACCTTACGGCTAAACAGCGTAGCGAACGACTCCAAAATGCCGCCCGGCAAATCTTTATAATGCTCTTCAGAGAAGATGTACTCCAGGTTAGGGAAGCCAAGCACCACGCCCATTTTAAGCTTGGTGATCTTTGAAAGATAGGCTACCAGTTTATAATACTCGTGAAAGTTGGAGATCATTACCGTTTGGCCTAATGAGCCAAGGATATCTACACGGTCGAGAAAGTCCTTCTCGTCGATATCGGCATTGATATCGGCGTTACGTTCTTTAAGGGCCTGGAGGGTAAGTTCGGTAACAACAACAACATTGTCCTTATCAACATCCGATTCCTGCAAAAACTGCTTAACACCGGTGTTCAGCATGTCCATATGTACATTGATAACCGGACGGAAACGGCCGCGTACCATTACGATATGCTTTTTGTATAAAACCTCAGATGGCTGCAGGTTTTTACCGTCGGGCCCGAACAGCGCTGCATCCGAAAATCCGTATTTTACCAGGTGAAGGCTCATCAGCCTGTTATCTACCTTGGTAAAGTTTGGCCCTTCAAAGCGGATCATGTCTATCTGGATCCTGTCGCGCGAGAGGTTATCCATCAGCGAAAGCAGGAAAACCGGTGGAATCTCATTATAATAAAAGCAGGCGTACATCAGGTTTACACCCAATATCCCTACGGCCTGTTGCTGCAGGTTGTTATCGTTGTCCAGCAACTTAACGTGGATCACTACATCGTTGTACTGCCCGTTCGGCTCTAATTGAAAGCGTACGCCCATCCAGCCGTGGCCCTCGTTGGTTTTATTGTAGTTGAGGGCCGATATGGTATCTGCAAAAGCAAAAAAAGTTGAGGTATCACCACGCTGCGCACCAAGCCGCTCAATGATCAGGCCATATTCATGACCAAGCATGGCCATCAGTCGCGGTTCGCTTACATAACGGCGGGTTTGCTGTACCCCATAAATGGCATCTGAAAAAAGCATGTCATAGGCCGACATGGTTTTGGCTATGGTACCGGATGATGCCCCGGCTTTAAAAAAGTTTGCTGCTACGTCCTGTCCTGCACCTATTTCGGCAAATGAGCCATAAATTTCGGGGTTAAGATTAATGGCCAGCGCTTTTTGTTTGGTCCCAATATCTTTATTGTGAATGGCGTTCATACCCATTAAATTATTATAGTTTACTGTTACCAGTAGTATAACCTTGCTAAGAAGACCTAAAATTACACTTTTTTAAGCGAAGGCGTATTAAGAATGTATTACAAAATAAGCATGGGCACGTTTTATTACATTCAAAAAATAAATTAATGTGTTTTTGACAGATATTCCGGCTTGATAATCAAGACCATCCGATTAAGGCCCCGGTAAAAAAATAAAACGAAAAACTTGCGTAGTTAAATGACTACATTTATATTTGTAGTCAAATAGCTACACGATGAATTTAAGACGAGATGTATTTCAAGCCATAGCCGACCCAACCCGAAGGGCCATCCTTTTGCTGGTTGCCACGCAAGCCATGACGGCCGGGGTAATAGCTTCAAATTTTGACACTGCCAGGCCTACCGTTTCCAAACACCTGCAAATACTTACCGAGTGCGAGCTGCTTAAACAGGAGCAAAACGGCAGGGAAATCTATTATCATATTAATGCAGAAAAAATGAAAGATGTGGCCGACTTCATTGAACCATTCCGCGCAATGTGGGAAGACAGGTTCAACAAATTAGAAACCATAATGAAAAACTATAAAGGCAAATAACATGGAACAAAAAACAAAAATTGATGCCGAAAACGGTAAACAGGATTTAACTATTACAAGAGCATTTGACTTACCGGTCGAACTGCTTTTTAAAGCCTATATGGAGCCCGAAATTGTTGAACAATGGATGGGGACAAAAGTGCTGAAGCTTGAAAATAAAAAGCACGGCAGCTGGCAATTTGAAACAAAAGATCCGCAGGGAAATGTGGTATTCAAAGCCAATGGAACTATTCATGAGTTTATCCCCGGGCAAAAGATCACCCGCACGTTTGAAATGGATAATGCACCTTTTGATGTGCAGCTGGAGTTCCTGGAATTTGAAAAACTAACCGATGATACCAGCAAGCTCAATATGCATGTGGTTTACCGGACGCCCGAACTGAGGGACCGGATGCTGAAGTTGCCTTTTGCCTACGGTATAAACATGGCACATAACCGCCTGCAGGAAGTATTAAACAAATTGAAATAAAGGTATATCATGAAGCGGAATAAAATTATCTATTGGATTGCTACCATCTGGCTTGCTTTGGGGATGCTTTCGACCGGAATGGTACAGTTATTGAAAGCGAAATCAGGGGCAGGGGGGGCCGATAGCGTTGCTCATTTGGGCTATCCCGGTTATTTCCTGACGATATTGGGTGTTTGGAAAGTTTTGGGCGTTATTGCAGTGCTGATCCCTAAATTTCCGGTGGTAAAGGAATGGGCTTATGCGGGCTTTTTCTTTGCTATGTCGGGTGCTATTTTTTCGCATATTGCAGCGGGCAGTGCTTTGACTGAGATATTTCCCGCGCTGCTATTACTGGTACTTACTGTAATATCATGGTATTTCAGGCCTGCCGAAAGAAAAGTAACTTCGGGAAACCAATAAATGAACGATATGAACCCCAGGGTTGATTTTTATTTTAATAAAGCTGAAAAGTGGCAGGAAGAAATAGAGCAGTTGAGATCTGTTGTTCTTGATTGCGGCTTGACCGAAGAATTGAAGTGGGGCTGTCCCTGTTACACCTTTAGGGAAAGTAACATTGTTTTAATCCATGTATTTAAGGAATACTGTGCGCTTTTGTTTTTCAAAGGCGCATTGTTAAGTGATACGCACCAGATCCTGATCCAGCAAACAGAAAATGTGCAGGCTGCCCGACAGGTTAGGTTCACCCATATGGATGAGATAACCGAACAAAGGAATATCTTGAAAGCCTATATTTATGAAGCTGTTGAAATAGAAAAAGCCGGCTTAAAAGTAAATTTAAAAAAGACCGAAGAATTTACCGTTGCCCGGGAGTTTCAGCACAAGTTAGATACGATACCCGCCCTGAAAACCGCGTTTGAAGCATTAACGCCGGGGCGGCAAAAAGCATATCTCCTTCATTTTTCCCAACCCAAACAAGCCTCAACCCGCGAGGCAAGAGTTGAAAAATGGATGCCGCAGATTCTTAACGGAAAGGGTTTGAATGATTAGTAATACAGCCCGTTTTGAAGAAGAAAAAGCGGAGGCCTGTGCGATTCCCCTCTTGAGAGCAGGGCTGTTGCATTCTAATTTAATAGTTGTTTCAACCTGTTGATATCGTTGCAAACAAGCCTTTGCGCTTGTGCGAGGTTTGGGTAATCATTTATTCTAAATACATTAATAACTATGTTTCTGAACACAGAAGTATTTTCAGGCGCATTGGATGTTCTAATTCGTGAAGCGTCTTCGTTAAATGTCACGTCCTTTACCCAATGAAGACTGTTTTCTATACTCCAATGGCTTTTAATACCATGGCAGAATATTTGCGCATTACCGATTAAGCTACTGATGAAAAAGGCGTATTCTTCCCGGATACGTCCTTTTTCTTTTACCCAGCGATGCACTTTAATAAGTTGGCTTACCCCAGCCCATGTGTTACTGATTTCCTCTGTTCCCGGGTACACCCAAACTGTTCTACGTTCTATTCGCCCTTTGTTTTTCAACAACTCAACAAACTTACTACAAACCATTGCCTCGTCCGATGTAATGGTTTCGATCTTTTTGTAAAGGTTCTTTTGATTCTTCTTCACACCTATTATATAATTGTTATCTGTATCAATAATAGCCTCTACCGTTTTTTTTGACAATGTAATGCGTCAAGTGTAAACGTTACCCCCTGTAATCCTAAACTGGAAATAAGCTGCTGAACTACAGAGATTTCACTTTGTTTTGAGTTGTCAACTAAACCATGGCCAACGACTTGATTACTCCTGCTACTATACAAGCTTACCAGGCTTACAAATCGTTGTTTGTCAAGAGAATAATCGCTCATCGTCCCTTTCATTGCCTTACCATCTATATGTAGCCATTCATTTTTAGACAAATCAATATGCTGACTGGCCCATTTATGGAAACTCTCATTTAAGCTGTTAAAGTCTAAATCTTGTATTACACGTCTTATAGTATAAAAGCTTGGAAGGCGGGCTTTATTAGGCTGAAAGAAGGCCAAAAGATCGACTTCATTCCGCTTTATAAAATCACCCATCGAACGATAGCCATGATAACCGCTCATTGTACTCATTAACACAAGCAACAGAATGAAAGTCTGGTCATGGCGCTGGCCTGCCTTTCGCCTTATATCCGGTAACTCTGATAAATACGCTAATATGCTCTTATCCATCCTAACTTTTTTGACCTCAAGTTAACTTATAATATTTAGAATGCAACAGCCCTGCTCTTGAGAGGGGTGTAGGGGTGTGTTTCTGCTTTGAAAAGGCAATCGCATAAACACACCCCTGCCACCGCGCTGTCCTACGCGCCCCTCTCAAGAGGGGAATTGAAAAATTACCTAAAAACCAATAAACAATAATCTGCAATAATATGAAGCTATCAACAGAACAACAGAAAGAACTCCTCGGTATATTGAAATTACGTTTTGAGAAAAACATGAACCGCCACATCGGTATTGAATGGGCCGGGGTACAGGCAAAACTGGAAGCTAATACCGAAAAGCTATGGCCGCTCAATGAAATGGAAATAACCGGCGGAGAACCCGATGTTGTTGCTTACGATAAAAATACCGGCGAATATATTTTTTTCGACTGTGCTGCAGAAAGCCCCAAAGGCCGCAGAAGTGTTTGCTACGATCATGAAGCACTGGAAGCCAGGAAAGAACATAAGCCCGGAAACAGTGCTGTTGAAATGGCACATGATATGGGTATTGAACTTTTAAATGAAGAACAATACCGCGAATTGCAAAAGCTTGGAACGTTTGATACCAAAACCTCAAGCTGGATAAAAACCCCTGCCGGTATCAGGAAGCTTGGCGGCGCCATTTTTGCCGATTTTCGCTATGGTACTATCTTCATTTACCACAACGGTGCCGAATCATATTATGCCGCCAGGGGATTTAGAGGCGCTTTAAGGGTTTGAGTTTTTCTTTTGCACCTGTTTGTCTGTGTGTTTTTAAGTAACCTTTTGTGACATTAATTGTTATGCATGGGCTAATTTAATGCATAACATATGGCGGCAGAGCATACAACATTAATTGTAAGTGCATTTTCAGGACTTGCCGGCGCTTTGATATCCCAGGCGTTAACCGGCTTGTTCGCCTATTTGGGCGATAAGCGAAAGGCCGATATAGATCTTAAAAAACGGTACCGGAGTAAGCAGGTTGAAATAGCCGAGAGCTATTACTATGTTACCGGCGAAACCATGTCCATCCTGAAGAAAAGCGTTCAGCTGTGGAAAGGCAGGAACATCCCTCACAGCGAAGCCAGCTACAGATCAATGACCGAAAGTTTAAAGGAAGCCGATGCCCAGCTCAAGAAAATGAATGTGGATAACTGGAGGCACAACCTGATTGGTCTTTACTTTAGCGTTTCGCTGGCATACGATGAACTTATCGCAGCAAATAATAAATCGCATGAGTTGTACCTTAAGGTTTTAGATATAGCCGATAAAATAAGAAGCGCTGATAATGAGGAAGACAGGGAAAGATATTTTGGTCAGTACAGCCTTGGCATTTTTGATTTGTGCAGCCAGTATGATGCTGTTTACGAGATTTTGGCGGGGGATATGGGTAAGGTAAAGGCGGAGTTATTAAAGAGTTTTGAGTTAGGAAATTAAGGTAGTTACTTATTTGAGTTGGGTTTTCCATCTATCGTATCGCTCACATGGACTACAGACATGCTGCATTTTGTCAATGCTTCCCGAACCCTTTCAAGTTCTGCTTTCATCGCATCTAAATGCGAATTATACTCTGTTTCCAGCTGTTGAATAGCTTCAATGATCCGTCGCTCTCCGGCTAATAATATATCATATTCTGTTGGCTTCATACTGATTTGTGCTTCATGGCCGCGAATGCCTGATATTTGATATTCGCATTTTATAGGTTTTTATAGATTGGTATAACTATACATGTCATCTGCCATGATGTGATTAGGTTGCGGCATGTTTAACAAATGAAAACTTTTAGATATCAATATCAAAACAGAATCGACCATTGGCGTAAATGTGTCGACGAATGTTTTGCCGTTGGTGCCTTGGCGCTTAACCTGCCAAGGTTTAGCGGTGGTGTGGCTCTGACCTAAATGGCTTAAGCTTATTTTAGTTCGAAGTTACGTTACGCTAAACCTTGACCAGGGATATTAGGTGAGCGAAAATTATACTGCATTTTAACACTTATTTTTATAGAAAAATCAATATCGGATGAAATCCTTAACAGACTTTGAAGCGTCATTGAATTTAGAAGCACCCATTAGCGGGTTCTCTGCGCAATTAAAAAGCCTTTGGTATGACGGCAAAGGCGATTGGCATCAGGCACATGCACAGGTCGATCATTTACAGGATCAGGCGTCGGCCTGGGTACATGCTTACCTGCACCGTAAAGAAGGGGATCTCGGGAATGCCGATTACTGGTATGGCAAAGCACGGCAAAGCCGGCCAAATCTATCCTTGAGAGAGGAATGGGAGCGTTTGGTATTGCACTTTCTCAGATCAGATACGCTCAACAAATGACTTTTATTACCTGAGCTGCTCACTTAAACCCACGATGATACCTTCAGGACCGCGTATATAGGCCAGCCTATACGTATCCCCGTATTGCACCACCTCGCCAACAAGTTCGGCACCCTGAGCAAGCAGTTGGGTAACTACCTCATCGAGGTCATCGACGGCAAGCATAATGCGGCGGATCCCGAGTTCGTTCACCGGAAGCTTCTCCGGGCCGGTTCTGATGGCTTCGGGCGTGTGGAACTTATCCAGCTCGATCCGCCCGTGACCGTCCGGAGTGCGCATCAGCGCGAGGGTGGCACGGACGTTCTGGAGGTTAATGAGACTATCTACGGATGGGCCCGCGACGGTTGTTTCGCCTTCCAGCTCAAACCCGAGTTCGAGAAAGAAAGCTTTAGCAGCTTCGAGGTCGTCGACAACGATGAGGACGTTGTCCATTCTTAGTAATTTGCTTTTTGACATTGTTTACTTCCTTATATTTCTAAACCCACGATCTTTGATAAAGATAGAAACTCAAAAGAGCATATCCGCCAGGCAAAACCGCCTCTCAAATATGCTCTTTCAAATAGTTTCCTAAGTCGGGATGGCGGGATGATTATCCGGCCGCTTAAATCTATAATATTCAGTACGTTATATCGAAAACAAGCAGGAACGGGCACCGAATAGGGTACATATAATGTGCTTTTGTTTGGTGGCATTCGAAGCCTGTTTACGCGTATAAGTAATAGTCAATGAACTTTGTTATCCAAATATAATGAATGTTTTGCAATTAAAAGTTTGTTTTATTTAGGGTGATGTAACCATTACTCTGCCATTCACTGCTGTCATGATACAGGTTCTTATACAAGAAGATAAACAACCTACACCAGCAAAGTGCCAAACTTAATGATTGGTCCAAATCAATAATGACAGTTTGAACTAACAACAGCTTTGATACACGTATTCATTTTCCAGGTAATTACATTCTAAATGAGCGCCTAAGTTAAAAAGAGGCTGTCTAAATTTTTTGAGACGGCCTCTTTTATTTCAGGGGTATTTTTAGTAACTTAAAGGCATGGGAGGCAAAGTAGTCTTTAAGGAGTATGATCCAGGCAAGTTAACTTTTTTACCTTATAAACTGGAAGAATTGGTACCGGCAGGTCATCCGGTCCGGATTGTTAAACAGGTAGTTGATATGGTAGATGTCAAACCACTTAATCGCAAGTATAAAGGCGGTGGGGCATCGAGTTTTCATCCGCGACTGATGCTGAAGCTCTTAGTATATGGTTATCTGACCAATACCAATTCCTCGCGTAAACTGGAAGAGCAGGCAGCTCAGAACGTGCACTTCATGTGGCTTTTGGGGATGAAAAAGCCCGACCATAATACCATCAACCGTTTTCGCAGCGAGAAGCTGTCAGGAGTTTAAAGCTGATCTTCTCACAGGTCGTCTTATTATTACAGCAGGAAGGCATCGTATCTCTTAAAAAGGCGGTGTTTACCGACGGCACTAAGATAGAATCGGCAGCGAATCGTTATACTTTTGTGTGGGGCAAAAGCATCAAAGTGAATAAAGATAAGGTGAAAGCCAACTGGATGAACTATGGGGTTATGCGCAAAGTACTGCTTCTGAAGAACTCAAAGACACCACACCGCCCGAGTATGACGAGATCAATCCGGAGAAAGTGAAGGAGACGATTGCAAAGATCAATGCGACATTGGACGATAAGGAAGATGTAGACAAGAAAGTAAAGCAAAAGCTAAACTACGCAAAGAGACACTGGCCGGAAAACCTTCAGAAATTTGATGAGCAAGAAAACCTGTTAGGCGAACGTAATAATTATAGCAAGACCGATCCGGATGCAACGTTCATGCGGATGAAGGAAGACCATATGCTGAACGGATAGCTTAAACCAGCCTATAACTTGCAGATATCCAAGAAGAAACATTTTATTCTTAACTATACCCTGCATCAGAGTTCTACCGATTACGGGACCCTGCCCTCACATGTTGAACAGTATGAAACCCTTTACAACACGCTTCCCAATGTCCTTGTAGCCGATGCCGGCTACGGTTCGGATGAGAACTATGGTATGCTGTAGGAAAAAAGTATTGAAGCATATATCAAGTACAATACGTTTGACAAAGAACAGAAGGAAGGCATTAAAGCGTTCAGTAACGACAGCTTGCACTACAATGAACAGGGGAACTACCTGGTCTGCCCGATGGGACAGCGAATGGTACATGGCGGCGATAGGCAGCGTGTCACAGCCTCCGGTTTTATACAGATCATCAGCCGTTATCAGGCACAAAGCTGTGATCGCTGCCCGATGAGCGGTGTATGTCACAAGGCAGACGGCAATCGGATTGTTGAGGTGAACCACAGCCTTCGGGCGCATAAGCTGGCCGCAAAAGAAAGGTTGAATACAGAGCAAGGGATCAAATATCGAAAACGGCGACCAGCAGACGTTGAATCGGTATTCGCACAACTGAAGCAAAATCATGGCTTCAGGCGCTTCCTGCTGAAAGGAATGTCCAAAACCGAAGTCGAAATTGGCTTACTTTCCATTGCACATAACCTCAGAAAGTGGAAAGCCTGAGAAAACAGGCTTTTTCGATTTATTAACGGCTCAAATCAATCAAAACTCTCAAACAGGACGGTGACAGACATCGATAACAATAAATTACAAAATCTATAGCCAATAAAAAAAACGCCTCATAAGTGACTTAGGAGACGGGCCTCTTTTTAAAGTTTTCCATGTGGTGTGTTTTTATTAATATTGATTATCAGATCATTAACTTAATAACGCCCCCATTGATACACCACCAAACCGTTATGCAAAAACCCCCGAATGAAAGGCACATCCGGGAGTTACATATTCATTACTTAGCATGGCTTAGCTTTAGTCAGTTGCTATACTATCCTATAGTCCGGCAAAAAGAGGTAAGACGAAGTCACTTATTTAACTCGTTTTTACTATTGATTCTCTTGACAAGACCATAAAACTTTTCAGCAAAATCGGAGCCAAATTGTTCAATTAAGAAAGTTTTATCCACGATTTCCAATTTCTGATTTGTATGATGATTGGTGTAGTAAATGAGATCAATAACCTGTAATCCAATCCGCATATGTTCACCACCCCATTCGGAGGTTATTGTTGCTTTAACTTCGGCAAAAAGTTCCGCCAAATTACTTACTAATAAATAATCGCCCAAGGCCGGGAGCTTACATGTACTTAAATCAACACCATTAATAAATGAAACACCATTTAATTCGGCACGAGTAAAGTCAACATTTTTCATCAGATTGGGAAAATCATTAGGGTTTATTTTTTTTTCGAAGAACGTTTGTTTTTCAAAATGAGAGGTGATTCCCCTGAAAATAGTCGAACAGAGTTTTCCGGTGAATGCGCAGTCTTCGAAACGGCTGCCATCAAAATTTACTTCAGTTAGATTGCAGTTCTTAAATACGCAATCTTTAAATAAAGGAAAACTATAGTAAGTTTTGTTAAATTTTGATTCTTTAAATTTGACATCTTCAAAAGAGCCGGAATTCACCTCAAGCCGGCCACCTAATAAACTGTTTTGAAAATCTGTTTTCTCTATGTCAGACAATTTCATAGAACAAGCCCAAAATTTTAAATAATTAGCTTTGGTATTAAGCATCTTAATATTTTCGAATTCGCATCTTATCCACGTTGTATAACTCAAATCACTGAAGGAGAAATCAATATTCTTCAATTTCACATCTTTAAATTCCAAAATATTCTCATTTTCTTTTATTGAGTAATTTAAAATAGAGTACTGTTTAATTTGAGGTTCTGAAAGTTTAATTCCCCTCAAATCCCATCTTCCATCAATTTTTTCTGCGCATTCATCAAAAGATGTATGTTTTTGCAAGCATCTGATTATGGTTTTCAGCTTTTTCTCTCCTTCGATGGTAGTCCATCTGTCTTTGATTTCCTTTATATTCATTTGTTTTAACTACTTGTATAAAACCGGTACCCCTTCCCCAAATCCGACATATTTGGTTACGTGCCCCTCCCAGGAACCGGCAGTTGTTACATCCCACCAAACTCCTTTTAATAATCCCTTTCCAACAAAGTCCGGTCCAAAAGTAAATCGCGGTGTAATATCTACCAACTTATTAAGAAGAAATTTGTTAGATGCGGCTTCTTTTACTGCTGCATCAACGGCATTCCCCCTCATCATCTCAAGGCTCACTTTTCCTGTGGCTACAGCTGCTGCCTGACGTGTTGATAATACAGCGGTTGCAGCGGCCTCCTTAGTTAGATTTTCTAATGTTGATGTTACTACTGCTTTTACTGCAACTTTAGCAATTGAAGTAACCACCGCTTTAACCAAAAACACATCGGAAATAGCCAATGCCGTATGAAAAGCGCCTGTCCAATAATTCCCATTTTGAAAGTCATCAACAGCGGCTCTTCCATTTCCCCAAACAGGTATTAAACTTTCTAACGTTCCGGGCTGCCCCACACTGGCCGCCTTATTCTCCGAAGGTGGTTCTTTTATCTTGATAAAATCTTGTGAGAATGCACCAGATACATCGTTAATTGGGATCGAATTTCCCTTTGAATCGGTGGAATAAAAAGCTCCGGTCACTACATACATACCCGTATTGCCATATTGGTCTTGACCCGGCGATGTGTTGTAAATTTGTGCCTGTACTATTTGACCGTTTGTATCGGATCCAGAATGTGACTGATTGCCATAATTTGTAGTATTCCATTGCGCTTCTATTTGTGCCCAAACATCCGGGGCAAACCCTGGATTTGGGCCAATGCCTCCCGGAGCGGCCCCAGACGGGTCATTCATCCCAACCGGGTCGTTAAAGGTAAAGTTATATGGTGTCCAGCCTGCATAACTATCAACCATAGGATCAATGCTGTTAAAGCGCCCAATTTGCGGGTCATATTCTCGCTCCGGAGTGCTGTAGCTGTTTTCAAAGCCGAGATCATCCTGCAACTCGCTGCCACCGTTAAACAATTGTTTGTTGGCCGTTGTTGATTGGGCGGTACGCACCGCGATGCCTTGCATGGTCATGCCGAAGGGATAATATTCGTTTTCCTGGGTTATAGCGGCAGCGCCGCTGCCGTTATCCCGAAAGCTTACACGCGTATTACCCAGATGGTCTTTTATGAAATATTCGTAAGTAAATGCGGTGGCAGTGGTGTTTGACAATACGCGCCCTTCAGCTGTATTGAAATAGGTAAGCGTCCTGGAGCCTGCCCCAACTGTGGTATAAACAAAGCCGTCCAGGTAATCATAAGTATTAAGGGCAACATGGCTTGAATTATACAACACCTTGCGTATCCTGTTTCCGGAGGCATCATACGTATACTCTACGGAGCCGGTACCGGTTAGTACTTTGCTTACTTTATTTAAATCGTTGTATGTAATGGTTTCGCCTTTATTAACGTCAGTTGTAAGATTGCCATTATTATCGTAGCTATACTGAACCGCGCTGTTTATCGTACCGTTATAGCCCATAGCGTTACTCGATAAATCGGCCACGCTGGCCAGTTGGTTACTTACATTGCTGTTTTTATAGGTATAGGAAAGGTTATCCAATAATGTAAACGCGCTTGCACCAGATGCATAGGTATTACGCGTTAAGGATAGTATATTACCATTATTGTCATAACCACCTATAGTTTCGTTATAACCACCCGTTTCGGCGTTCCAGGCCGATCCGCTATTTGCAACATATTGCGCGTTAGTTAGCCTGTCGGCGGCATCATAAGTAAAGGTATAACTGCGCTCCCTTACCGGGTTGGTCGAACTTGAAAACTGGTCATTAGCCTTCCATTTTATTTCGGATATTTTGCCGTTGTATTTGGGGGTATTGCTTAAACCCGTAGCATCGGCCTGGTTGTACAAAATACTTATCCCAAACAGGTCGTTGGTATCGCTGTTGGTTAATCCGCCGTCCGGCGTTAAAGTACTGTTATTAATGCTGGTTAACCACCCCCTTATGTTATAACGGTAATCAACGGTTTGTAAGTAAGTACTGCCGGTGACCAAGCCCAGCTTTTTATCTTTTAGCTGCCCCAGTTCGTTATATTCGTACTTTGCTATAACCTGGTCGGTTGCCCCCGCGTTTATATTTGCGGCTACCTGGGTAATCCTGTCCATTATATCGTAACTCACCTTATGAATTACCGTAGTGGCGCTTAATGATTTTACCTGTTTGGTTTGGGTAATGTGCCCGCTGTAAAGGTCAATGGCGTTGCTGGTAATGTCAAGTGCACTTTGGTTAACCAGGTTGTTGGTTTGTTTTTGTATCGGATTACCAAACTGATCATAAAATATAGCTTGCTTGATCCAGCCTCCGGCGTTTCCGGCCGTAGTGATCACTCGGCTCATAGTTCCGGTAAGCAGGCTACTATTATCTGCGACGGCAGTTGTTGCAAAACCTGAAGCGTTAGGGTTCACGTACTGGTTAACTGGGGTGCCGGTATTATTAAAATCATAGTCATCGTAATAGTTTACCTGAAGTACATCTGCATCAACGATATTTGAGGGGAAACTCCGGTTGCTAAACCCATAGGTGGTACCTGCCTGTCGTTTTTCAGAGGCAAACGTAGAAACATTATCATAAGTCAGCCCATCCAGGTAGTTTTGAAGTATTTGCTGATTGGTACTTCCGGTGGCTCCCGGCGGGGCACTATACCGATAGAGGCCAGACATAATCGTCCGGTTTGCCGCATCGTATTTTACATAATACCAGGTATCTGTAGCATAAGCACTGCGCAGACGGCCATCCTGCGTAAGTACTAGGCGGTTATTGCTGTCGTAAACCATGTATTCGGGCCCGGCGCCAGGGGCTTGTTTAGCAACCAGCCTGCCTTTTGCATCATAGGTGTAGCTCGTTGTCCAGGCATTAATAAAAGCTGCGTTAAACGCGGGCGGTGACGCCCCGTAAATTCTTTTTACGCCCTCCGGCGACACCTGGTATAAAACGTTTCCCAGGTCATCACATATAATAATTGATTCGAGCCATGAATTGGAACCTGCCTGCACTTTTTTTGATACCAGCTGCCCAAGCTTATTGCTAAAAGTTAATACATGGTTGCCGTTTTCGTCGGTAATATCACTTACCGACAACTGTCCTGCACCATAATACGTACCCGTTGGCCCGGCGCTGTTCCATATCCTGATGTTATCGGCAGCCGTGTTTAACCGCGATGCAGTTTTAAGGCTGTGGCCGGTACCTGTTTGCCAGGCCGCGCCAGGTGCACCGGTTTCCAGTACCCTTTGCAATGGTGAGTTATCATAAACCGTACCTGCAAAAGGAGCGTTATCAGTTGCTATTTGCTGGCCGGTAACCTGGTAAAAGGCGTTTTGCGCGGCTATTGCGTTAACCTGTAACGAGCCATTGCCGGTAGTAGCGGTATAAGGCAAATACTGCAGCGGCTGGCGTCCGTACTGGTCATAAGCCATTAGCTGTACCATGTCTTTATGAAGGGGGCTGCCCTGCATGCTAATACGTTGTATGGGCCTGCCCAAGCCATCCAGGTATGATACTATTGTTTGTGCGTTTACGCCGGGCTGTATCTGGGTTGGAAGGGTAACACCGGATACTTTTACCATATCCTGTCGCACAGTATTATTTATCAGCAGGCTTTGATCGTCAGGCTTTTGATCCTGTGCTGCTATATTAACATAAAAAGCTGTATAAGTTGTGTTTGGCGTAAACGAAAATCCCGGGCTTAGGGTAACACTATGATAAGCCTCATAGGATGTCCCCTGGTAGCTCGATACGTTAGCATCAATAACCCGTGTTACGGTTTGCCCATAGCTGCTGCTATTAAAAGCGGCAATCAACATAACCAAACACAAATTTCTGTAAAATTTTAAACTAATCATGATGGCAGGTTTTTGATTATAGCGGACAGTTAGGGGCTATGTAAAGTATTGATGAGGTTTGTACAGCGGCCTTTTGCAGCCCCTGGGGCACCATAGTACATCGCAGCGTGTAGGATTGGCTCGACCTTGCAGGCCCATATTGGTTACCCGCTACCATTACTGTTATGGTATTTGAGGTACCCGGCAATGTTATCCAGGTGTTCGGTGCGTTGGCATAAGCCATTTCCCATAGAAACTGGTTGGTATAACTTCCGTTAACAGTGGCTGTGTATATATTTGTACCCAATGGGCTGCTGCCGGGACCTAAATCGCCATATCCTAAAACTTGCTGGCTACACAAGTTATAAGCTACTATACCGGTAGTATGTAAGGCAAAAGCAAGTTGTTGCATAACCGTTATGGTTTGTGTAGATGTTACCGTACCATATAGGTTGCTGGTTACGGTAAGTTTAACGGTATAAACACCCGCCGAGGTGTAAGTATGAGACGGGCTTAAGCCTCCATTTGAGAGCGTAGTGCCATCGCCAAAATCCCAGTTCCTAACAATTCCGGCAGGTTCACACGGGTCTGCGGGGCCAGATAGAAAATCAACCGGGGTACTGGCATTTACGGTGGCCGGCCGATAGAGAAACTCGACTCCACCTGCTACCTTTACATCGTAAACAAAGGCTGCATTCAGCAAATACGCGCTTCGATAGCTATATGTTAACTGCTTTAATATGTTTTGATTTTGATCTGTAACCGTAGTAGGCCTTCCCAATGCATCATATGTATAAAAGGTAGTGTTGCCATGGGGATCGGTATCGGCTATTTTTAATTTGTTTTGATAACCGGTTAAAGTGGCCGGCGCTAATTCTGGGTGAAAAAGCATATCATCAACAATAAGCGGAAGATTGCCGGTTTGTACACTGATGCTGAAAGTTGCATTTAAATTAGTAACCGGTATCCTGACACGATAATAAGACCAAACGCCGGTAACATTGGTATAGTTTATGATGCCGTTGCTGGTGTGGCTGCCATCGTTTAAGGTGATGCTTATGGTGCCGGCAACGGTGGTTGGGTTTTTGACCCAGCACGAAAACGAATAGTAATCACCGGCTCCCTTATTAACCGAACTTTTTGAAAATAAATAATTAGGCGCAACAGATAAACCATAGCCTATCCTGCCCGGAACTGAAGTGAAGCTGGAGTTGTAAGCTTCGTCGAAGCTATGAAGTTTGGTCATTACAGGAAGGTCGTCGTCAAAATTGGAGTAAAGTACCTGGCTTGCTAACGCGTTCTTGATATTTGCTATGGGCTTTACTCCAGAGATATCATACAATGTAGTGATTGCCTGTTGATGTCCGTCATCTGCTGAAACGGGCCTGCCCAACGTGCTGTATTCTGATACATTGCTATTTATCTGGTAACGCGAATCGGATTGAAACTGATTGTTAGTAATTGCCGATTCCACAAAATTAGCCAAAGGTATGTTTGTTTTCAGACTAAGTGATTGGGAGGGTAAAACGGGAGTTAAAAAACTTGCCGTTTGCATCGGAAGTATCGGTTTGGCTATCGAAAATATATTATATTTATTTAATTGCCCGCCGGTCACCATTTCGCTTTGGCCTGGTTTTGTTATTGATGTTATTTTTTCTATCACGGCGCTATTTATGTATGCATTTTTCAAAGCTAAAATGCCTGCAGTAACCGGATCCGTAGCAGCGGTAAGGGTATAATCCTGTATGTATTTATATTTCGTTTTATAGGTTGTAAAATTAATCCCGTCGTTACTGGCCATCGTTTGTGTGCTGCTTAATAACCTATGATTTGGGCTGTTATAGAAGTTATCTGTTTCAATAGTTGTAAAAGCAGTAAAATTGGTACCCGGATCATATGTTTTTTCTATGGCAATTGTTTGATACTTAGTCATTGCCCCGAACAAACGGTACTTTCCGTAAGCAAAGGCCTTTGTATTGATGTCGCCTGAGTTATAGGTAAAATAATCATAGCTTACTCCGTAAATACTTACCGGAGCTGTGGCCTGATAAATAGGGGAGTATTGATAATCTACCCGCTTTACCAATTGGCCTGTTTCATTAAAAACTTGCGTATTTTGTAATAAGCCTCTTTCAAAATTATAATTAGGATTGGCAGGAAATGGAAAGGAATAGTATCCGTCGGCCATCAGTCCCTTAGTCATGCAGGCTCCTGAAGAAGGGTTGGTGGTAGTAGCATATTGTGAGTATGCAGCTTGCCATTGATTTGGGGCGCTATATTCTGATGATGAAGTTTGCCCATACATGGCCGGAGTAGTATATTGGTTAACTATTTTACCATTTCCTGTTTGGCTCTCGGTCCCTGACTGATATAGCACATCAGCTGCGTCAAAATCATAGGGGTTTAAATCATGATCTGACCGTGCCGTGAAAAAACGGGCCTGGCTTGGCTGGTCTGCGTACTCGCTAATGGTATGTACAGTCCCGTTAGGTTCTGTATAAACAGGTACAGGAAAGGCAAACTGCGGTCGGTTTAACAATAGGCCGCTTGTATATGTGTAGTTTTTTATAATATCATTGGCAGTATTAATACCATCATGAAGTGTAACTGTTTTTACCCGGACACCTCCGCCCAAAAATGTTTGATTGGCCCTGGTATCAAAATACTGATTAGCTTCATAATCAATTTTAACACTGCCGCCTGTAGGATAAATAATGCGGCGTAAAGATCCGGCTGTAATTGCATTAGGATTCACAGTGCGGTCAGCTCCGGGCGAAAGGTAATTATAAGTGCCCGAATAACCTGGTATTGGTTGTAATCTGTATCTTTCCTGTGGTGGTTCATTGGGATACATATATAACCTTGGTACCAGTGATGTAGCCTTGTTGGCGTTAAAATAGCCCCAATAATCCTGCTCATTGCCTTTTGGCGACGTTAATGATGTAGAACTGCCCAATGTGGTACCCCAATATTCAAATTCATATGGCGGACTTATTGTGCAACCGCTTGAATATGGGCGGATGGATTGTAAAAAAATGTACCCCCCGGTATTAATACTATTTAAAGAGATTGTTTTAGGAGGAGTATTTGGTACTATAATTTGAAAACCCGTCAGTGATGAGCCTTGATAGTTGAAATTTATGGTTTCGTATCCGGGATTTGCTCCGGGATAGTTAGTTACCTGTTCTGATATACTCGATAGCGTTTTAGTGTTCACTATTGCCCGCGTGTAAAATAGTTTTTTTTTGAGTATGGTATCTTGTGTACTGCCATTAGGCGCAAGATATATAGCTGTTGACGGCGGATTGGTAAGTACGCTGTCTACAGGTACTTGCTGATTATAGCTCAACAGAACAGCGCCGCCTGATGGTGAATTTATAGTGCTTAAGCTCCAGACTGTTGTATATGATACCGGCTGCGCGTATTTAATTAATTTATCTCTTAAATAATACACTGTATTAGCATTCCCCTCGGGGCTTACGGACTCGGTTACCGTAGTAGTTGGTGTAAATGTATACTGAAAGCCATTATTTGCAGTAATTGTGAAAGCTGTAATTGCACCGTTTGTAGCATATGTAGCCTGAATTTTTAAGTCCTGATAAGGTAGCATTTGAATAGCTTTATTATTATCAAACATAAACCGACCCGAATAACTTCCAAAACTAAAGCTGAATAGATCTGGCTGTGTATCCGTTTTGTTGTTGGCCAGCGAATTCAGGATATTGTAGTTGGCAACGTCTCCGCTGCAATCGGCCCGGCTTTGCGGCGTAAAATTAATCACACTGGCGGCGAAGGTATCATAAAGCCAACCTTTGCGCGTATCACTACCCGTACCCTGGTAATCATCGGGCAGACTTTTTACAGCGCGGGTTATTTTTGCGCCCGCGTTCAGGCTCCATCCAACGCCTATATTGTACTCATCATTACCGTACGGCAGTGATGGCTTTACACCCGGTGTATAATATAAACTTATAGGAATGGATACGTCTCCGTTTTTAATTTCATAAATTGGAATGTTTACATTGGGTGCGCCGGTTTGCATATTTACGGGGACCCCCAGTTGAGCATAGCTATAGCTATGAATAATAAAGCTCAATAAAATAATATAAAATATTTTTCTCATTTTGAGGTATGGTTCAGTGGGTGCTTATTGTTTTAGGTTATTGGCGCTAATGATAGCTTCCAATTTTTTTTCGAGTTTATCTGTCTTGTTTTCTTGTCCCTTTAACTGCTTTTCCTTCTCAATCAAATACAAAGTCAGTTCCTCCACTTTCTTCATTAACAACTTATTCATTTCCCCCAGATTCAACCCTTCTTTAGCAATTTGTTGTTCTGATGGTATTTCTGGTAAATGTTGGTTTTGATCGATGTAGGCTTTTACTTCTGACAGGGATGGTAGTTGGTAATCTTTTTTGAAAACATAGTCCGGCCAGGCAGAATTAAGTTTTACGGTCATGGAGGTTGCGATAGCGCTGCCATTTACTGCGAACTTATATCCCTTAGCGTCATATGTATTAAGGGCGATGTTTCCATTGGCATCGGTAATCATCACGGGATTTACATTGGGAGTTATATTAGTACCAACTGGTGTTTGTTGAACTATTGTTTGAAGTTGGAGGGAGTTTCCCTGAAGCATACAGGATTTAATAGAAAAAGAAGCATAATCAGCTGTGACCGTGATATAAATATCTGTATTACCATTTGGATTAGAATAAGCTTTGATAGCAAAGTGATCGGCTCCACTTCCACTAGTAACCTGATTAATAGCCAATGCGTCCCTATTACCTACATAATAGGTAGTAACACCCAAAGTAGAGGCCGTCCACCCACCGCCAAGTATGTCTATCTGGAGTTTGGCATAATTGCCTAAATTAATAGGCGGTAAACTACCCACTAAATAATAGTAATATTGGTTCGAAGTTACAATCTCTTTGGAGTATTGTCCGTATGTAACTATAGGTACTACAATTAGTAATAGTAGTGTCAATTTTAAGGTTTTTAGTTTGCTATTCATTGGTTTTGTATAGTTGTGATTCCAGTTTTTCAATTCGTTTATTTTGTTCAATTAAGTACAGGGTTAATTCTTCTACCTTCTTCATCAACAACTTATTCATCTCACCCAGATTCAAGCCTTCTTTAGCTATTTGTTGTTCTGGTGGAATATCTGGTAAATGTTGGTTTTGATCGATATATGCTTTTACTTTAGACAATGATGGCAATTGATAATCCTTTTTGAAAACATAATCAGGCCATGCAGAGTTAAGTTTCACTGTCATGGAAGTGGCAATGGCGCTGCCGTTCACCGCAAGTTTATATCCTTTAGGATCGGTAGTCCCTATACCAACGTTTCCATTAACGTATAATTTATCAGCGGTCGACCATGCAGGTGGGTCATATCCGATACCTATTCCCGTTCCATTCACCTGTAGTACTTTTCCGCTTTCAGTACTATTCAAGTCAATGAATCTAAAGTTTGTCGCATAAGCAGGTGTTCCCCAAGTACCCTGATAAAACATTTTCAAGCCGGTTGTTTGATTGACATCATATTGATTGAATATATGTAGTTTGGCAGCTGGGGCGTTTGTGCTGATTCCTACACTACCTGCAAAATAACCTTGGCCATCCGCGCGCACACTAAAATTAATGGTGCCGTTGGTCAAACCATCGTAGTAATAGTTTGCCGATCCAATCGGTTGATCTGTCCAGGCTCTGAATATGCCCGCACCTGGGTAAGCATAAGTTGACCCAAGTTGGTGTCCGGTGAAAAATGATTGACCGATAGAGGTTTGTGCGACGATTTTGGTATTGTTGTTTAACGCGTCATTGGCATCAACGGTGACCGTTTTGGTTTGTGCATTTGCAAAATGCATACTACTTAAAGCTACCAACGTCAGGAGTAAAGTTTTTTTCATCTATCTATTTGATTTGTTTTTTAAGTCCTTATTTTGTTTTTGCAGATCTTTGATCTCTTCCTTCATTTCAATCATGTACAAAGTCAGCTCCTCCACTTTCTTCATCAACAATTTATTCATCTCACCCATATCAAGACCATTCTTCATCATTTCCTGTTCCGATGGTATTTCCGGTAAGTGCTGATTTTGATCGATGTAAACTTTCACTTCACTTAGTGGCTTTAGCTGATAGTCTTTTTTGAATACATAGTCTGGCCAGTTGGCTTGTAATTTAACAGTAACGGATTCCGCGATGATTCCCCCACCAACGGCTAATTTATTATTGCCTGTATTACCTGTAGTCAGTCCAATCATGAGCCGCCCGTCCCCGGTAAGCCACATCAACTGATTTTCTGTACCACTATTGGAATGGTTGTAAAATGCAAAGCCGCCTGGTGAACCACCACCCTGATTGGAGATGAAATCTGTTTCACCAGCACCACCTGTTCTGTTCCATCCAATCAGCACTTTGCCTGTATTCTCCAGGAAACTAAGTGGAACTGTTCCGTTTCTGTTATCAAGATTAGCATCATTGCCAGCCACGACGAATTTCCCGGCTACTTCAAGGTTGGCATTTGGATTACTTGTCCCAATACCAACATTACCTTTATTGATGGTCAGGTAAGTTTTTGCAGAATTACCCCAAGATTGGATATCCAAAGTAGGGTCTCTTTCCCACCAGGTCAGGGTATTTGTTTGTGGGGTCATAAAGGAACCATCTATAGAAACACCATCATGCAACCTGGCCGTAGTAAAGTCACTTCCCGCAGCGTTCCTGACCAACCATAAATTATTCTGAACATTATTGGCTGCTGAACCTCCAATGGAACTAAGCAGCAGGTTATTCTTGGCAACGCTTCCTAATGCACTGGCCTGATAGACCGCAAACTTTGCAGAAAAGCTACTGCCTCCGATAGCGACATTCCCGCTAAGATTATAATAAGTATTGGTGGTTCCGCTTATGGCCCACTGGGCATAGGAGAAATTACAAACAAATAATAAGGTAATAATGGTTAAGGTTAATTTTTTCATGGTTATATGAAGAGGCTTAAATTATGAGGCAATATTATTTTAGTATATCGGATTAAATCTCGGTATTCATTTAGGCGAAAACACGCACTTTACGTGATTCAGGATATTCAGGCACAGAGTCTTATGAGGGATTTAAAAAGGCTGATTTCATGCGATAGTGATAAGGTTTTTAAGTTTCGGTTAAGCTGACTTTTCGTGTATAATATACAATTAAAACCAGCTTAAATATATATACTTTATTTACAATAACAAATAGGAATACATATTTATTCTTTCGATTAAATATTTACAAACAATTGCCTTAAAGCATGCAAATTTGAATCAATTAGCATCCGTTTACAACGTAAGGTTAACACCAAGGCAGATATTACTGAAATTAACAAGCGCTTGAACCAGCCTGCAAAATTCCGAAAAGGAATTGCATCCATAACGGATATGGCTCAATTCGAGCCCTTTGTTTCGATAAAGGAGGTTAGCCGTGACGAGCCTTTGCGCGTTTCATTGATTAACTACCATAATTATCAAGTTAACGAAGCCATATCCGGTACATTCCTGGAGTTTTGCAGGAGTAAACAAATAGCTATACAAAAAGCTAATTACTCGCCGGAGCTCATAATTTTCAGGCTTAGTAATATTACACAAGATTCATTCGAGGAAATAAAGGACTTTGAGGCGTTGGAAACGATCACTCAGATGCCAAAATATTCGATGAGTTTAGATGAGCTGACTCCAATAAAAGACGAACCGCAAATTAAGATTAAAGAGCCACAAAAGATCGAACCTACCCGGTTGTTGGGGTACTCGATTCGGGAATAAAAGATATACCCCACTTAAAACCATGGATATTAACCGACCGTTTTTTGAAGATTCCTGCCGTAGAATTGATCCTACTCACGGCACATTTGTATCAAGTATCGTTTTGTACGGCGATGAGTTTCAAAACGAAGATTACATTGGGGCTGATGGTTGTTACCTGTTTGACGCTACCGTATTTCCGGATCTAAAAAAAGAATCCATTGAGGAGTTTGAACTGGTCGAGCACATCAGGGAGGCTATGGTGGGGATAGTTAAAAGATCAACCTATTCTTGATGCGGTACTTTAATCAGCTGTGCGGTAGTATCGACCGTACGTTCCTACTTTTAAACACTATCCGCCTGAGTACAAAAGCGATTATTTAAACGAAGCTTTCGCAACTGTGCTTGATGATTGATTGTGTATACCACCCCGGATTATTGGATTTACGGACATCATCACCAGAATATTCCAGAATTTAAAATAGGCCATACCAAAATGCTGACAAATCAATTTGGCTACGTTCAACACAATGAAAATCTAAACTATAGTAATGCTAAGTTTATCGAATTATAGCAATAATTGGTTCCTGCTACTATCTTCAATAGCACAAAATAACTTAATGTGATTTTCTTAGCAATAAAAAACGTACTAAAACACACGCAAACTGTTAGACCTATGTTAGATCCAACAAAAAAGGACTTAGATTTTTCAATCATAAGTCCTTGATTTTCAAGTCGGGATGGCGGGATTCGAACCCACGACCTCCAGCACCCCATGCTGGCGCGATACCGGGCTACGCTACATCCCGATTAAATATAGCCGGATTGCAAATATAATTGTTGTTGCTATAATTCAAAATGCAAATGCCCTTTTGAAGACTTCTACTTTAATAAGATTATGGTTGCAGGCAAAAAACGTCTAATAAGAAGATTTCATTCTAAGTAGTCCCGCTATTTCTTAATAATCTTTATCTGATTCGCTGTTACACACGGGCTCCGCCACTATTCGTTACCTCGCATGTCGGGTAGCGTCCGGCATATTTACTCAATGTCAGGATAGGTCATAAAAGATGAAATCGTATGGAATTTCTTTATGGTTCGGGTATTCGCTCCTGATTGTTATTGCTTATAGCATACTATCTGCATTAAAACAAATTTAGTGTTTTGATTTTCGGACAAATCTGTCACGGTCTTCATAATTGGCTTTGTAAATAAGCCACAGGTTAAGTTGGTTTCTCTAAAGTTTATAATTGAAATGTTTTATACTAATAGGTAATATTTTCTTTACATATTATAAACTTTAGATATAATTTCAATATTTGTTCAAAACCTGACCTCGTAACATGAAATATCTTAAACTTAAATCTTTTCCTAAAGTCTTGTACCCAATCGCTATTGTGTCTGCGATTATGCTATCCGTAAATAGTTGTAAAAAAGACAGCGACGGAGATTCCGCCCATCAAATAAGCGACCCGGCGATTGTTCAGGCTAAGGCCTGGTATGAAAATGCATTCCCGGCGAATAGCAAAATGGGAGTTCAGTCAATACAAAATAGTTCGGACGTTAGTCAGCTAATAAGACCAGCATGGCAGAATGGGAGTACCTACCTGCGTGCAGGACAGCAAGTCCTCGAAATCCCGATTGATCCGAATGTAGAGTATCATGCTGAACTGAAAAACATGAATTCTGGAAAGGTCACCGAGCAGTCCAAAAGCCGCAGTTCCTTCTTATTATTAAAAAACGGAGAAAGCTACGATGCTTATGTGATGACTGTGATCGCAGACCCAGCTTATTTAAAAAATGACCTGAGCAAACTTGATCGGAACAGGTACAATAAGCGCGACAGTGATTTTTCCGGAACAGTTTTATACAGTACCCCGAAAGGCAAATTTATAAGCGGTTGGTTTTATAAGAATGGCCGAATTCTCAAAGCTATGTCAACCACTTCTGGTCCATCATCTCACAAGGGTAGCCAGGCTGTTCAAAGCGTACAAACTAATAAATTACAGCAGGATTGTACTGACTGGTATCAGATATCGGAGGTAAACGGAGAGGTCGTAGACGTTAAATATTTAGGAGCGACTTGTGATTGGGTAGATGGGGGCGGAGATGGGGGAGCACCATCAGGTTCCACAGGGAGTGGTAACGGCAGCGGCGGCAGCAATCCACCAAGTCAGCCTTGCCCGGGAACGAATGCTACCAAATTACAAGTGCAATCGACCGGTGACCGTTTAATCCTTGATAAAAATGTACAGCAGCCTCCAGGCGATGGCGATGGAACTTTCCCTCCGCCAACATATCCACCGGATCCACCGGCTTCTCCATGTGTAGTGCCGCCCCCACCAGTGCTTTTTACAGTGAGAACAGATAGCCTGGCGAAGTATTTTCCATGTGCTACTAAATTGATTATTGATCAATTGGCAAGTATCGGCGTATATACCAATCTGGTGTCTCCATTTATAACATCGCAAAGGCCTGACCTGGTTTGGCAAAACGCTAACCTTGACTGGGCCGTTTCTAAGCCAAATAGTACTGAGTTAACCTATAAACTTGGGCAAACCCAGCCTCAGTCTTCCGGTATCGGTCAAAGCGCGACAATCACATTAAACACAAAGATGCTTCAAAATAGTTCGAGGTTATTAATTGCTGCAACAATCATCCATGAAACCATGCATGCTTATATCAACTACGGACTATCGACTGCCCAGGATAATGCATCCCAGGGATATACCGATTTTACAAACAACAACTGGCTTTTATCTATAGATCAATGGTGTACACTCGATGGTTTGCCTGCCAATTATAGCAACCATCTGGTCATGCTGACTAATTACTTTGATCAGGCGGTCGGTGCCTTGAAAACATGGGATAAATCGGCTCATACGGACGCAGAATATGCCAGTGCAATGTTATATGGCTTAAATACTTCCGATCCATCAGCAACGGCGACAGAAACAGCTACTTTACAACAGGCGTATGATGCTATTAAAACAAAATACTCGCTAACAGATGCGCAGTTAAATAGTTTTTATAACAGTTCTTTGAACTCAAGTGATAAATTACCCGGAAATTGCAACTGATTGACTTATGAAATACTTTTTGATCGTAATACTTTGCCTTAACATTTATAGCGCTTCTGCTCAAAAGGTAGCCAACAATATCGATACGGTTTATTATTTGCTGGATACCGCCAATACAACGCTGAAAGATAGGATGTGGGATGTCGGGATAGAATCACAGTATAAATACTTTACTGTCAAATGCCCATGTCTCAAATACAATAACGAACCAACTTTTGTATATAATTTAAAGGATTCAGGCCAGAGTATTAATAATGCTTCACTATCAAAGATCAGGATGGTCAGTCTTCCCACGCTGATCGATTTTGCGAAAAAAACAACAGATCTCACTGCTCAAACGCTATATGTATTCTATATAATAGAGATAGGGAAGGGCAATGAGTACATTGTGCACAAAACAAGATTGTTAACTCCGCGAAAAAGAGAGGCCAGTGTAGATTTTGAAAATGTAACACCAATGCCGGATAAAAAACGCAGGAATAAATAATGATATTTTAGTGATGATGACATGAAGCTGCAAATTATAACTACGCGGTTAAATGAATTAATGAGGCGCTGAACAACATGCGGAAGACTTAGCGCTTTAAACGGATTGAAGTGAAAGCGCCAGGCTGATTAAAGCGTGACGTTTGCTGATAATAAGCTTTATCTATTTACGCTTAAGCTGTTTCTTTATCTTTGTAGGCTACACTAAAGGTACTATTTATGATGGAATATGCTGTTAGTATTCTCTCCATAGTTCGCATGACTGTTACTTAAACAGGCTCTATCCCGTTCAATAAACTGACAAGATCTTGTCAGTGTTCAATTTTTAAAAACCGGGTGTTCAACGTTTAAAAATGAAAATTCATAACTCATTGATTTCCAGGGCTTCTTTGTTTAGGTCGGCTTTTAATACATTTTGGCCAAAATGCAAGTGGCTGGCAATCAGTGGTGTTTTTTATGGAAAGATGGCGGGTGTTCACACTTTTAAAAATTGAACACTTGTAAACCGGCCCGGGAACGGAACCTCTAAAGCACAATCACTTCTTCACTACGGTTCGGTATGGGTAAGTGCAAACGTCCCGGATAGTTTTTCGGGCGTTCTCTGCTCGTTATATTGAACCTTAGCTGTCGATTTTATCTCCCTGGGCCGGCCGCTGTTTAATGGGTTAATGAAATAGCTCATTGAAAAATCGGCGCCGGTTTTAAATGACCTTTCAATGGCATCTATAACCGCCTGGCGATGCCGGGGATCAACAACAATAATAGCCTCATTTAAAATTGGTTTTGTGTTTTCAGGAAACCCGTGGACTTGTAATCCATATTCAGAAAGCGTAAGCTCCCGGCTGCTAAAATCCAGCGACCAATCCCACTGGCTTTGATTGCCAGCTATTGGTAATTCAAGGGGAGCCGATATTTCAGATAATTGATCATTTAGCCCGCCGGCCATTTCTTCATTTAAAGTAGTGTTTGTTTCGTGTAAGGTGTTTTTATCGGCAATATCTGCAACGGGCGCAATAAGCTCATCTTTTTCACCCGGTATATTTCCGGTTAAGGGCAGCTTATAACTTTTCTTTCGGCGGGTTAAAAAAATGTTGATATATAGAAGGCAAAATATGGTAACATAAAATAAAATATTTTGCCAAACGCCGCCTACACTAAAATAGTTCAATATGGGGGTATTGAGTTGGTTCGGAATCATGATAGGATGGCGGCTAAATTAACGCAAGGTAATAATTAACTATACGCTTAACAATCCGTGAAAACACCCTTTTTTATGTTAATTTATATTGCGGCAATTAACCCGAGGTTAATTTTATACAGAAATTTTAAATAAATAATCGTACTTGTTATTTGCGGGCCAAATCCTGGTTTTTCTCGCTAAAGTCGAAATTTTTGCTCCGCTGTTTTAGCAGAGAAATTTCTGCAGGTACAGATATAATTTTTGGCTAAAAAAGCAGTTCTATATTTTACTGTAAACCTTTTAAATTATTGGCGGGGCCTTTAAATCAGCGTTATTTTAATATCTGCGGGTATGGCAACGCACCATCTGTATGTAAAAAAGCATTTGCCGGGTTATCATGGTTATAATTGCTGTGCTAAATGATAATTGTGTGCCGTTTATGAACCGGGGTATCCTTGTTATTTTATTGACTGCTATGTATCTTGTTAGCGCGCTTAATAAATTATGAACAGGTCATTTATATATAGCTTAAAAGTTTGGTTGCTGATGGTGATCATAGCGCCATTACTGCATCTTGTACTGTCATGGTTTATTATCGAGAACCCTGAAATAAGCCTTATCGAAGAGATCCGGAAAGACTATATCATTTTTGCAGATATAGTACTGCTGGTTACTATTCCCTTTGCCTTTGTATTTTGGGTTGCCGTATACTCTTTATCAAAAAAAAGAGCTCCGTTTTATATAAAACAGGTTTTAACCACAGGGATACTTATAATTACCACGCTCCCTTTTTTTGAATTACTTTTTGAAAAAAACGTTTCGGCGGTATCTTCCATAGCAGTAATTATATTCCCATATTCAATTACCGGGATAGCCGGCATCTGGCTGCATAAGCTCGAACCCGCAGAGGTTGAGGAGGAGGAAACAGTTGAGGAACAGGAGTAGGATTGTCCCGGGTTTTTCCTATCGTCATTGTTTAAAGCCAGGTGTTACCCAATAAAGTGCGGGAATCAACTTTTATTGTCATAAACAATTAACATTTTATTATTATTGCTTTAATTTTTAACTTAAACCAACGCGTATTATATATAATACATGGCTTTTGCGTTTAATAAAGCATGTGTATTTAATGTTTTTCCACCTGTAGTATGGCCTCGACAGAAAATTATGAACTTTTGCTTGGCAAAATCAATACTTTCACCCGGAAGTATTATTTCAATAATTTTCTGCGCGGATTAATATTTTTAGGTGCCGGCCTTTTCACAGCTTACGTGGTTATAACACTGAGCGAATATTTCGGCAATTTCAGCATCCTGCTGCGTACCATCCTTTTTTACTTCTTTATCCTGCTCAATACGGTGCTTATTTGCTGGCTGGTTTTACCATCATTATTGGCCTGGCTTAAACTGGGCAAAACCTTAACGCATGATGAAGCGGCCGAAATTATAGGCAAACATTTTAACGATGTTCATGATAAGCTGCTCAATACCCTGCAGCTTAAAAAACTGGCTGCCGAAGATGAAAGTCATCGTGCGCTTATCGAAGCCAGTATCGATCAAAAGATAGAAGCGCTTAAACCTGTAAGTTTTCCATCGGCCATCAACCTTAAAGAAAATACCAAATATTTAAAATGGGCGCTTGGTCCGCTGGGGGTAATTATCATTATTGCTTTGGCGGCGCCTTCTGTATTAACCGAAAGCACTAAAAGGCTGATCAGGCATAACGAATATTTTGTGCCTGCGGCCCCGTTTAAATTTGTTGTATTGAACAAAACGCTTTCGGTTGTTCAGGGCAATGATTTAAAGCTCGACCTTAAGCTGGAAGGCGATAAGCTACCGGCAGATGTTTATGTTGAAATGGGCGAGAACACGTTCAAACTTGATAAGGATAACATCAGCCGTTTTCATTACCAGTTTAGCAACCTGCAGCAAAATACCCGTTTTAAATTATCAGGAAATGGGTTCAGTTCTGCTGTTTACGAAATTAAAGTAAACCAGAAACCGGCACTGCTTCATTTTGATGTTGAATTGAATTATCCGGCCTACCTCCATAAAAAAAATGAAAAGCTGCTTAACGCCGGAGATTTGACCATCCCTGCCGGCACAACGGTGAACTGGCAATTGCATACCCAGTATGCCAGCGCCCTTATGTTTGATATGAACGGCCAAAGTCATCCCGCCGTGCAAAACGGAGCAGACGTATTTGAACACAGCGAGAGGGTGCTGAAAAATTCAATCTATAAACTTTTGCCGGTTAACGCGCAGGTGAACTATAGCGATTCGGCCACTTACCGCATCAGTGTTGTTACCGACGAAGCGCCTTCTATCTCTGTTGATGAAAAGCCGGATTCGGTAAGCATGAAAGCGTTTTATTTTAACGGGAAGATCCAGGACGATCATGGCTTTTCGTCGCTTACATTTCATTACAGTATTGAAGCCGCAGGTAACAGCAAAGCCAAAGAGTTTACCAAAAAGGTTAATGCCGACCTGGCTCAAACGCAGGCCGATTTCTTTTACTACTGGAACCTAAAGGAAATGGGCATCAACCCAGGCGACCATGTAAGCTATTATTTTGAGGTTGCCGATAACGACGAAGTGACCGGCCGCAAAACAGCCCGTACTGCAAAACATACACTAAATGTACCTGACAGCAAGGAGATTAACCAACAGTTAAACGCCGGATCAAAAGCAATAAAAGAAAAAATGGCTTCGGCTATTAAGCTGGCCGGGCAGGTTGAACGTGACGCGCAAAAGTTAAACCAAAACCTGCTGAACAAAAACACGCTCTCATTTGATGAGAAAAAGCAAGTGGAAGACCTGATGCAAAAACGGAAGGACCTGGAAGACCTGGTGAAAGACATCCAGGCCGATAACAAAAAGAATTTATACAACCGGCAGGAAAACCAGCAGCAAACCGAGGAGATCAAGGCTAAGCAAAAGCAAATAGAGGACCTGTTTAATAACGTGCTTGATCAAAAAACAAAAGAGCTGCTGCAAAACCTGCAGCAATTGTTAAACGAGCAACAAAAGGACGCTACCCGCGATGAATTATCCAAAATGCAAATGGATAATAAATCATTAAAAAAGGAATTGGACAGGGTATTGGAATTGTATAAGAAGTTGGAATTTGAACAAAAGCTCAATCAAAACCTCGATCAGTTGAATAAACTGGCCGGTGAGCAGCAGAAACTATCTGATCAAACCAAACAACCGGGTGCCGATCAGAAGAACCTGCAGCAACAGCAGGATAAACTGAAACAGGACTTTCAGGATGTGAAGAAAGGGTTTGATGAGCTGCAGAAGGCCAATGACCAGTCCGAACGTAAATCTGACTATCAAAATCCCGAAAAAGAAACCAAAGATATTGAGCAGCAGATGGATCAAAGCGCGGGCGATCTGCAAAAAAAGGATAATTCAAAAGCTTCAAAATCGCAGCAGCAGGCAGCAAAGCAAATGAAAGAGCTTGCCGCCAAAATGCAAAAGGATAACGACGAAGGCGAATCAAAAGAGAATGCCGTTGATGCGCAGCAGCTAAGGGAATTGTTAAAGAGTTTGGTTAACAGCTCGTTTAACCAGGAAAAGTTAATGCAAACGCTCAAAAACACCAACCCTACAGATCCATCGTATGTTACTTTATCGCAAAGCCAAAAAGATATCAAAGACAACCTGAAAACAGCCGAAGACAGTTTGTATGCCCTCAGCAGGAGGATACCACAAATCCAATCGACAGTGAATAAGGAGATTGCCGGTATCAACGACCATATTGACCAGGCCCTTGAATTTTTGGGCGACAGGCGCACATTGGAAGCAAACCGCAACCAGCAATACGCCATGACATCCATGAATAACCTTGCCCTGATGCTGAGCGAAGCCCTTGAGCAAATGCAAAAAATGATGAACAAAGGCGGTAAGGGGGGCAAGGGCAAACAGCAGTCGATATCGCAGCTGGCAAAAATGCAGCAGCAGCTCAATCAGAATATGCAAAAGGCCCGTGAGCAGATGCAGCAGGGAAACCAAGGCAAAAGCCAGCAAGGTAATAATGGTAATATGAGCGAGCAGTTTGCTAAAATGGCACGCCAACAGCAGATGATAAGGCAGGCTTTGCAGCAAATTGACAGGGACGAAAATAAAGACGGGACAGGTGGATTGGGCAATTTGGATAAAATTTCGAAAGAAATGGAACAAACCGAACGTGATCTCGTAAACAGGAAGATTACAGATGATGCGCTGAAAAGGCAGCAGCAAATACAAACCCGGTTATTGGAGGCCGAAAAGGCCGAGCAGCAACGCGAACAGGATCAGCAAAGAGAGAGTAATGCGGGTAAGGATTTGCCGCCGGGATATATAAAGGCACTGCAGGGGTACCAGCAACAAAAAGCAAAACAAACGGAGCAGATCAGAACGGTATCTCCGGCACTTAATTTGTATTATAAACAAAAAATAAAATCTTACTTTGATCAACTTAATGCCAAATAATATGGAAGAGGCAAATGTTCAAACCAGCGAGCTATACACGTTGCAGCTGCCGTCAAACCCGGAGAGCATAACGTTGCTTGAGCAGCTGATAGAAGAAATTGCTGATAAATATCATGTTGAGGAAGACACTTTTGCCAACATGATGACTTGTCTTAACGAAGCGGTTATTAACGCCATTATGCACGGGAACAAGCAGGACGAGACTAAAAAGGTGATTGTTAACGCCGAAGTTGAACCCAAGCGTATTATCTGGACTGTTACCGATGAAGGCCCGGGCTTTGACTATAATAACCTTGCCGACCCCACGGCTCCCGAAAACCTCGAGAACCTGACCGGGCGCGGCGTGTTTATCATCAAGCACCTTGCCGATCAATGCATTTTTAATGCATCAGGTAATGAAATTGAACTTCACTTTAAAATCTGATGCCCACTATTAATTTTTTTGAAGAAGACACAACCTTTAAGCCAAAACAAAAAGCGCAGTTAAGACAGTGGATCAGGGATACAATAGTTGCCGAGGGCTTTAAACTGAAAGAGCTTAATTATATTTTTTGCTCAGATGCCTACCTGCTGCAAATAAATCAGCAATATCTTGATCATGATACTTTTACTGATATCGTAACTTTTGATAATTCGGAAGTAGAGGGGGATATTGTTGGCGATATTTTTATTTCGATTGACCGCATCCGTGAAAACGGCGCCAAATTTAAAACCGGAGAAACCGATGAGCTGCACCGCGTAATTATTCATGGGGCCCTGCACCTTTTGGGCTACACGGATAAAAGTGTTGTTACAAAACAAAAAATGACACAAAAAGAAGATGAGTACTTAGCTAAAAGAAATTTTTAGCCTTACTTTTATACTGGATTATTAAAAATCAATTGTAAAAACCATGAAAACACTGGCACTCATCATCGCCTTATTATTTGCCGCTGCACCTTCTTCAGTATATGATTTTAAACTGAAAACTATTGATGGCAAAGATTTTAGCCTTGCTAAATACAAAGGCAGAAAAGTATTGATTGTAAATACGGCTTCAAAATGCGGCTTCACCAAACAATATGCCGATCTGGAAAAGCTATCTGAGCAATACAAAGGTAAGCTGGTTGTAGTAGGCTTCCCGGCCAATAACTTTGGCGGCCAGGAGCCGGGCACTAACCAGGACATCAAAACCTTTTGTAAAGAAAACTTCAACGTAAAATTCCCGATGAGCGGCAAGGTAAGCGTTTTAGGTTTGGATATCGATCCGTTATTCCAATACCTGACAACTGCCCCCAACCCTGATTTTACCGGCGATATCAAATGGAACTTTGAAAAATTCCTGATAGACGAAAATGGTAAGCTGATCCACCGTTTCAGGTCGCAAACCACTCCATTATCTGAGGATATCACAAAGTATTTAAACTAAGGTTTTGCCTTTTAAGGCATAGCGTACCGACGGTAGTGCCGGTTAACAAGATAGTTTTGAATAAAGTAAAAGGGTAAATGACCAATTGGTTGTTTCCCCTTTTTTGTTAAAAACAGGATTGATCTTTTAGGCGGGCGTTTGTAAATTGTGCAGAGGGGAATGACAGGGGCTAACGCAGCCAGGGAGCGGCTAATTTATAGTAATGATAAGGTTTAGGCATTAAAACCACTAAAGAGGGAAGTTAATTTAAACATAGCCTTTTAGTTTCTTTATGTCGCTAAATTAGCCTTAACCATTAAGCGCTGCAATACTGAAAAAGTAGTATATCAAATTGCGCGGAATTTATTAATCGCTTCTACTTTGTTTTGTACCTGCAGCTTGATGTAGGTATTGCGAATGTGTTTTTTAACGGTACCGGTAGTAATTTCAAGGCGATCGGCAATTTCTTTGTACTGGAGGCCGCGCGCCAGGTGGTTAAGTACTTCAACCTCGCGCTCTGTGAGGTTTTCGGCGGCAACAGTAGCCGGTTTTGCAGCAGCAGTATTAAATGATGCGATGACCCTGCGTGAGATATAGGCGCTCATGGGCGAACCGCCGGCCGCGATTTCGGTAATGGCATTCCTGATCTCATCGGCCGATGATTCTTTGAGCATATAGCCTGTTGCGCCGCTCTTTAGCGATTCAAAAATATTGGTATTGTCGTCGTTGATGGTACACATCAAAAATTCGGCATCCGGGAGCAGGGGCTTGGCCCGCCGTATAAATTCAATGCCCGACATGCCTTCAAGGTTTATGTCAACGATAAAAATATCGGGTTTAAGCTCGTTTATCTTTTTTAATACGGCTTCGGCATTAGCGTATGAGCCCATCAAACTTACGCCGCTCATATCATGAATAATCTGTTCCAGCCCGCGCCGGTAATGTAAATTATCCTCTAACAAAATTATCTGGAGCATGCTTACGGTCAATATAAAATGCTAATTTCCTAAATTATGCCGGCTTTCTTTATACCTATTATGGGGTAGTTTAAAGGTTTAGTTTAAGGCTGATGGATGTTCCTTTGCCCGGGGCAGTATCAATTTTTAGTTCGGCATTCAATCTTTTTGCACGTGCGTAAATATTACGGATCCCCATGGTTTCGTGTTTACGAACGTCGGGGTCAAAGCCCCGGCCGTCGTCACGGATACTGATCTGCAGCCGGTTTTTGTAAAGGTTGATTTCCAGAAATGCGTTTTGGGCCTTTGAATGTTTGACAATATTATTTAAAACCTCTTTCACAAGGAGGTATACCTGGCGCCTTTTTTCGCCGCTGATGGTAGCCCCGGTTTCGCTAACCGAGGCATTTACATGAAGGTCGGTCTTGCTGTATTCAAATATTTTAACGGCTTGTTTATGAATAAAACCGGCCAGGTTGCTCACCTCGTCATTTTCAGCATCGAGGCTCCAGATAATCAGCCGCATTTGGGTAGCTATATCTGTAATAGCTTCATGAATGGCATCAATCTCCTTAAAAGCAGGCTGATCGGCTACTTTTTGGCTCAGTAATTCAGTTCGCAGCTTAATGCCGGAGATGCTTGCCCCCAAATCATCATGCACCTCACTGCTGATGCGCTGGCGTTCACGCTGCAGGGCAAGGGCATTTTCATAGTCCTTTTTTTGCAGGCCGATGATGGACTGATAATATTTTTGTACCAGCAAAAAAACGATGATTATGGCACATAGAACAGCCACAATCTGCAGCCATAGCTGCTGGTACCATAAAGGTATAACGGCAAATTTAAAAATGAGCGGGGGGCTTAACTGGTTAAAGCGATCGGCAGCCACCGCTTCCAGTTCATAGTTTCCGGGGGGGAGCAGGTCGAACCGTTTTTCGCCGGATGGAGCAGTGCTCCAATTTTTGTCGACACCCCTGAGCCTGAAGCGGTATTGTATTTTACCCATGCTTTTGTAGGATAGGGCAACACAGTTAAATACAACGGGCCGGCCGTAAGTAAAGCTGTTTTGAGTTCCGGGTATTCCGTCATTAATCAATACCGGCCTGGGCAGGCCCGTATTCCCTAAATTTTGAGTAACAGCTATGCCCTGATCGGTGGCTATATAGTAATCATGGCCATTCTGTACTACATCGGCAACGTTATCTGAGGGGAGCCCGTTACTGGTATTGAGCAAGCTTATGCGGTAATTGTGATAATTATTACTGAAGCTGATAATGCTTACGCCATTTGCGGTACAGGCCCATAGTGTATTGGCATCTGTCCATACCAGTTTACGGATGTCGGCGGAAGATATAGCCGGTACGTTGAATTGAACAATTTTTTCGCCTTCCAGCAAAAACACTCCCTGGGCTTCAGTACCTATTGCACATACTTCATTATTTGATGCCAGGCATTTAACAATATTTATCCCTTTATCAGCCAGTATCCTGACATAGGCAATATCCTTAGTGGCGGGTGTAAACTTGTATAACCCATAAAGTGAACCTACCAGCATGTTGTTTTTATACCGGGTAAGAGATGTTAATCTTAAATTTTCAAATGCATAGCCTTGCGTACGTTTGAGCTGACCTGACGATACAAGAACGGAATTTTGTGAAATAAAGCACACTTCTTTATCGGGCCGTTGAGCAATTCCTTTTATAGGGCCAATGAAGTATTTTACAGGGTGCCATGATAACGGGTTGCTATTGGACACATCTAACCCGAATAAGCCGTTATCGGTACCAATCATGAGCCTGTTGCCAGTAATTGTGACCAGGCTGGTTATCCGGTTAAAATCAGACCTGTCCTGCTTTATAGTTATGCTGCCTAATGGCGGAATTGGGTTTACACCGAGTTTTATGTAATTAAGTACACTTAAAACATGCCCGGTAAAAAGATAGCCCCCGGCAATGCCCAGTTTTAAAACATCCTCATTTGTCAGCCCGCTTTCTTTGTTAATAACTTTTACTTCGGGATTGGTACTTAAAAAAAAGCCTTTGTCATAACTGCCAAACCATATATTATTTTCACGGTCAATAACCGTAGCAGTAGTGATGTTATTGTTAAGATAATTTTTCCGTTCGCCGGTAAGATAGTTTATAATGTATGTCCCCTGCTTTACCGTTGTAACGGCAACAGTATTTTTACCGGTTGGGTAAACTGAAGTTACATTGCCGGTAAAATAGATTTTATTGAGCGGGGTAATCCCGCTTTTTTGATACTGGTAAACCTTTACCCATTCCTTGGTTATCAATAACAAATGATTTTGCTGTATAGCTAATCGGTAAGGTTTGGTATTGTTTTTGGCTGTTTGATAGCTTAGCTGCCCGCCCGAAAGCTCTTTTTCGAGCATGTTAAGGTCGTTTTCAGATAGGATAAGCTCTTCTCCGCCAGAACCATAAACATACCCGCCTAAATGCTGGATACTATGTCTTCCCGATTTTAACTCATCAAAATGATATACCTTGGTACTAAGGGCGTAATTTACGCAAAGCTCGTTATACCTGTTAAAAAAGAAATTGGCAAAAGGCAATACCCATATTTTTTGCGGCGAATTAAGCTTATGTATAAGTCCGTCTTCATAGTAACAGAACCGGTAGTTGTTACAGTAAAAAAAAATCCGGTGGTAGTTATCCTCTGCTATCCGGAAACACTCATTGCTTTCAAGCCCATCGGTCGATGTAAAGTTTTTAAAGTGCTGACCATCAAACCTGCTCACGCCTTTATCCGTGGCTATCCAGATAAAGCCCCTGCTGTCCTGCATTAAATAATTAACCCTTGAACTGGGCAGGCCATCAGGTGCATTATAGTTTTTCAGGTAAACTACCTGGTAGGGAGTGCTGGCGTATACGCCCGAAAATAAAAATTGAGTTAATATTAAAAGTTTAAAAAAAAAGCTTTTTAACGGCATTTTATTATTGGTATCAATTTTAACATCGCTGCCTTTTTAACATATACAATGATACGGTGTATGGCTTTGTGCAATTATATCACCTGATAAATATAAAAAGAAATGCTATTGTAATTAATATCCATCTAAATATAAGCAGCCCCGCTTGTAAACATTTATTATATAAGTATCCGGGCTTATGCCTGGCACACGCAGTATGTGTGTATCCTGGCCGTTCTGATTGTGGGGATAACACCAGCCCCTGCTTAAGCTATTTTCAGTAGCAGTTATTTTTTGTAAATAAAACGGTCTCTAATTTTATGGCAGTGGCTAAAGTGATGAGGCAATACAAATCTTTAGTTAAAGCAAAACTTTTTCTATCTTTGGTTCATCAACGAATGATAACAACAAACATTAAATATGGCACAGGGGACAACCTCAAACCCCTTATCCCGGCATTTCTTGTCTCGGAGCTTTTTTTTAATGATCCACCAGTCTTTCTTTTTTGCTAATCAAAACCAGTTGTTGTGCAACTGTATTTGAGTTTTTTCCAACACCATTTCCAAACAATTTAATTCAATGCGGACAATTGCATGAGTCATCGTGTTTGCCCGATCTATCTTATTTTAGCAAAAAATGAAAAAAACACTTATTCTATTACATATAGCCGTAATTCTGGCTGGTTTTACCGGCGTATTTGGGAAGCTAATCTCTTTAAATGAATATTTACTCACCTGTTACCGTACGCTGTTTTCTTTTTTATTCCTGGTCGTTGTTGTGTGGGTCAAAAAGCCACAATTTAATTATTCGTGGGGCAGCATCAGGGAAATGGGCAATGCGGGGCTACTGATAGCTTTTCACTGGGTGTTTTTTTATGCCAGCATCAAATATTCCAACGTTTCTGTGGGCGTAGTTTGTTATTGCCTTACCAGTTTTTTTACAGCATTCCTGGCCCCGCTTGTTAACAAAAAACCGTTTAATTTAACCGAGTTACTATTAAGTATGCTTACGCTGGCCGGTATCGGTTTGATCTTTCATTTTGATACCTCATTCAGAACGGGGATCATACTTGGTGTAATATCATCTTTCCTGGCATCACTTTATACCATCTTTAATGAACGCCTGGTTAAAAAGTATGACGCAACCGTTATGAACCTGTATCAAATGCTGGCCGGATCTGTTGCGCTAATACTGGCCTCACCGCTATATCTTTATTTCTTTCCTTCAAAAACGATAGTACCAGGCACATTGGATATATTTTATTTGCTGCTTTTATCGCTTTTTTGCACGGTTGGGCTTTATGTTTTGGTGGCCGAGGTTTTGAAGAAAATGTCTGCCTTTACGGTTAACCTAACCTTTAACCTGGAGCCTGTTTACAGCATTCTGCTGGCAATGATCTTATTCAATGAATCCCGGCAGCTTAATTTATCCTTTTACGCAGGCCTGTTGATCATCATCATATCGGTGATTATGCAGGCTGGGTTAAGCCGGCGGAAAAGAATGGGAGAAAGCTTGTCATAGTTAAGCTATAGGTGTAGAATCCAAACTTACGAAGTTTAAAAAACTTCGTAAGTCTTCAATTGCTTTAGTCCCTTCGGCTTAATAGCGAAACTGGCGTTATTGTTTATTGCAGGTTCAGCCCTGCTCAGAAACCCTCGCTGCCGCCAGTGCCGGCAAATCCATATTGCCATCCTGTTTAATAAGGTTAAGTTTATGTTTGGTGATGATCCATTTGCCATTGGTTTCAATAAGCTCTGTATCATAAGTGCCTTCAACAATCCAACACTCATCGCCAATAAAATGCTCGGCTTTGCCGTAATAGTGTACCAGCGCTACCGATCCGTTTTGCATTACATAAAAATCGGCCAGTTGATGATGCGTTTTGTCGAAACCGGGCAAAAAGCCGCGCCATGCGGTGATGATATCTCCGGATGATACAAGGCTTGCCGGGTTTCCCGTCATGGAGCTATAATCAAGCTCAACATTTTCGGCAAGTGCATTTTTAACTTTGGTCCAGTCGCGTTCATCGGCTCCGCTGAACAAGGCTGTTACGGTTTCAATTATTTGATCTTTCATTGGTTCGGCGTAGATGTTTGTAGCCAAATATCAATTATCTGGCTCATTTTACATATTAACAACAATCTTTTATATAAACTTGTACTGTTAATGGTTGTTTTCCCAAAACAGCCCCACCATAAAACATGAGTCAGGATTTTTATCAACATATTTTTGCTAAACAGCAAAACCTGGAGGCCGTGCCTTCAAACAGGGAAATTACGGCCTGGGCGCTAAAAGTGATCCATTTGCTGTATCCCGAGCAAACAGGGCAACTGTATGCCTCTGTTGAAGAGCTGAAGAGTGAATTTGTAAGGCTTGAGAACGAACTGTGCGAAATTATGCATGCCACTAAGGCCTGCAGCAATTGCGATACCTCAAAGCTGGCCAAAAAATTTTTTGAAAGCCTTCCAGAGTTGTTCCGCATCCTGAATACCGATATCCAGGCCATTTTTAACGGCGATCCAGCTGCCCGCAGTGAATTTGAGGTGATCCGTACCTATCCCGGATTTTACGCCATTTCGCTTTACCGCGTGGCGCATAGCCTTTATATTGATGATATACCCTTGTTGCCGAGGATCCTTACCGAATACGCACATTCAAAGACAGGGATAGATATTCATCCTGCTGCCAAAATAGACGAGTATTTCTACATAGATCATGGCACCGGTATTGTTATTGGCGAAAGCTGCAAGATAGGCAAGCATGTGAAGCTGTACCAGGGTGTTACTTTAGGCGCTTTAAGTGTAGATAAAAGCATGGCCAATACCAAGCGGCACCCAACCGTTGAAGATAATGTAGTGATTTATTCGGGCGCTACCATTTTGGGAGGGGAAACCATAATTGGCCATAACAGTGTGGTGGGAGGGAACGTTTGGCTCACCAAAAGCCTGCCGCCAAACTCAAGGGTATATCATACCCCTAATCACCGGATCCTGAAAAGGCTGAGCATTAAACTGTTTGGCGAAAGAAAATAGAACATTTACCTAATAAAATAGATATGGCTTCATTGATAGACCTGATAGGCAACACGCCTATGGTAGAAATTAAAAAGCTGAACCCCAATCCCAAAGTGCAGATCTTCGCCAAGCTGGAAGGAAATAATCCCGGAGGCAGCGTAAAAGACCGTGCTTCGCTCAACATGATCAGGAGCGCCATTGAACGCGGAGATATAAAGCCGGGCACAAAACTGATTGAAGCTACCAGCGGCAATACAGGCATAGCGCTGGCTATGATTGCAAGGCTGTTTGATTTAGAGATAGAGCTGGTGATGCCATCTAACTCCACCCGCGAGCGTACGCTTACCATGGAAGCATTTGGCGCCAAAGTAACCTTGCTTGAAGGGATAGAGCTTTGCCGTGATTATGCTGAAGAAAAGGCCGCCACCGGCGAATATTTTTTGTTAAATCAGTTTGCCAACCCGGATAACTACATGGCCCACGTAAAAACAACCGGCCCGGAAATCTGGCGTGATACCGCGGGCAAGATCACCCATTTTGTGAGCGCTATGGGCACTACAGGTACCATCATGGGCTGTTCGAGATATTTTAAGGAACAAAACCCGGATATTCAGATTGTGGGCTGCCAGCCGGTTGAAGGCTCTTCCATCCCTGGCATCCGCAGATGGCCGGAGGAGTACCTGCCCAAGATTTTTGATGCCAAACGGGTTGACAGGGTAATGGATATTTCGCAGGAAGAAGCCACTCAAATGGCGCGTCAGATGGCTAAAGTAGAAGGCGTATTTGCGGGCATGAGCAGCGGCGGCGCACTATCTGCGGCAATAAGGCTTGCACAGGAACTGGAAGAGGGCATTATCGTTTTTATTTGCTGTGACCGGGGCGACAGGTATTTGAGCAGTGAATTGTTTGGGTAAGAGAACCGTTAAAACTTGCGCTCATCCATGATGAGCGTAAGTTTATCATTTAATCCAATCCCGGAGGCTGTGTCTCCACAGCCGGTTGCCGGCTCGCCCGACTACAACACTTCCAACTTTTTCAACTCTTCTTCCAGCGCCTCTGCCGAAGTAAAGTGAACGCTTTTGATCCCCATCTTTTCTGCCGCTAAAATATTACGGTAATTGTCATCAATAAATAAAGCCTCATCAGCATTTACCTGGTAACGATCAAGCAGGGTTTGGTAAAAGGCCGGAGTGGGTTTACGCATTTTTTCGGTACCGGATACCACAATGCCATCAAACCAGCCTAAAAAATCAAAACGCTCCCGGGCCATCGGAAAAGTTTCTGCCGACCAGTTGGTCAATGCGTAAATTTTGTATTTACCGCTTTCCTTTAACTGTTTGAAAATCTCCACCGTGCCGTGAAATGGCTCGCCAAGCATCTCTATCCAGCGGGAATAAAAAGCGCGGATATTGGCTTCATGCTCCGGAAACTGGGCGACAAGCAGATCTGTGCCCTCCTGTAAGGATCGGCCGGCGTCCTGTTCCTCGTTCCAGTCGGAAGTACAGATATTCGCTAAAAAATCTTTCATTTCCTGTTCATCGGTAAACAGGCTGCGGTACATATAATGCGGGTTCCAGTCGATTAGAACGGCACCCAGATCGAATATTATAGTGTTGATCATTGGTGTTAAAACTTAAAGCGAATAAACACTTTAAATTTTAATTAGTAAATTAGATTATTAAATAGTTAATGATGCTAACGAAAGAAGAAGTGCTAAAAACAGTTAATGATTTGCCTGGCGAATTTAGCTTTGATGAAATATTAGACCGGTTAATGTTGTTGAATAAAATTGACGTTGGTATTGAACAATCAAATAACGGTGAAACACTGTCTGCAGAGGAAGCTAAAGAAAGCTTGGCTAAATGGTTGAAATAAACTGGACTAAGCAGGCTATTAAGGATATTGACAATATAGCCGAATTTATAGCTAAAGACTCTGTTCATTACGCTCAGATACAGGTTCAACGATTGCTATTAAGCGTTAAGCCTTTAGAGAAATTTCCAAGAAGAGGTAAAGTTGTTCCCGAAAAACAAGATCCTTTAATAAGAGAAGTATTGGTAGGGAGTTACCGGGTGATTTATAGAATTATAAACAAAACCCGGATTGATGTACTTACTGTTCATCACAGCAAACGACTGCTTAAAAATAACCCTGCTTTTAAACCCCAATAATCATTTCTTTTTTGCGTGGGTTTCATGAACCTCGGCCCTGGTAACTACCGAATCTTTCAGGAAAACAACAAGTGTTTGGGTATAAACTAATGTGCCCTTGCTGTACTGCCTGTCCAGATCATACACCATGCTATCCTTACTACTTAATTGCGGACGGTGCAGCAAATGAATCACTTTTTGATATTTAAGACCATTGAGTTGCTTGCTGGCTATCAGATCTTCAACCATGCCCGGGCGGTAGGCAAAGGTAATGCCGTCGCCATCATCCCATTTATCACGGTCAAACTTTTGCTTGCGGCTGCAGGCGGTTAGGCAAACTGCCAAAAGGCAGGGAAATATCAATGAGGTTTTGTTGAGCATTTTTTGTTTCGGTATTGAAGCTAAACCCGTCATTGCGGGTACGAAGCAATCGCGAACTATACAGAGCGGACCTGTTAATCGGGGATTGCTCCGTATCTCGCAATGACGTGATGGATATTGAAAATTCCAGCATCTAAAAATACTGAAATTAATCTACTGCTAAAAGGTAGCCTTTAAAATCGGCGAAATCTTTACTGATGGCTACCGCCAGTTTGGTTTTTGATTCCAGTTCTTTTACCTGTTCAGGCACTTCAATTTTAGCCGCAACTTCATCGCTGAAAACGTCCGGGAATTTACAAGGATGTGCTGTTGAAAGGAATATTCCGGCTGTATCAATAGCGGCATGATCTTGTTTGTAATCAGTCAGGGCCTGCCAGGCTATTGCTGTATGCGGACAAACCACATAGCCATAATTATCAAACACCCAGTTAAGGGCTTTTACAGTTTCCTCATCATCATATTTAAAACCCACAACCAGTTCCTTCAAGGCTTCGGTGTCGTTTTTAAACAGATCGGCAATACGTACCCAGTTGCTTGGGTTGCCCACATCCATAGCGTTTGAAAGCGTAGCTACAGATGGTTTCGGCTGATAAACACCGGTTTTTAAAAATTCGGGCACGGTATCGTTGGCGTTAGTAGCTGCAATAAATTTTTCGACAGGTAAGCCCATTTTCCAGGCTAACAAGCCGGCGCCAATATTGCCGAAGTTACCGCTCGGTACCGAGAACACACCCTTTTTAATCCCTTGCCTTAATAGCTGCGCATATGCATTGAAGTAATAAAAGGTTTGCGGCACCAAACGTGCTATGTTGATTGAATTAGCCGAGGTAAGGCGGAATTTGCCGTTCAGTTCAGCATCAACAAAAGCTTGTTTTACCAGGGCCTGGCAATCGTCAAAGGTACCGTCAACTTCCAGTGCACGGATGTTTTGGCCGTTGGTGGTGAGCTGCTGCTCCTGCACACCGCTTACCTTGCCTTTGGGATAAAGGATGGTAACACGGGTATTAGGAACGCCTAAGAAGCCAAGGGCCACCGCGCCGCCGGTATCACCGCTGGTAGCAACCAATACGTCCAGCTGTTTTTCGCCGGGCTCAAGGAAATAGCTCATTACGCGGCTCATGAAACGTGCGCCAAAATCTTTGAATGCAAGTGATGGGCCGTGGAAAAGTTCGAGCACGTAAACATTGTCTTCTAACTTTACGATGGGAGCCGGGAAATTAATGGCATCATCTATCAAAGCTTTCAGATCAGCTTCGGGAATAGAATCGCCAAGCAGGTTTTGCGCTACTTTAAAAGCGATTTCGGGCAGGGTATATTGATCAAGGTTGTTGATGAAGTCATCATCCAGGCGTGGGATGTTATAAGGCATGTAAAGGCCTTTATCCTGCGGCATGCTGTTAAAAACCGCCTCTTTGAACGATACTTCAGATAGGGTATTATTGGTACTGTAGAGTTTCATTTTGATTTCGGAATTCGGATGTTCGATTTCGGATTTATTTTATTTGTGGATTTCTCCATCCCGTCATTGCGAGGTACGAAGCAATCGCGAACTATACAGGGCGGACCTGCTTATCGGGGATTGCTTCGTACCTCGCAATGACGGGATGGTTTAAATACTCTCCCTTTAGGGGAGGGTTTGGGAGGGGCGACACTTATCCCAAAACCTTCGGCCCCGCGTCATTTATAGTTGATACGTAACTATTCGAGCCGATTTTTAGCCCTGTTAAATGCTGCTGTAACTTTTGGGTGATGGCACGGGCGGTTGCTTCATCCCTGGTAAAAGCAAAAACCGATGGCCCTGAACCTGAAATGCCAAAGCTTACTGCGCCAAGCTCCATTGCCATTTCGCGCATTTTATAAAAATCGGGGATCAGCATGGAGCGTACAGGTTCAACCAGTACATCTTTCATACTCCGGCCAATGAGGTCGATATCCTGCATAAATAAACCGCTTACCAGTCCGGCGATATTGCCCCATTGGGTTACGGCATCCTTCATCTGGATGTTTTTGCGGATGATCTGCCGGGCTTCGCGGGTTGGTACATCAACATCAGGGAATACGATGGCGCACCACAGGTTTTTAGGGTGCGGCAGCCTTACTACATCAAGCGGCTCATAACTGCGGATCAATACAAAACCACCAAAAAGGGCAGGGGCTACGTTATCGGCATGGCCATGACCGCAAGCCATTTCCTCGCCCTTCATGGCAAAAGGAAGCAACTTTATCGGGTCAGAATCATCGCCCAACAAAGTTTTGATGGCAAACAAACCAGCAACGGTACTGGCCGAGCTTGAACCAAGGCCGCTGCCGATAGGCATTTTTTTGTGCAGCTCGATATCCAGGCCAATATCTGTACGACCAACACTTTGTAAATAGTACTGAACGCTTACACTCACAGTATTCTTTGCCGGATCAAGCGGCAGGCGACCATCATCGCCTGTAATTTTGCTGATGGTGATGCCCGGTTTTCCAGTCAGGCGCATGATAACCTCGTCGCCCGGTTCATCAACCGCAAAGCCGAGCACATCAAAGCCACAAACCACGTTGGCAACGGTTGCGGGTGCGAAAACGTGGATGCTGTCGCGCCCCCCGCCTCCGCCAGCTGGCGGAGAAGCCAGAGGTGTAGGTACTAATTCTTGTAATTTATTATCTTCCATTATTTAAAATATCAAACTATAATATGTCGCTTTTAGGCGAGGGCTGTGCGATTCCCCTCTTGAGAGGGGTGGAGGGGTGTGTTTCGCTTTGCTATTCTTAGCATAGAAACACACCCCAGCTAATACTCTTATCCGCCGCGCCCCCTCTCAAGAGGGGATTTTTAAACTAATTCGCTCCTACGTTTATTAAATCAGCAAATACGCCTGCGGCGGTTACTTCAGCACCTGCGCCGGGGCCTTTTACAACCAGCGGGCGCTCACGGTACCTGTCGGTAGTGAAGGATATGATGTTATCACTGCCCGACAGCATGTAGAACGGATGGTTTTCATCAACCATTTGCAGGGTGATAGTTACCTTACCATCTTCCAGTTTGCCAATGTAGCGCAATACCTTGCCGTCTTTTTCGGCGGCATCTTTTAGTTTGGCAAAATGCGTGTCTTCGGTTTTTAATGTTGCGTAAAAATCCTCAACGGTTTTGGCTTCAAGGCTTGCTTTTGGCAATACACTTGCTATTTCGACATCGGCTTCTTCCATCGCATAACCGGCATCGCGGGCAAGGATGAGCATTTTGCGCATGAAATCCTTACCGCTCAGGTCATCACGCGGATCGGGTTCGGTATAGCCTTTTTCCTGGGCTTCTTTTACCACATCGTGGAAGTTGGCATCACCCTTAAAGTTGTTAAATATGAACGATATTGTACCCGAAAGTATGGCTTCGATGCGCTGCACCCTGTCGCCGCTGTTCATCAGGTTTTTTAGGGTGTTGATGATGGGCAAACCAGCACCAACGTTGGTTTCGTAAAAGAAATCGACACCATGTGCGCGGGCGGTATCTTTAAACATACGGTATTGCTGATAGCTGCCCGAGTTGCCTATTTTATTACAGGTGATCACCGAGATATTGGCTTTAAAAACCTCCTCGTAAAAACCGATAGGAACAGGACTTGCAGTATTATCAATAAATACACAGTTGGGCAGGTTCATCTCCTTCATGCGGTTGATAAAGCCCTGCAGGTCCGCCTCGTACGGCGACGATTGAATATCATCCTGCCAGGTATCCAAAGAGATGCCATCGCTGTTGAATGTCATTTTGCGGGTATTGCTGATACCGGCTATTTTAACCTGGATGCCATTGTTGTCTTTAAGGTAATCGCTGTGGGCATTTAATTGATTAAACAGTGTTTTGCCGATGTTGCCTGTACCCAAACAAAATGCATGCAGGGTTTTGGTGAGCTGTACAAAGAAGGCATCATGCACAGCGTTCAGTGCTTTAGATAGATCATTTGCAGAGATGATCACCGAGATATTATACTCTGATGAGCCTTGTGCTATAGCCCTTACGTTAACCCCGTTACGGCCCAGCGCATGGAATAATTTGCCCGACATGCCCGGGGTTTGTTTCATGTTTTCGCCTACTATAGCCAGGATAGCAAGATTTTTTTCGATGACCAAATGCTCCAGTTTTTTAGCGGCAAGCTCCAGCTCAAACTCCTGTTCGATGACTTGTTTGGCCCGTTCGGTATCCTGCGGCTGAACAGCGAAGGTGATGCTATGCTCTGATGACGACTGGGTGATCAGGATCACGTTGATCTGCTCGCGGGCAAGCAAGGAGAACAAGCGGCCGCTAAAGCCCGATTTGCCTACCATGCCGCTGCCCTCTAAATTAAGGATGCTGATATTGTTAATAGATGAGATCCCTTTGATTGGCAGGGTAGAGGCCTTGCAATCATGACGGATCACGGTACCTTCAAACTCCGGCTCAAAGGTGTTTTTGATCACGATAGGGATCTTCTTTAAAAATGCGGGGATCATGGTTGGCGGATAGATCACTTTGGCGCCGAAGTAGGAAAGTTCCATAGCTTCGGTATAAGTAAGCTCGGTTAAGGAGAACGCTTTTTTCACCATGCGGGGATCGGCAGTCATCATGCCGTTAACATCCGTCCAGATCTGAACCTCCTGGGCATTTAACGCCGCGCCGAATATGGCTGCGGTATAATCAGAACCGCCGCGACCTAAAGTTGTGGTTTGTCCGGCATCATTACCTGCAATAAAGCCGGTAACAATGAGTGTTTTGCCTTTGTTTTCGGCGTAGAGGCCTTGTATCAGTCGTTCGGTTAGCTCGGTATTTACTTTGGCGTTGCCGAAAGCACTATCGGTTTTAATCACATCGGCAGCATCAACAAAAAGTACATCGCCAAAATGCTGTGCGGCAATTTTGCTCACCATCAGGGTTGAGCAGCGCTCGCCGAAGGCCAGCACCTGGTCGCGGGTTTTAGGGGTAAGCTCACGGAGGGTAAGTACGCCCTGCAGCAATTCTTCCAGTTGGTTGAAGTGAATTTTTAAACGGGTGAGGGCGGGGTTCTGGTTCTGCACGTCAAGCAAAGCCTTCACCACATCAAAGTGGCGTTTTTCCAGCTCGGCAAGCCCGGCGGTAAAATCAATACCGTTGGCTGCGTCTTCGGCCATGGCCGAGAGCAGGTTGGTTACACCGCCCATGGCTGATAACACCACTACCGGTTTTTCTTCATTTTTTACTTCATCCTTAAGGATGCTTAACAGGGTTTGGATGCTGCTCACAGATCCGACGGAAGTGCCTCCGAATTTTAAAACTTTCATTTATGGGTTTAGTATCAAGCTATAACAAAAAAGCCTTCCTCTTTGCGGAGGAAGGCTTTCATCTGGTTTTCATTTTATGTTTTTACACCATACGATTATCTTCCTCCGAGGTTTATGCCGGTGGTAATAATAGTGGTAATAATGGTGTTGTTAATTGTCATATATAATGTCTGTAAAGTAAGTAGATTATTTTTGAATACGCAAGGATTATTTTAATTTATTCACGAATGCTTGGTTAGCGCAGATAATTAAGACGAATTACACGAATTAATTTATTCACGAATGCCAAGTGATAGGGAAATGATTAGATCAAATTATACAAATCGTGTCGTGCTTAACTATAATTTGTGTAATTCGATTTAATTTCAAATATCATGCAATGTATTCGTATTCAATATAAATTCGTTCAACCCCAAAAAAATTAGTGTCAAAATTAATTTGTTACTTTTGAACCTTGATAATATGCAGGGACTAATAACAAAATCAACCGGAAGCTGGTACCAGGTACAAACACCCGATGGGCAAAGGATAGACTGCCGCATCAAAGGGAAGTTCCGTATTAAAGGCATCACCACAACCAATCCTATCGCCGTTGGCGATATAGTTGATTTTGAAATGGAACCCGACCGTGAAGACGGTGTGATCACCAACCTGCAACAGCGTAAAAATTACATCATCCGCAAAGCAATCAACCTCAGCAAGCAGGCGCAGATCATTGCTGCCAATCTTGACCAGGCCATACTGGTGGTTACCCTTGCCTCGCCCCGTACCTCCCTCGGTTTTATCGACCGCTTTTTGGTTACTGCCGAAGCCTATGATATTCCTGCAAGACTTGTATTTAACAAACTCGATCTTTTCAGTGATGAAGGCCTCGAGGTGTTGGCCGATTATAAAGCCATTTATGAAGATATCGGCTATCCCTGTTTTGAAGTTTCGGCTATTGAAGGCACCAATATCAGCCAGGTGCAGGATCTGTTGAAAGATAAAGTTACCCTGTTCTCCGGCCACTCAGGCGTGGGCAAATCAAGCCTGATCAATGCGCTGTTGCCCGAACTGGACTTACGCACACACATGGTATCCGACTGGAGTGATAAGGGTATGCACACCACCACCTTTGCCGAAATGTTTGAACTGCCACAGGGCGGCTTCATCATCGACACCCCCGGCATTCGTGAATTAGGCGTTATCGACATAGAAAAGCAGGAGCTCGGCCATTTCTTCCCCGAAATGCGCGAACGCATGCACGATTGCCGTTTTAACAACTGCCGCCACATCAATGAACCCGGTTGTGCCGTGCTTGAAGCTTTGGAAGAAGGCGAGATAACCCTATCCCGCTATGAAAGCTACCTGAGCATTTATCACGGGAACGATACAAGGGCTTAGTTAGAGACGCGCAAGACAGCAAGAATAAAGAGACAAGAAAAAACTCAAGTTTTGTCATTTCGATAGAGCAGAGGTGGTTCGTGTGTCGGTGCGAAAGAGAACTTATGCGCCATGTAAACCGCTCTGTATAGTTAGCTCAGTATGATGCATAAGATTTCTCCCGATGGTCGAAATGACAAATTTTATTGATACGCTTACTTCTTCGCCGCCTCCCTTACCAGCACATCAACGATAGCCTGTTTATTTGGCAGATACTTATTACACAAAAACAAGCCGCCTTTACCTGTTGCTGTGTTAAAGAATAAATAAGTACCCACACCGGGATCATCACCGTCATGGCCTATGGTGCCGTTGGTATATAAATTCCAGAAGATGCCTTTGTTGCGGTAGGTTAAGTTGATATTTTTAGGCGGATGCTCTTTGCTGAACTGCGGAGTGAACATAGCCTGGTATGATGCTTCGGTCAGCAGTTTTTTATCGTGTTTGCTAATCGCTATTAAATATTTGCTCAAATCTTCGGGTGAGGTTTTTAACCCGCCATCAGGGTAGGTAACCAGGTCGTATAATGGGAACCGGTTCTTTAGGTCGAGATATAAATATGCGTGGTTTTTTAAATCCACATCCTGGATATGCCAGCCTGAATGATCCATTTTTAATGGCTTCAGGATATACTTTTGGGTAAACTGTGCATAAGAAAGGCCCGATTTTAGTTCGATGAGATAAGCCGCCAGTGCCGAACCGGTATTAGAATATGAGGAAACGCTTCCAGCCGGGCCTTCACCAAAATTAGCCTTGCTGTAATATTGGCCTTGCGGCGATAAATAATTATAGAAGAACTGGGCCAAAGTAGTATCCTTTAGCTTATCACCAAACCCCATCTGGTTTAGGATTTTTATCGAAACGCTGTCATAAGCCCTTAGTTTAGGATAAAAATGATAGCAGTAATGATATACCTCAGGGTTATCAACAATCCCCGATGAATGGTTGGTTAACTGGCGAATGGTTATTTTTCCGTTGGGGTCATTAGGATTAGTCACTTTGAAGGGCAGAACATCATTGATATCGGTTTCTAACGTAAAGTACTTTAACTCGATAGCTTTCATCAATGCAACAGCAATAACAGTTTTACTAACCGAACCAATGTTTTGAATTGTATTGGCCGAGTAGGGGGCCTGGTTAGCTACATCTGCATAACCAAAACTATGGGAATAAGTCACTTTATTACCATTGGTCATGATCACGTACATACCGGGCAGGCTGTCTTGCGTAAAAGCCTGCTGTAATTTCAGGGTTAAAGAATCTGGTTGGGTTTGCGCCTGGATACCGTTGGTTAGCAGGGCAAAAGTTAGCACACAAAGAAGTGTTTTCAAGGTTTTATAGGTTTTCATATGTCTATATTACAACAAACAGAATATAAACCCCTATTGATCAATGAACATTATTTTATGCTTTGATATAATAGCTGCGAACAGGTAATGGGATTCAATAAAAAAGGCCTTGTGAATAACACAAGGCCCAATATCTATTCGCCTAAAGCGGTTTTGAAATCATCGAGTAAATCGTCGAGGTCTTCAATGCCGATCGACAGGCGGATCATGCTTTCGGGGATGCCCATTTCGGCGCGGCGCTCGGCACCAAGCTCAAAGAAAATGGTTTGTGCCACCGGGATAGCCAGTGTGCGGGTATCGCCAAGGTTGCTTGATTTTACAACCAGTTTCAGTTTGTTTAAAAATGCCAGGCAGTCGATGCTTTCATCAAGCTCGATGCTCATTAGGCCGCCGTAACGTGTAAACAGCTCACCGGCCAATGCATGCTGCGGGTGCGATTCAACGCCCGGGTAAAATACTTTTTTAACTTTTGGGTGATTATCGAAATATTTAGCCAGTGCCAACGCATTGCTGCAGGCACGGTCAAGGCGCAGGGCCAGTGTTTCGGCACCAACAGATATGGTATGTGCAGCCTCGGGTGATAAAGTGCCGCCGGCATCGCGCAAACCTTTCTTGCGGATCTGGGTCATGCCCAGGTTCTCTGGTTTTACCACTGCCTTAAATCCGGGGAAAATGTTTGGATAGTTTGTCCAATTAAACAAACCGGTATTGGTAACCGCGCCGCCAAGGGCATTGCCATGGCCGCCGATATATTTGGTTAGTGAATTGATTACCAAGCTTGCCTTAACGTTAACCGGGTTAAACAGGTATGGCGAGGTCATGGTATTATCAACCACGTATAAAATGCCTTTTTCTTCGCACAGGTCGCCAATGTTTTTAAGGTCGGCAATTTGCGTAGCCGGGTTGGCAATGGTTTCAACAAACACCATGCGGGTGTTTTCCTTTACTGCAGCGCGCACGTTATCAACATTGGTGGCGTCGACAAAATCAATGCTGATACCCATATCAATAAATGTTTGGAAAATGCTGCGGCTGTTACCGAACAGGAACGAGCTGGCTACAATATGATCGGTACCCTTAATAAGCGCCATTACTGTTGCCGAAATTGCCGCCATGCCGGTTGAGAAAGCAATGGTGGATACACCATGTTCCATTTGGGTTACCTTTTGCTCCAGCGCGGTAATGGTAGGGTTACCCTGGCGCGAATAAGCGTAACCGCTTTTTTTGTTCTGGAAAATGTCAACCAGGTCCTGCACGTCATCATGCCCGTAGGTTACAGAGGTGTGGATGGGTTTATGTAATGAACCATGCTCGGGTTTACCAAGCCGGTCGGCATGTAATATGGTGGTAGTGAAGCCTTTTTTGGTACTCATTTTAAATCCTATTAATTAGATATACATAATAGCGGTTGCGAACTTAATTAATTACGAACTAATTACACGAATGGAATTAACACTAATTGCACTAATGATAACGAATTGACACGAATATTGATAGGCCACTAATACTTATATGGCGTTTGCAATTTGAGCGAATTACACGAATTAACTTATCTATAGAGAATAAGATTAGTGAAATTCGCCTAAATTGTGACCGATATCAAAAGAAATTCGTGTAAAAATTATGAGGGCTGTACTACAACGCGTTACCCAGGCAAGCTGCACAGTGGATGGAAAGATAACCGGTGAAATAGGTGCCGGATTTTTGGTGTTATTAGGAATTGAGGATGCCGATACCGCCGAAGACCTGCAATGGCTGGCCAATAAAATTACAGGCATGCGTGTTTTTGGCGATGAGAACGGCCTCATGAACAAAGCCCTTGCCGATATTGACGGAGAGATACTATTGATTTCGCAGTTTACGTTGTTTGCTCAAACCAAAAAAGGAAACCGCCCGTCGTTTTTACGCGCAGCTAAGCCGGATAAAGCTATTCCGATGTATGAGCAAATGGTACAAACGCTTGGAACTTTAACCGGCAAAAAAGTGGCCACAGGCATTTTTGGTGCTGATATGAAAATCAATTTATTGAATGACGGGCCGGTAACGATAATAATGGATACGAAAGATAGAGATAATCATTAACAAGGGTATGTTTAAAAATGCCCGTCATTCTTCGCTCTTGCTACCCATAATAATTAAAAAAGTCGTCATCCCGAACTTGTTTCGGGAACTCACAGGACAAGCCGCATGATGTATACTTAGCAAGTGAGGTGCTGAAACAAGTTCAGCATGACGGATGGTGGAAATGTCATTTCGCCTTCAGAGGCTTCGGATTTAAACGTAATTAACTTATTTAATTATTACCTCAAACCCTCTTCAATCCTCGCCTGCAAATTGGCTTTAAAAGCATCATCTAATTTCAACTCATTCTTCAGCGAATCATGAAAAAGCTGCTGCACCATATCATTAATAGCACGGCTTTGTTTGTCATATAATACGCACATGCCGCAGCCTGCCAGGTGAATGCGCAGCTCAATTTCCTCGCGGAAGCTAAGCCGTTTAAGCTGCTTTTTTTCGATGAGGAAAGTAGCCTGTTTACAGTTATATATAATTTTTTTTAAGTAGCTCATTTTAATTTAATTCCAGTTTTTTTGAAGGCAAGCCCTCAGGTTAACTTTTGCCCGGTGAATGATAACCCAGAAGTTGGCCTGGGTAACATGCAGTTCGGTGCAAATATTTTCGGTAGCCGCATCGTCTATGTGTTTCATGGTAAATACCGCGTTCCACAGGGCCGGCAGCTTTTGCAGGCATTTCTGCAGGATGCCGTTCAACTCTTTTTTTAACAAAGGGTCCTGATCGTCCATCCCGGCAATTGGCTGAGGAGCATACTCCGCTTTCCAGTGACCGTTATCTTCCTCAAAAAAATCATCCTGCTCCTGAGCTGCTTTATTGGCCGAAGCTATAGCCAAACCAGATGACTTTTTGCGGTATACATCAATGATCTTATTTTTAAGGATGGCGGTAAGCCACGTTCGTTCGGTGCTTTTGCCCTCAAACCTGTCCACTTTTTCAAGGGCTGCCAAAAAGGTTTCCTGCACCAGGTCTTTAGCCGTATCCTCATCATTGATGCGCACAATGGCGTACATATACAGGTAATCGGCATAGGCGGCAACCCATTTATGTGGGTTTAATACATTAGTTTCGGTTAACATGAAATGCGGTAATACTAATACAATTACAGGTTTAGTCGGGCACAGAGCTTAATCCTTACAAAATAAATTCAAAATAACTGATATTTTAAATGGGGTTTTTTTCCTATGACTAAGTTACGTTACATTGGTTGATAATGAGCTTATTATACCGATATTTATATCAGTCAAAAAAAAGAAAATTTATTGTAAGGTTATCCCCGTAAACCCGACAAAGCAGTAAAAACGTAGATCATTTAATCTGAATAAAATGAGAGGGATCAAAGCATTAGCACTTGTGCCGTTTTTAATAGGTGCTATAATTATTTCGGCCGCTTTTACTAATTGTAAAAATACCGCAAAGGGTTATAGTAAAGCATCCCTGGGTGAAGGAAAAGGCTTCGCTTTGGTAGAATTGTTTACTTCTGAAGGCTGTTCAAGCTGCCCGCCTGCCGATGAACTGGTTGCCAAAGTTCAAAAAGAAGTTGGTGATAAGCCCGTTTATATTTTAGCCTACCATGTTGATTACTGGAACCGCCTTGGCTGGAAAGACGTTTTCAGCAGTGCCGATTATTCAAAACGGCAAAATGAATACGCACGATGGTTAAACCTGCCGCAGGTTTACACGCCGCAAATTGTGGTTAATGGCAAAACGGAGTTTGTAGGTTCGCAGGAGGAACGTTTGCGCAGCGCTATTAAAGATGGTTTGCAAGGAAGCGGCAGTGTTCAATTAAACCTGAATGTTACCCGTAGCACAAATAATATGGCTTCGATACAATATAAAGTTGAAGGCAATACCGGGAACGCACATAGTGTGATATCATTGGCATTGGTTCAAAAACAAGCCGTTGTAAAAGTTGAACGAGGTGAAAATGGCGGCCGCACATTGGCCCACGCTCAAATTGTACGAAACCTGCAAACCCTGACTTTAAACAGAAGCAATGGCAGTACAGCTATTACTTTACCTGCAGCGTTTGAGGCCAGGGGATGGGAGGTAATAGGTTTTGTACAAAACGCAGAAAATGGAGCTGTCTTAGGCGCGTCAAAAGCATCCTTCAAGATATCGGCAGATGTTGTGCAACAAAATAAAAACAGACAATAGTTGTGTTGAATGGCATTAAGAGCATTTAAATGAAAATAATTAAAGAGAAACACTCCCTGTTAATGCGCTGGACGCATTGGGTAAACTTTCCCATCCTCACCATCATGATCTGGAGCGGCTTACTCATTTACTGGGCAAATGATACTTATACGTTTACGCTCTTCGGCGTTACTTTTATTCGTTTCTTTCCGCAGGGTTTTTATGATGCGCTGCACATTCCCCGGCGCCTGGCCGAGGGCATGGCCTTTCACTTTTTGTTTATGTGGTTTTTTGCGCTGAACGGCTTTCTGTATGTTGCATATACCATTATATCGGGCAGGTGGCGGGAGCTGGTGCCAAACCGGCACTCGTTTAAAGAGGCCTGGCTGGTGGTTTTGCATGACCTGCATATCCGCAAAATGGCGCCTCCTCAAAATAAGTATAATGCGGCCCAGCGGATTGCCTATACGGCCATCATTGTTATGGGCTTTGGCTCGCTGATAACCGGGTTGGCTATTTACAAACCGGTACAGTTTAATTATTTAGTCTGGCTCTGCGGCGGGTACCACCTGGCCCGGATCTGGCATTTTGTGCTCACTATTGGCTATGTGCTGTTTTTCCTGGTGCATGTTGTACAGGTAGTACTTGCCGGCTGGAACAATTTCAGATCGGTTATTTCGGGGTTTGAGGTGATTGATGAAAAACCACAGCCCGCTATTCAAATTCAAAGCGATGAAACTAACGAAAAAGCTAAGTAAGGTTTTCAGTAAAAATAAAGGCCCCAAAAAGGAGCTTACTGTTGAGCAGAAGATAACCCGCCGCAATTTTATCTCTTTCGGCAGTTTCCTTGTATTGGGAAGTGCAGCTTATGGCGGATGGCGATGGCTTTATACATCACCCGAGGAGGTTCCGGGTATCACCGGAGAGGCACACAAGCCATTACGTGCTGTGCTCAATGCCAATGAAAAGGTGGTACGTCAGTTATACAGTAATAAGAACCTGGTAAAAACCTATCCAAAGGAAATGGCAGCAAAAGTAGTGCGGCATAACAGCGATATTGGTTCGGAGGGATTGGTTGATGTGGATACCTGGAAATTGTCGGTCAAAAAAAGCAGCGGCGAGGTGCTGAACATCGGTATCGACGAAATAAGAAAGCTTCCTAAAACAGAGATCATTTATGATTTTAAATGCGTAGAGGGTTGGGATCAGATCTCGCATTGGGGCGGCGTAAAATTCAGTGATTTTATTACACACTTTAAGCTCGACGCAGAGACGGAATTTGGATACGTAGGCATGGAAACCCCCGACGAAAAATATTACGTTGGCCTTGATATGCCCAGTGCTATGCACCCGCAAACCCTGCTGGCTTACGAGGTAAATGAAAAGCCCTTGCCGCCAAAACATGGCGCCCCGTTAAGGCTTATTATCCCGGTAAAATATGGAATTAAGAATTTAAAGCGAATAGGGAGCATCAACTTCAGCAATAACCGCCCCCGCGATTACTGGGCTGAGCAGGGGTATGATTATTATGCAGGGTTGTAAATATTGAGGTTGAGAACAGTGTTATATGTAAGGTAATATTTGCATATTGCACTAAATGCCGGCCAATAAACTACCACTTTCCAAACAGCTTGCTTATGCCTGCGGAATGATAGGGTGGAGCATCATGACCAATCTTATCATTGTGATGCTGCCTTACTTTTACCTGCCGCCAAGCAATGCAGGGCTTACTACGCTGGTCCCGCAATTATTACTTTTTGGCCTGTTCAATATCATGTCTGTGATCACAGCATCCGGGCGATTGGTGGATGCTTTTTTTGATCCTTTTATTGCCTCGCTAAGTGATAAAAGCGAAAACCGCCGCGGGCGGCGCATCCCTTTTATGCAATGGGCTGTTTTGCCTGCCGCTTTATTTTGCGGATTAACCTTTTATCCCATGGTAAAGGGCGAAAGTATCCATAACGCTTACTGGCTTACCTTTACGCTCATCTGTTTTTTTATGGGCGCTACGGCCTATATTATCCCGTACAACGCGCTGCTGCCGGAGCTTACCCGCACAGGCAGCGAACGGGTTAAGCTTTCATCATTACAACAGGTAGGTTTTGTGATAGGGATTATCCTATCGGCCATGGTCAATAACTTTGCCGACTGGGTTGAGCGCTTTGCCGGTATCCCCAATCGCGATACTGCCGTACAGTACACCATTTGGGCGCTGGCCGTATTTGCCGGGCTGGTAATGCTGGTGCCCGTATTCGCCATTGACGAAAAGCGGTATTCAAACGGTCACCCATCGCACTTATCGCTGTTGCCTGCTATTAAAAAAACCTTTCAAAACCGTAATTTCAAATATTACCTGATATCTGATTTTTCGTACTATATGGCATTAAGCATCATATCAAGCGGCTTACTGTTTTTTTTAAAGTCGCTGTTAAACCTGCCCGAATCTATGGGCGGACAGCTTATGGCTACGATGGTACTGGTATCACTGCTGTTTTATCCGCTGGTTAATTACCTGTCGCAAAAGATCGGCAAAAAACCAATTGTGCTTTTTTCGTTCGGGTTACTGAGCTTGATTTTTGTGGCGATATTTTTCCTGGGCAAACTTCCATTTACACCGCAGGTGCAAATTTATACGCTGGTTATCAGTGCGTCGTTTCCGCTGGCCTCGCTGGGTATTTTGCCCAATGCTATACTTGCCGAAATAGCCCAGAACGATGCCAAACGCACAGGCGAAAACCGGGAGGGTATGTTCTTTGCAGTTAAATACCTGTTTGTAAAACTCGGCCAAACACTGGGCATTGCATTGTTCGCGTTTTTAACCATTTACGGAAAAGATCCGGGCAACGATTATGGACTGCGCCTGAATGGCATTTGCGGTTGTGTGCTTTGTTTGCTGGCTTTTGTTTTCTTTAGCCGGTTCAGGGAGCGCAGGAATAGGGACAAAAAGAGAGTCGCCCGTCGTTGAGCTTCAAATCCCGCCGGACCTTTAAAGACAGGTAATGTGCCGCTGTGGGGCCTGAGGCGGCTGTTTATCGGTTTGGGCTTCAGCAACACAAGCAAAAAGAAGAGAAGCCATCAAAATGACTATGAGGTATTTGATTATGACTGAACTCATTTTCCCTTTACGTTAAATGTATTATAAATACTATTTGCCCTTATAAAATAAAAAGGCCTGCAATTTGTTTTAAATGCAGGCCTTCAGATATCAGTGTAAAAGCAATATTACACGAGGTTCTTTTTAATATAGCTGATGCTTTGTGCAATGCTGTTGAACGGATCGCCGGGGCAAACATCCTGCTCAACAAAAAAGTATTTCAAGCCCGATTTTTTGGCCTGGGTAAAGATCTTTTTAAAGTCGATAACGCCGTTGCCAACTTCGGTAAATTTCTTTTCAGGGGTTTTATCCATATCCTTAACATGCCATAACGGGAAACGGCCCGGATGCTTGTTGATAAGCGCGATAGGGTCCTGGTTGGCCTTGGTTACCCAGTAAAGGTCCATTTCCATTTTTACCATGTCCTTATCGGTGTTTTCCAACAGGATCTCGTACGGGTATTTGCCGTTTTCCTGTATAAATTCAAAATCGTGGTTGTGGTAGCAAAGCTGGATGCCCGCGCCTTTACAGGTTTCGCCGGCTATATCAAGCATGTTGGCCACGTTTTTATAATGGTCCAGATTGCCGCGTTCTGATTGCGACAAGTATGCGCAAACCATATATTGCACACCGGCTTCGGCAGCATCATCAACCGCTTTTTTCCAGTCGTTCATGATGGTACCTTTCTGGTGTTCGCCGTTAACCAGCTCCTCGCCTAAACGGTAATGCGCGCTTGGCATAATGAGGCCGTTTTGTTTTAAAACATTTGCAAAATCGCCGGGGCGCATGCCATAAAATAATTCGGTACCGGTATAAGTTGCGCCTTCAACAGAGGTGAAGCCTGTTTTAGCAACTTTTGCCAATGCAGCAACCGGGTCGGCAGCCATAGCATCACGTACAGTATATAATTGTAAGCCTATATATTTTTTATCATATGCAAACAAATTAGGAGCCGTCAACAGGCCTGCTGAAAGTAGCGCCGAAGTTTTTAGGAAAGATCGTCTGGTAGTCATTGGTTTATGATTTTTATGATTGGTTGTGTAAATATAACGCATTAAAAATGCCAAAACAAAGACCGAAATTACGTGGATTGGTTTAATGCAGCGATATGGTATTGTAATTTTTACAAGCGTAGTTAAATATTTATAAAAGCATACCAAAAGAAAAAGCCGCTGTGCGGCGGCTCCTCATATGTTTTGGATAACGTATTATCTTCCTTTTTTAATGTTGGGGAACTTCATTTTATAATCCACATCAACCATGCCTTTTGAAATATCGTTAAGCTTCTTTTCGATAAGACGCTTACGCAACGGGCTTAGTTTATCGGTAAACAGTTTGCCTTCAATATGATCGTATTCGTGCTGGATAACACGCGCGGCCATTCCCTTAAAAGTTTCTTCATGATGTTTCCACTCGGCATCATAGTATGACATGCGCACAACCGGCTTGCGGTATACATCCTCACGAATATCCGGAATGCTCAGGCAGCCTTCGTTAAAACCCCATTCCTCACCGGTTTCTTCCAGTATAGTGGCATTGATGAATGCTTTTTTGAAATCCTTCAGCTCCGGCTCATCATCATCAAAAGGGGTAGCATCAACTACAAATAAACGCATTGACATACCCACCTGCGGCGCTGCCAGGCCAACACCACGGGCCGCATACATGGTTTCAAACATATTATCAACCAGTTCTTTTATATGCGGATACTCGTCGGGCTCAATAGCTGTTGCTTTCTTTCTTAAAACAGGATCACCGTAGGCAATGATAGGGTATTTCATCCTGCAAAAATAAAGGATTATTGCTTAGGCTCAAATAGCAAAGTGATCAAGCGGTTATTATCAAAAATTTCATTGCTGATGGCCAGCAATTGTTCGGCACTTACCTGGTTAATTTTACCAAAGATCTCTTCGAGTGTGTCAACGCGGTTAAAATCAACCATGCTTTTGGCCATGGCAATAATGAGGCTCATGCGGTTTTCTTCGGCTAATGCTATCTGCCCGATAAATTTTTGCCGCGCCTGGTGCAACTGCAATGTGCCCAGCTTTTGTTCGCGTAGCTTTTTTAGCTCTTTATGAACCAGTTTTGAAGCTTTGTTCGCTTTTTCGGTATCGGTACCAAAGTAAATAGAGAAGATGCCGGTATCAGTTAAAGGGGTATAATTTGATTCGACAGTATATGCTATGCCATGTTTTTCCCTGATCTCGAGGTTAAGCCGGCTGCTCATACCAACCCCGCCCAACAGGTTGTTAAGCAATAATAAGCCCCATTTATGCTCGTGCGATGACGAATAAGCCTGTGTACCTATAATGCAATGTGTTTGCGAGATTGGTTTATTAACAACGTGGATCCCACCAGGGCCTTGCACGGGCTTTACCCGGTTTTTTTGAAGCTCATTTAAAGGCACATGGCCGAAATACTTTTCAGACATAGCCACCAGTTTCCTGAATTCATAATTGCCATGTACGGCGAAGATCATTTCGGTAGTATTATAGTTTGCCGCTATAAACCCCCGGATATCATCCCCGTTAAGCCTGCCAACGGTTTCGGGCGTCCCTAAAATGTTTTGCCCCATGGGGTGTCCCTTAAAAAGCAATTCTTCAAAATCATCCTGTATGGCTTCTTCGGGCTGGTCAAGATAGGAAGCTATCTCATCTAAAATAACACCGCGCTCTTTCTCCTGCTCATCATCCGGGAAAGTGGAATGAAATAATATATCCTCAAAAAGATCCATGGTGCGGTCAAGGTGCTGGTTAAGCAACGATGCGTGGATGCAGGTATATTCTTTAGTGGTATAAGCGTTAAGATCGGCGCCAACAAGCTCAAGCCTGTTGAGGATCTGGCTGGTGTTACGGCGTTCGGTTTCTTTAAACAGCAGGTGCTCAATAAAATGGGCAAGGCCTTCCTGGCCCGGCACTTCATCGCGCGAACCCGCGTTTACAATAAAGCAGCAATGTGTAATTGCCGATGGCCAATGCTTGTACAGGATGCGGATACCATTGGGCAAAGTATAAAGTTGATAGTCAATCATTCGGCTGCAAAGATAAGCTTATATGTCACAATTATTTTTCATGCTATTGTAAGTGATTAATAGTATTTTAGGCGCTTAAAATCAAATTTCGCCGGGGTTAAATGTAAACGGCGGAACTATACTACCTTTAAAAACGAACTAAACCAAATGACAAAACAAATAGCCGACCTGGAATTTGAGATACTGATAACTGCCGAAAAGATTGAAGAGCGGGTGAAAGCCATTGGCGTACAATTAAATGAGGACTATAACAATAGTATACCGGTTTTTATAGGGGTACTCAGCGGCAGCTTTCTTTTTATAGCCGACCTGATCAAACAGGTGAGCATTCCCTGCGAAATTAACTTCACCAAATTAGCTTCATATTATGGCGGCGTCTCCAGTTCGCTAAAAATACGGGAAGATATTGATTTAACGGTTGATATTAAAGGCCGTGATGTACTTATTATTGAAGATATTGTTGATACGGGTAATACGGCTCACTATCTGATTGAAAAATTGAAAGAAAGGGAGCCTGCTTCATTGGGGGTATGCTCATTATTGGTAAAGCCTGCTTCCCTGCAAAAAAAAATAGAAGAGCTTAAGTATGTGGGCTTTGAAATTGAAAACGAATTTGTAGTAGGTTATGGCCTCGATTATAAAGAACTGGGACGTAACTTAAAGGATATTTATAAAAAGGTAGGGTAAACATAGGTCTGTTTTTAACAACCAACATGTTGCCGTGAGGGCACGGCAACGGGGGGATAATAATATAACAAACAATAAAAGCTATCGGGAAACCTGGTAGCTTTTATCGTTTAACAGTGCCTCTGATAAGCGACAAACCCTTCCCCGGTTGTCGTGTCTCCACGACAACATGCCAGATAAACTATATTCCAAACTGCTATCGTTTCTCCAAATTCTTGTTAAGTTTATTTAATGGAATTTGATGAAATCTATTTTTATACCGCTACAATTAACAACTGGATCCCGCTGCTTCAATCCGATAAATTCAAACACATCGTATTAAATAGCCTGATCTATTTGGTTAAACAGAAAAAGATAGAGATTTATGGGTTTGTAATTATGCCCAATCACATTCATCTGATTTGGTCGGGATCAAAAATGAATGGTAAGGAGAAGCCTTTCGCCAGCTTTATGAGTTTACCGGGCATCAGTTTTTAGACGAACTGCGAGCGACAGATGAGCAGCTACTGGCAAAGTTCAAAACTGATTTGAGAAATCGAAATTACCTGTTTTGGCAAACCAATTCGTTGCCGATAAAAGTGTTCGACCGAAAAATGTTAGAACAAAAGTTGGATTATATCCACCTCAACCCCTTACAGGCGCATTGGAATTTAACCGATGATCCTAATAGTTATTATTTTTCGTCGTGTTCGTTTTATGAGCAGGAGGATAAAAAGTTCGATTGGTTAACGCATTATATGGATGCGATGTGATTTGTATGTTGCCGTGGGGACACGGCAACCAAGGGTATTTCCCGGGGTTTGTATCTTCACAAACCCCGTTTCCATTTCTCCCCGTTGGCGTGTCCTCACGCCAACTTTTTTCACCCACGTCTTATCAGAAGCATATGTTGCCGTGGGGACACGGCAACGGGGTAATAAAATACTATCGTCCCGGTTGGCGTGTCTCCTCGCCAACGCCTCTGTTATATTGTAACGCCAACATTAAATTTTACCCAATCCCAGCCACCTCGCTTAACATCCTCACTGCTTCATCAACGCTATCGATACCCTCAATACCTAACCGAAGTGTGTTTTTAACTTCCTTCAAATTAGTACGCCTTGGGTTGGCCTGCACAAAGCCCAGTACATTACGGAAAGCCTCCGTTTCAAAATAGGTAGATTGCTGGTTGGTGATAAAATAGCCCCTCAAAACATTTTTCTTGAGCGAGATCTTTTCAAAACCAATTGCTTTGCCCAGCCATTGCAGCCGCAGGGTGTTAAGCAGCCCGTTAACCTGTTCGGGTATGGGGCCAAAACGGTCATGCAGTTTTTGTTGAAATGCCTGCAATTCCACCTCGTTTTCCAGCTTGGAGAGTTCGGTATACAAGTTATACCGCTCGGAGAGATTGGTTACATATTCATCGGGGATCAGGATCTCCTGGTCGGTATCAATTTGGGTGAAGGAGATGTATGGGCGGGGCTTATCCTCGGGGAATACGCCTTTAAATTCATCGTCTTTAAGTTCCTGTATGGCTTCGTCCAGGATCTTATGGTACATTTCAAAGCCTATCTCTGCAATGAAGCCGCTTTGCTCGGCACCAAGCAGGTTACCGCTGCCGCGGATGTCCAGATCGCGCATGGCAACATTAAAGCCGCTACCCAGATCGCTGAATTCTTCAATAGCGCTCAGGCGCTTGCGGGCTTCACTGGTTAGCGTTGATAGCGGAGGACTCAATAAATAGCAATACGCCTTTTTATTGCTCCTCCCCACACGGCCGCGCATCTGGTGCAGGTCGCTCAGGCCAAACATGTGAGCGTAGTTGATGATGATGGTGTTGGCGTTAGGAATATCCAGGCCCGCCTCAATAATAGTTGTGGCCACCAGTACATCATACTCGTGGTTCACAAATTTAAGCATCACATCTTCCAGGTCATCACCTTCCAATTGGCCGTGAGCTATACCAATACGGGCTTTAGGAACCAGTTTATGGATCATGCCGCCCAGTTGGGGCAAATCGGCAACGCGGTTATGGATAAAGAAGATCTGCCCGCCGCGGTCTATTTCAAACTCAACAGCTTCCTTAATCAACTTATCATTAAATACGTGCAGCTCGGTAACAACCGGCTGACGGTTTGGGGGAGGCGTTGATATGATAGAAAGATCGCGTGCACCCATCAATGAAAAATGCAGGGTACGCGGGATTGGCGTTGCCGTTAAGGTAAGCGTATCCACATTGGCGCGCATCTGTTTCAGCTTCTCTTTGGTTGATACGCCAAACTTCTGCTCCTCGTCAATGATCATCAGGCCAAGGTCTTTGAATTTCACATCCTTGCTCACCAAACGATGCGTGCCTATGATGATATCTACTTTGCCTTCTTTTAGTTTCTCCAGTGTATCCTTGATTTGCCGGGTTGATTTAAAGCGGTTAACATAATCAATGTTGGCAGGGAAACCCTTGAGCCTGTCGGTAAAAGTTTTATAGTGTTGTGCTGCCAGGATAGTTGTTGGTACCAGTATGGCCACCTGTTTGCTGTCGGCAACGGCTTTGAAGGCTGCGCGAACTGCAACTTCGGTTTTACCAAAGCCTACGTCGCCGCAAATGAGGCGGTCCATAGGGTGGGGCGATTCCATGTCTTTTTTGAAATCGGCAGTAGCTTTTTCCTGGTCGGGGGTATCCTCGTACAGGAATGATGCTTCCAGTTCGGTTTGCAGGTAACTATCGGGCGAAAAGGCATTGCCATGCTGGGCTTTACGAAGGGCGTAAAGCTTGATCAGGTCTCGGGCAATGTCTTTAACTTTTTTTTTTGTTGTTTTTTTGAGGCGTTCCCAGGTGTCGGTACCCAGCTTGTTCATTTTGGGAACGGAGCCTTCTTTACCGCTGAATTTGGAGATGCGGTTAAGCGAGTTGATGTTCACATACAACAGGTCGTTATCAGCATAAATCAGGCGGATCATTTCCTGTTGTTTGCCGTTAACGTCAACCTTTTCCAAACCCGCATATTTGCCTATGCCGTGATCAATATGGGTAACATAATCGCCAGGTTTCAGGTCGCGGAGCTCTTTAAGCGTAATGGCCTGCGAACGCTGGTAGCCCTTGCGGGTTTTGTATTTATAGTAACGGTCAAAGATCTGGTGATCGGTATAGCAGGCTATTTTCTGCTCGTGATCAATAAAACCTTCGCGTATGGAGATGCTTACGGGGGTAAATTTTACCGTTTTGTCCAGATCGTCCAAAATGGCATATAAACGCTCAACCTGTTTGGCCGAATCGGTGAAGATGAAATTTTCAATCTTATCGGCCTCGTTGTTTTTAAAATTATGGATGAGCAGCGTAAAGTCTTTATTGAACGATGGCTGCGGGCGCATATCAAAATTGATGGCAGTGGCATCATGATAAAAGAACTGCTTGCCAAACTCCACCACCGGAAAATCATGCAGCTGATCGCCGATCAGTTTTTCGTCGGTAAAGCCAAATTTAGGGTCTATCCAGTCGGGGTTTTGCGCTTTTTCATCTGCAGAAAGAGCTTTCCAAAGGTTTACCGCCTTTTTGTAGCCGGTTTGGATAATATCAAGCGTAAACTGAACATCTTTGATCCATACCTGCGTCCCTGCCTCCACGTATTCAAGCAGGGAGATATTGTTTTCGGTTAAAAATTTGGATTGTACATTGGGTACAATGGTAATGCTTTTAACATGCTCAACCGAAAGCTGGCTCTCGATTTCAAACGTACGGATAGACTCGATAAAATCGCCGAAGAACTCCACCCGGTAAGGGAGCACGTGTGAAAAGGAGAAAATATCAACAATGCCGCCGCGGATAGAGAACTGGCCCGGTTCGTACACAAAATCAACCCGTTCAAAGTCATATTCTATCAAAAATTCGTTGATAAAATCAATACTCAGCTTGTTGCCAACAGCTATCTCAAGGGTGTTTTTTTCAAGCGATGACCGGTCGATCACCTTTTCGGCCAAAGCCTCGGGATAGGTAACAATGAGCTGGCCATATTCCGTACTGTGGTTAAGCTCATTTAAAACCTCGGCACGGGCAAGCACATTGCTGCTGTCGGGCTGGGTAAATTCAAAAGGCTTGCGGTACGATGAGGGGAACAGCAGGGCTTCTTTGCCGGTAAGGTTTTCCAGGTCGGCCTGGAAATAGCCTGCTTCTTCGCGGTCGGGCAGTACAAACACCATGTGTGTATGCTGCAAAAAATACAATGCTACCGCCATGGCCGAATCGCTCGATCCCACCAAACCACGTAGCTGTACCCTTGGATTTTTTGATGCGTTAAGCGCGGTAGCCAACGCTTTTATCCGGTCATCAGCCTTATATCTGTCTAATATATCACGGATGTTCAAATCGCGGCAAAGATAAACAAAAAAGAAAGCCAAAATAAAAAAGCTTCCGGCTAAAAATTAATGCAAACAATATGAGGGCTTATTTACTTTTAAATGATAAATTTATGTATGTAAACGCGCATACCGATTTATAAATCAACCTTAATTATATAATTATGAAGAATGCAGTGTTATCAGGGGGAATCATCGGCATATTAAGTATTCTGTGGATATTTGCCATGCCGCGGTTTGGTGTTATGCCGCAAAAAGATATAGTTGCCCCGGCCGAATACTTTTCATTTATAATACCGGCTATCGGGCTTTTTTTCGGTATCATGAGCTATCGGAAAAACGAATGTAATGGCCAGATGGGCTTTTTGGAAGCCCTTTTTCAAAGCTTTAAAATATTAATTGTAGGCGGCATCATAGCCGTTTTTGGTTCAATACTTTATATTAGCTACGTATCGTCAGCGGGTGCTAACATAAAGGATTTTTCTGAACGGATATTTGGTGCATTAATAGTTGGGGTACTGCTCGCCTTCGCGGTATCATTGTTATTCACCAACAAAGCAAACAAACTTGATTAAGCGTTTTTTTTCAAAATATTTTGAACTTTTGTTCTGGACAGCCGCGATGCTTTCATTGGCGATGACCCCGCCAACAGAAGCATCGCATTTTACCTTGTGCCCGCTTAAGCTGATGGGCATAGGCTGGTGCCCGGGCTGCGGCTTAGGGCATAGTATTATTTATCTTTTTCACGGCGAGATCAGCAATTCGTTCCGCGCTCATTGGCTTGGCATCCCGGCCGTAGCCGTGATCTTTAACCGCATATATGTGCTTACCAGGGCGCGGTTGGTTGAGCGGCAGTTTAAGAGTGCTGTGTAACCTCCCCTAAATTCTCCACGGGTTCTCTAATATCGTCATTGCGAGTAACCATCAGGGAAACCCTGAAAAAAAATGTGATGACGTACAAGCTATACTTTATGGATGTTGCGCGGGGGCGCGTTAGGGATAGTAGCGTAAAGCCCACAGCGCGGGTTGGGTTTGCGGGCAGGCAAGGCGAGGACTTGCATCCGCCAGCTGGCGGACCGGCCCGTTAGCTAACGGGAACGCCCATATCATAAAACGCATCGAAAAAATATCTTAATAATCAGCAATTTACGATCACGTCATTATAAGGTACGAAGCAATCGCGAATGCTACAGGGTAACCTACATGGCCGCTCTGCCTATTGGGGATTGCTTCGTGCCTTATAACGACGGTTGTATAATTTGAACTTCTCACTCCTTTTCACCGCCAAAACCCATCATTTCACCGACTACTTATCTCTGCTAACCTATCTCCCGTAGGCGTTTTACGGCGATGGCTGTACCTTTATATCATAAAACAATCACAAACTTTAAAACTTACTGAAATGAACGCTTATCAAAATCCATATATGTCTTTCGACGGTATCACTCCTGAAGAATATACATTTCTGCAACAGGCTACTGCCTCATTAACAGAAAACCAGTCACGTACTTTTATGTCATTTTATGCCAGCAAAAGGCGTAACCCACAGGATATCATGTTTGCTACGCTTGCAGGTTTCCTTGGCGTATCAGGTGTACAACGTTTCATGACCGATCAGATTGGTATGGGGATCCTTTACTTTTTCACAGCGGGCTTCTGTTTCATCGGTACTATTGTCGATTTGATCAACTACAAAACCATCGCCAACGATTATAACAGGCAAATGGCCTATGAAAGCTTCAACATAGCTAAAATGAGCAACTAAATCCCTTTAAGGGTATAGTTTCACCATATATCAATAAAAAATCCACCTTCTGTTACGGGGTGGATTTTTTCATTTCAAATTTAATTATAAACGTCATGCCGAACTTGTTTCGGCACCCCATCAGAAGGGTATAAAGCCTGCATTGCACACTGCATAGCAAGTGGGGTGCTGAAACAAGTTCAGCATGACCAGCTTTTTGTCTTACTTTATCGACTTCTCTCTTATCGCTTTAAACTCCGAACCATTCTTCCATCCGGGGAATGTAGTTTCATTACTTAGCTTGGTGCCAACTTCATAAAGAATATTGGCTATCTGCGCCATGCCGGTGGCATCCATGGTATCGGTATAATTATCGGCCTGCTGGTGATAGCGGTTATCACCGTAATCTTTTTGTTTGGCCTCGCCATAGGCGCCATCATGTATTACGCTGATGCTGCCGTTATTAATATCAAGGGCCGGCACACCAACTTTGGCAAAGTTAAAATGATCTGACCGGTAGTAACTGCCTGAGCCGGGATGCCTGTCGCCAACGGTGCTGAGGCCTTGTGCTTTGACAATCTCGTCAACATAATCTTCCAAATCGTTCTGGCCTTTGCCGGTTACAGCTATGTCTTTGGTTTCGCCATAGTCCCCGAGGGCATCCATGTTAAGGTCGGCCACGGTTTTGTTAACCGGGTAAATTGGGTGGGTGGCATAATATTCCGAACCGAGTAAACCCTGCTCTTCGGCGGTAACGGCTAAAAACACAATGGAGCGTTTGGGTTTTTCTTTGGCCTTGTTAAATGCTTTAGCTACGCTGATGATGGCAGCCACACCATCGGCATTATCAACGGCACCGTTATAAATGCTATCTCCTTTGGCGTTGGGTTTACCTACGCCAAGATGGTCCCAATGGGCGGTGTATAATACGTATTCACCGGGTTGTGAACTACCTTTAAGTGTTCCTATAACATTGTGCGATGTTGAATATTTTAACTGATTGTTGATAGTCAAAGTAACCGATTGCTTAAGCGGGATTGCCTTAAAATCTTTTTTGCGGGCTAAAGCACGGAAATCGCCGGTTATACCTGCTTCTGCTAACAGCTTTTTACCCATATCTTCGGTAATCCAGCCTTCAACCTTGCAGCGGTTCATGTGTTTGTCCTTTTGCTGCAGGTAAAGCTTGGCGCCTGTATTACTGTTCGAGACAACTTCCCAGCCATAGCTGGCAGGTTCCTTTTGGTGGATGATAAGCACACCGGCAGCACCCTGGCGGGCGGCTTCTTCGTACTTGTAGGTCCACCGGCCGTAGTAGGTCATGGTGTCGCCTTTAAAGAAAGTTGGATCGCCGTTTTTAAAGCCCGGATCGTTCACCAGCACTACAACCGTTTTGCCTTTTACGTCAAGCCCGGCATAATCATTCCAGTGATATTCGGGCGCAACAACGCCGTACCCTGCAAAAACCAGCGGCGAATTTTTAAGCGTTACCGAATCAACTTCGCGGCGGCTGAATGTTACAAAATCAGTAGTGGCATGCAGGCTAAGCGGTATTTTACCGCCTGTGATCTCCATAACAGGAGATGGCGTACTGGTGATTTGCACCATGGGCACATCCTGGAAATAGCTGCCATTGTTGCCCGGCTCGAGCCCGGCCAGTTTAAACTGCTCCGAAATGTATTTGATCGCCTTGTCTTCGCCGGCGGTGAAAGGTTTGCGTCCCATCATGGAATCATTGGCTAAAGCCGAAATGTATTTCTTTATTTCGGCGGCGGTGATAGCCTTTTCGGCCGGCACGCTTTTATTATTCTGGCAGCCTGCAAAAATGGCAAGGCCACCAATGAGCATCAGGTATCGGTGTTTGATTTTCATATTGATAGAAATTTTGCGAAAGAACCGAATTTACGCAAATCCCCGTCAATTATCCAATCATTGAAACGTTGAAGAAATTATCACCACGAATTTTTCTCAATTAATCGAATTGCACGAATTTTTCTTTCTGCGCCACGATTGGGTGAAATTCGAACTAATTGTATTAGATAACCAATATAATTCGTGTATAATTATTGCTTTAACTCCGGCCTGCTTAGCCGGATAACCTGCCATGCTGCTTCTGCGCTTGATAGTGCAACCAAAGCAAATATGGCCGCCGAAAGTGCTTTAGGCGTTGAGCTTAATGCCCCGCCAAGTGCAACGCTGTAAACAATAAATGGCAGCAGTAAAACCAGGCACAGGCCGGTAACGCTGAGCGGGATCCGGAAAGGCCGCTCTTTCATTGGCTCTTTAATGCGGAGTTTTATAAGGGCGATGTACTCTAACGAAAGCCCTGCGCCGTAAACAGTTACATCAATGATAAGCAAATCGGCAAAGGTCCACAATACCATAAAGCTCACTACTATGGAACAGATGATAATGGAAATAAATGGCGTTTTAAAACGCGGGTGAAGCCTGTTCAATCCTTTGGGCAGTAAATTATCTTCAGACATTACCTGCGGTACGCGCGATACGGATAACAATACAGCGGTATAAATGCCCAGGGTACTGGCCATCCCGCCTGCTGCTACCACAACGCCCAGCCACTGGCCGCCAATTAATACGCCTAAGGCAGGGAAGCCGTTTTCGGTTAAGGTATCATGGTTAATGCCTGATTGCTGGGCAACCCAAATGGCAAAAAAGTACACCACCATTACCAGCGCGAAAGCGGTAAAAATAGAAATAAGATAGGAGCGGACGGGTTTTTCAACCTCTTCGGCATAGGTGGTTACATTATCCCAGCCCAGGCAGTTCCACATCACGGTATACAAAGCCATCCCGAATGATGGAAAGCTGAGCCCTTTTAATGATGTTGCGGGGATCTGCATCGCCCCGCTATGGTGATAAATGCCTAATGCTATCATTAATATAATGGGCGCAAGTACAGCAGCGCTTAAAAATACAGATACCTTGCCAACTGGCATAATGCCTAAAATATTTAGCCCTGCCGATGCCCAGATGATCACCAAACAAACCGGGACCTGGAAGTTTAACAGTTCGGGGAAAAAGAAGCCGGCGTATTGCACAAACAGCACGGGATAAATAGCCAGGTCCACAAAGGTATAGAGCCAGGTCCACCAGCCCTCAATAAAACCCCAGTGGGTACCGAGGGCATATTTTACCCATTTGTAATAACCGCCTGTTATAGGCATCATGCTGTTAAGCTCGAGCACGGTAAGTATGGCCGGTACATCCCACATGAGCGGAGTTATGAGCAGGATCAGCAAAGCACCATGATCGCCTGCATAACTCAATAAGGGCTCAAGGCCGTAAGGGCCACCTGATACCGTAAAGAAAATAACAGCGACAAGCTGTATAGGGCGTATTTTTTTTAATGAGGCTGCAGAGGGCATAAGCTATAAAAATATAACTTATGCGTTAATATTTTATTTTTTTGTTGATGTCCTTTGGTCGTGCTGAACTTGTTTCAGTATCCCACGCGCTAAGTAACACGCATGCTAAGCAATCGGCCGCTTGTCCTGTGGGTTCCCGAAACAAGTTCGGGATGACTGTTAGAATGATGCTAAAACAAAAAAGCCAGCTTTGCAGCCGGCCTTCTTTATTTAAAAGCAGTTTTTATAAGCTTAACCATTTCTTCCTTACAACCATTTGCTGTTCGGTTGGGCTGTCAACAGTTACAATATTATATTTTACACGGTTGCTTTTCAGCAGGGTAACCGGGAGGGTGATAGCTTGTCCGTCGCGGGTTACAGTAACCCGGATTTTATCGCCCGGGTTTTTACCGTTGATCAGGGTTGCGGCATCCGTAACCGGTGTACTGTCAATAGCAGTGATCTCGTCATTTACGTTAATGCCATCTATATAAGCCGCAGTACCACGTTGTACGCCGGTCACAATAATCTTTTTGGCAGCAGTTGTGACGGTTGTGATACCTAAAGCCGCGTCGTTTTTATCGGCCAGTTCATCCACTGCCTTATAACCGGCATAGCCTAAGTATTTATTATAGTCGATAGGGGTTAAGCCGTTGATGTAATTGGCATAAAAATCATCCAGCTTTTTACCTGCAAATTTTTCAAAAGCTGCTTTAAACTCAGCATCGGTATAACCACGCTTTTTGATTTTGTAGTACTGGGTGTACATATACTTCATGACATCATCTAACGAATATTTGCCTTTGCTGTCGTTAATGATCTCCAGGTCGAGCATCATACCAATGATAGCACCTTTGTTGTAGTATGAAATAGTAGTATTGTTAGAGTTTTCGTTAGGGCGGTAAGCCTTGATCCAGGCATCAAAGCTTGATTCGGCAACGGTTTGTACATTCTTTCCGGGCAGGTTTTCCAGGATGTTGAACTCGCCTTCCAAAACATCAAAGTAGTTCTGAACCGGGAACAACTGCGTACGCCGAACAATGATACCCTGGTAGTACTCGGTAAAGCCTTCGGCTATCCACAAATTGGTGGTATAGTTTTCATTATCATAATCAAAAGGGCCTAACACTACCGGGCGCAGGCGCTTTACATTCCACAAATGGAAATGCTCATGGGCCACCAGGCCCAAAAAGCTTTGGTAGCCTTTGTCATTAGCATAGCTATCGCGTGATGCTCCTAACACAGTTGAGCTTAAATGCTCCAAACCACCGCCGTTACGCTGGCGGTTGTGTACTATAAATACATAGTGCTTGTTTGGGTTTTCACCAAAAACGGCAGCTTCCTGGTCCACAATTTTATGGATATCGGCTTTCAATTTTTCCTTATCGTAATTGCCCCCGCCGTACATACATATTTCATAATGAACACCAGATGCATCAAAGCCAAAAACCTCCTGGTTGCCCACTTCAATAGGCGAATCGAACAGGATATCAAAATTGGGTGATAAACGGGTAAACGGATCATTATTTACCATTTCCAAACTGGTTGAAACCTTATCCCAGTTTTTATATGGCTTAATGTGAATAACAGCCGGCGAGTGTTGCATATTGGCCGGATAAATGAAGATCCCCGTAGTGGAAAGGAAGCCATGCGATGCATCGATAAAACTGGTGCGTACGGAAAGTTCAAAGGCATAAACCCTGTATTTTACCGTTACCGATGAAATTCCTTTTGTAACAATTTGCCAGGTATTCTTATTGATTTTAGGTGCTGCAACGGGCTTGCCATTAGCTTCAGCAGTTAACGATTCAATGTTTTTTGCGAACTCGCGCACCAGGTATGAGCCCGGTGTCCATACTGGCATTTTAAGCTCAAGTGTGTTTTGCTGAAGGCCGGTAATATGCATTTCAATATCAGCATAATGGGCCTGGGCTTCAGGAAACGAAACATTGTAGGTAATCTGAGCGTTGGCGGCGGCCTCGCTGATGGTAGTACTCATAATAAAAAGCGTTAAAAAAAATAGCGTGCGTAGGTTGGTCAGTTTCATGGCCGCAATTTATAAAATATTATATAATCAGTTATGTATGTGGCATTACAGTGCCTCAAACACCGTTGTAAAATGGTTGATACATGCAACTATTGTTAATATTATGCTATTAGTTTTACATCGATTTTTAAGTAAATGGAACTGATTGAACCTATTTCGCGCAAGCTGATACGCTTAGGTAAACTGTACCTGGCTGTACTGGTAAAGCATACTGTTCACCTGGATGTTACCCGGTACCATTATATACTTTCGCTCATTTACTTCCATGACGGGCAACTTACGCAAAATGCATTGGCGCACCTGCTGGGCAAAGACAAATCGGCCATGGTAAGCATCATTAACCTGCTTACCGAAAAAGGCTTTGTTTACCGCGAAAACAACCCGAACGACAGGCGGCAGCAACTGCTCCGGGTTACCGATAAGGCAAAACTGGCCGTTCCTCAGATCATTAAAACATTTGAAAATATCAACGCAGATATTACCGGAGGCATATCCGAAGCCGATATGAGGGTATTTGAAAGCGTACTTGCCCGCATGCATAAAAATTTAAAACCATTAATATCACCCGAAACAACCCTTCAAGCTAAATCACACACGGATTAAACAAAGTATGAAAACGAAATATATTATTTACACGGCGCTGGCCCTGCTGGTTGCCTATTTAATTTACAACAAATTTTTTAGCGAAGGGGCAAAGAAATCGGCCGCGGCTATGGCTTCGGGCAAGGGCGACAAGAAAAAAGGCGGCGGCCCCGTAGGTGTTAATGTAATGATAGTTAAAGATACCGCCGTAAATAACATTATTGATATTACCGGCACCATTGACGCCAATGAAAAGGTAAGCCTCATCAGCCAGACAGCGGGTAATATTACCGGTATATATTTTAACGAAGGTACTAAAGTAACAAAAGGACAGCTGCTGGTTAAAGTGTACAACCAGGACCTGGAAGCATCGCTGCAGCAAAATCAGTACCAGGTGGCATTGGCAAAACAGCAGGAAAACCGCAACCGCCAGCTGCTTCAAAAAGAAGCTATAAGCCAGGAAGAATACGACACCTCGCTAACTTCATTAAACTCGTTAAAAGCTGCGGCCGATGTGATTAAGGCCCAGATAGCCCGTACCGAGATCCGTGCGCCGTTTTCAGGCACAATCGGTTTAAGGAATGTGAGCCCGGGCAGCTACCTGTCGCCATCATCGCCTATTGCAAACCTGGTTAATATCGATCCGGCCAAAGTAACTTTCGCCGTGCCTGAAAGGTATCTTTCTATACTTGGCCCGGGCAGTAAGATCAGGTTCAGGACCGAAAGCTCGATGGAAAATTTTGTGGGTACCGTGTATGCTATCGATCCGTCAATTGATGCCGGCTCACGCACCATTACGGTACGTGCTAAAGCGCCAAACCCCAAGGGGGTACTTACAGCAGGCAGTTTTGCCAAGATCAATTTAACGCTTGATCAAATCCCTAAAACCATTTTGCTGCCAACACAGGCCGTTATCCCCGACCTTAAAAGCAGTATTGTCTGGATCTATAAAAATGGCATAGCAGTATCAAAGCCGGTTAAAACCGATTTGCGTACAGATACCAAAATCCAGGTAACTGAGGGACTGCAGCCGGGCGACAGCGTGGTGGTATCCGGGCTGATACAAATGAGGCCGAAAGTGCCTTTGAAAATTTTAAAAGTTATTAAATAAACCCGATATGAGCTTATCCTCAGTAAGTATTAAAAGGCCGGTATTGGCAACAGTAATGTCTGTAGTTATTGTTGTGTTCGGTATTATCGGCTACAAATTTTTAGGTGTGCGCGATTTCCCTTCGGTGGATCCGCCCATCATTTCGGTATCCACCAGTTACTCCGGTGCCAATGCCGATGTAATTGAATCGCAGATCACCGAACCGCTTGAAAAATCTATCAACGGTGTACCGGGAATCCGTAATATATCGTCGACCAGTTCGGTTGGGCAAAGCAATATCACGGTTGAGTTTGACCTTGATGCCGATTTGGAAACCGCGGCGAACGACGTGCGCGATAAAGTGGGCCAGGCCCAGCGCCAGTTGCCGCAGGATATTAACGCCCCGCCCGTGGTAACCAAGGCCGACGCCAGCGCTGACCAGATCATTACCCTTACCGTTAGCAGTAATATCCGTAACATCAACCAGCTTGACGATTACGCCGAGAACGTTTTATTGGAAGGCCTGCAAACCATCCCCGGTGTAAGTTCCATTAACGTACAGGGGCAGCGCCAGTATGCTATGCGCCTGTGGATTGATCCGGCCAAACTTTCGGCGCAGGGGCTTACGGCTACTGATATTGGCGCCGCTTTGGCTAAAGAGAACGTGGAGCTGCCGGCGGGTAAAATTGAAGGTAACAATACCGAGGTAACCATCAGGGCACTGGGCAAACTGGCTACAGAGCAGGATTTTAATAACCTGATCCTCCGTGCAGACAGCAACCGGGTTATCCGTCTTAAAGATGTAGGGTATGCTGTGCTTGGCTCGGCAAACGAAGAAACGATATTTAAGGAATCGGGTGTGCCAATGGTTGGTTTGGCTTTAGTGCCGCAGCCGGGCGCCAACTACGTACAGATAGCGAAGGATTTTTATGTACGTTTAGAGCAGATCAAAAAAGACCTGCCGCCCGATATCTCTGTAAAAGTGGCGCTGGATAATACGCGGTTCATTAACCAGTCGATATCTGAAGTGCAGGAAACGCTGATTGTGGCCTTTGTACTGGTGGTAATTATTATCTACCTTTTCTTTCGCGATTGGCTCATCGCTTTCCGGCCGCTCATCGATATCCCGGTATCGCTTATCGGCGCGTTCTTTATCATGTACATCTTCGGGTTTTCCATCAATATATTAACCCTTTTGGGGATAGTACTGGCAACAGGCCTGGTGGTGGATGACGGTATCGTGGTAACGGAAAACATCTATAAAAAGGTAGAGGCGGGCATGGCTATCCGTAAGGCAGCTTTTGAAGGCTCGGCCGAGATCTTTTTCGCGGTGGTATCTACATCGGTTACGCTGGCGGCTGTATTTTTACCCATTGTGTTTTTACAGGGTTTCACCGGCCGTTTATTCCGTGAGTTTGCGGTGGTGGTAGCCGGTGCGGTATTGATATCGGCATTCGTGTCCCTGTCATTAACACCAATGCTTAACGTAAAGCTGATCCGTAAAAACCAAAAGAAATCAAGGTTTTACGAAAAAACAGAGCCCTTCTTCATTAACATGACCACTTCGTATACCGAATCGCTCATTAAGTTTATGAAGCGTAAATGGGTGTCGTTCGTCATCCTCGCGGCATCTGTCGTCATCATCGGCATCCTGGTTAATGTTATACCATCAGAACTTGCACCGCTTGATGACCGCAGTTTGCTTCGTTATAGTGTTACCGGTTCGGAGGGGGCAACTTATGAGTACATGACCAGGTACATGGATAAAGTGTCTAACCTTGTTGAGGATTCGATCCCGGAGGCAAACGTTAACCTTGAAATTGTTTCCCCATCATTTGGCGGCGGCGGTGCTTCAAATACCGGCTTTGGCAGGGTAGGGCTGGTTGCGCCTGATAAACGTGTGCGCACCCAGCAGGAACTTGCCGACTGGCTTAACGGTAAACTACGCAAAATGCCCGATGCCCGCGCCATTGTGGTGCAGGAACAAACCATCAGCGGTGGTGGTTCGGGCTCAAAAACATCGCTACCGGTGCAATACGTTATCCAGAACCAGGATTTTGAAAAGATCCGGAAGGTGTTGCCAACGTTTTTTGCCGAGGTGTCCAAAAGCCCCGTTTTCCAGGGAACAGATGTTAACCTGAAATTTACCAAACCCGAACTGCGTGTAGTTACCGATCGTGAACGTGCCCGCGACCTGGGTGTTTCGGTTGATGATATTGCCCAAACGCTGCAATTATATTACAGTGCCGGCCGTTTGGATTATTTCCTGATAAACGGGAAACAATACCAGGTAATAGCACAGGTTGACCGCGCTAACCGTGATCAGCCGCTTGACCTGCGGTCTATTTACGTGCGCAGCTCAAAAGGGACTTTGGTGCAGCTGGATAACGTGGTTAAAACAACAGAAGGTGCTACACCGCCTGCAATTTATCACTTTAACCGTTACAAATCGGCAACAGTATCTGCTGGCCTGGCGCCGGGTTATACTGTTGGCGATGGTATTAAGGAGATGGACAGGATCTCCAAAGGCTTACTTGATGATACCTTTAGTACAGCGCTGAGCGGCCCGTCACGTGACTATGCCGAAGGCTCGTCGAACATCCTTTTTGCTTTTGGTTTTGCCTTGCTGCTGATCTACCTGGTACTGGCAGCCCAGTTTGAAAGCTTTATGGACCCGTTTATTGTGATGCTTACCGTGCCGCTGGCTATTTCGGGCGCGTTTTTATCGCTGTGGCTGTTTAACCAAACGCTCAATATTTTCAGCGAGATCGGGATCATCACCCTTGTGGGGCTGGTAACCAAGAACGGGATCCTGATTGTGGAATTTGCCAACCAGCGGATGGAACAGGGGGTAGCTAAATATGAGGCTGTTGTTGAAGCTGCCACAGCACGTTTACGGCCTATATTAATGACCAGCTTAGCCGTAGTGCTTGGATCTGTGCCTATTGCGTTTGCGCTGGGCGCAGGTGCAAAAAGCCGTGTTTCATTAGGTATTGTGATTATGGGCGGGATGCTGTTTTCATTAGTATTAACGCTTTATATTATCCCGATGATGTATTTGCTGCTGGCTGCTAAAACCCGTAAAGACCATGACCACGATCCTGAGGACCTGGCTGCCGAAGCTGAAATAGCCGAAGCCGCCCGTCACCCGCACCATCAAGAACCTAAACTGATCGAAAACCTGTAATATAATATGATGATCAAGAAAATAGCCTGCCTGGTTTGTTGTTTTGCAATGGTATCAACCATTGCATTAGCCCAGCAGGATGCGCCCTTACTTACTTTAAAAGATGCGGTTGAAATAGCCCTGAAAAACAACTATAACATCAAGTTGTCGCAAAATAACTCAACCATAGCATCAAACAACGTTACGCTTGGTAATGCCGGCATTTTACCGGTAGTTACCGGCGACTTTAACGACAACAACAGCCGCCAAACTACCAAGCAAACCCGTAATGATGGTACGGTTAACAATATCCGCAATGCCAAAAACTCCAACAATAACTACGGTGTAAACCTTAACTGGACAATTTTTGACGGCTTTGCCATGTTTGCAAATTATGATCAGCTAAAGCAGATGGATAAACTGGGTGTACTGCAATTACAGGATACCGTACAGCGAACAGTTGCCGGTGTTATCGATACCTATTATAATTTGATCAGTCAAAACGAACAGATCAAGGCATTAAAAGGAGCTATTGATATTTCCCGTACGCAGTTGCGCATTGCCAACGATAAGTTTGCTGTAGGAAGGGCCTCGCGATTGGAAGTATTGAATGCCCAGGTAAACCTGAATACGGATACCGGTAACCTGGTAATCCAGTACCAGCAATTTAAGACAACTAAAATACAGCTTAACCAATTGCTGATCCGCGATCTGCAAACCGATTTTTCTGTTGCCGATACTATAATAGTTGATGAAAAACTGGCGCTGGCCGATGTGATCAACAACGCGCAGCTTCAAAACCCGGCAATACTATCGGCACAAATAAACCAGCGCCTGGCCGAGATCAACCTTAAACAGGTGCGCGCTACGCGGTATCCGCAGGTAGGGGTAACATCGGGCTATACGTTTACCAACAGCAAAACGCCGGCAGGTTTTACGCTGTCGCAAAATGTGCATGGTTTTAATTACGGCCTCACTGCAAGCATCAATATATTCAATGGCTTTAACCAAAACAGGCGCGAAAAAAATGCAAAGATCCAGATTGAGAATGCCGGCATTGCTGCCAAACAAACCAAACTGGATATTGAAGGCCAGATCAACAGCCTGTTTGTGGCATATCTTTCGGGCCTTGACCTGGTAAAACTGGAGGAAGCCAACGTAAACCTTAACAAAAAAAACCTGGATATTACGCTTGATAAATATAAGTTAGGTAATATTACCCCGCTTGAGGTAAGGGAAGCACAGCGTAATTATCTTGACGCGCAATCAAAATTCTTTGCCGCGCAATACCAAAGCAAACAAGCCGAGATCATGTTAAAACAAATAACTAACAGCATTAACATCAAATAAAAAATATTTTAATAATAAGTTTAAAAACTTATTTTTGAATCATGACCGCCCCTTTCAAAACCTGCTTGCTTATTGATGATAATTACATTGATAGCTTTATAACGCGCAGGGTTTTGGAGAGCAGCAACTTTGCCGAAAATATCATTGTGCGCCAATCACCGATGGAGGCCATTGAATCATTAAAAAGCGGATCGGTAAACCCCGATGTTATTTTTTTAGATATCAGGATGCCAATGATGAGCGGCTTTGAGTTTTTGCAGGAATTTGCCGGTTTGGATATTGCTAAAAAAAGGATAAAAATATATATGTTATCATCATCACTCGATCCTACCGATATCAGGGAATCGGAAGATAATAAGCATATTACACAGTTTATTCATAAGCCACTTACTGTTAAAGCGCTTGAAGAAATTTGTCAATGATCTTAGTTGCAGATAGCGGATCATCAAAAACCGATTGGCTGCTGACCGTTTCAGACCAGGAAACCCGCTCATTCCTTACCGCGGGATTAAACCCCTATTTTTTAACCGAAAAAGAGATAGCACGGATTGTATTGGAGCAGGCCCCTGAAATGGTGGCGTTTGCTGCCCGGATTTCCGAGATTTACTTTTTTGGTGCAGGGTGCAGCAGCCCCGACCGGCACGAGATCGTATCAAACGCCCTGAGCATACATTTTAATAAAGCTTACATCAGTGTTGACAGCGACCTGCTGGGTTGCGCTTATGCAACCTGCGGCCAGGAAAAGGGAATTTGCTGCGTGATGGGCACGGGCAGTAATATCTCTTTTTTTGACGGCGAAGAAATCTATGACGGGCAGCATGGTCTTGGTTTTGTTTTGGGCGATGAAGGCTCAGGCACCTGGTTTGGAAAAAAGCTGATCACTGATTTTTTATATGGCAATATGCCGTATGATATCAGCCAGAAGTTTGATAAGGCTTACCATCTGAATAAGGAGATCGTGATCAAAAATGTGTATCAAAAGCCTAATGCCAATACCTACCTGGCATCGTTCAGTAAGTTTGTAAGCGAAATAAAAACTACCGAATACGGGCATTCCATGCTGGTTGACGGTTTGGTGGAGTTTATTGAAACCAATATCAAATCATACCCCGAATATCATAAATACAAATGCCACTTTGTTGGCTCCATAGCTTATTCGTTCTCCGAAGAACTTATCTCATTATGCCACCTGCACGGCGTAAAAACCGGCAAGATCATCAAACACCCGATAAATGACCTGATGGCCTTTATCCTGAAAAGGAATGAAATGGCAACAGAAGAGTAGGACTCCTAAGGACTCGCTTTAAAACACTCCTCGTCGTGCCGAATTTATTTCGGCATCTCACCATGCAGATAGTCACAGGATAGGTCTGCCAGAGACAAGGCGAAGACATTGCAGGCGTAAACATCCTATGAGATGCCGAAATAAATTCGGCATGACATAATCTTTTAACTTATCAGCTACATCTGCCTAATGAAAAAGCTGCAATAAATTTAAAGTGGTTCCCTGAATGACCATACCTATGCATTTGTCATCCCAGACTAATAAAAATTAATTATGGAATGATTGTTCCGAAATGGGTTTATATTTGCGGAACGATTATTCCAAAATTAAATTAATCTTCCAGAAAATGAAAAAATTAGAAAACAAAGTAGCAGTAGTAACAGGGGCATCAAAAGGTATTGGTGCAGGTATAGCTAAAAGTCTGGCTTCGGCAGGTGCTGCAGTAGTAGTAAATTATGCATCGGATAAAAACGGTGCGGATAAAGTGGTTGCCGAAATTACAGCCGAAGGTGGCAGAGCTATCGCTGTACAAGGCAGCGTAGCAAAAAAGGCTGACGTTGATCGTCTTTTTGCAGAAACCAAAGAAGCTTTCGGTGGTGTTGATGTTTTGGTGAACAATGCCGGTGTATATCAGTTTACACCGATAGAAGCTGTAACCGAAGAAGAATTCCACCGCCAGTTTGATATCAATGTACTCGGCTTATTACTTGCTACCCAGGGAGCGGTAAATAGCTTTGGTGATAAAGGCGGTAGCATAATCAACATAAGCTCAACCGTAACCCGTATTACTCCTCCGCAAAGTGCTATTTATACAGGCACCAAAGGTGCGGTTGATTCTATTACACAGGTTTTGTCAAGAGAGCTTGGTCCTAAAAAAATCCGTGTAAATGCTATTAACCCGGGGATGGTTGAAACCGAAGGCACACATACAGCAGGTTTTATAGGCAGCGATTTCCAGGCTGAGCTTGAAAAAACTACGCCGCTTGGCCGTATAGGTCAGCCGGATGATATTGCACCTGTTGCGGTATTCCTGGCCTCTGACGATTCACGCTGGTTAACCGGCGAAATTATCTTAGCCAGTGGTGGTGTAAGATAAATAACGCACCTCAGGGTCATTTAGGGTGGCTAAAGAGAATGCAGATTAACAATTAATTAAAAATGAATAGCTTTGCCCATTAAACGGGTAAAGCTTTTCTGTTATGGCACGAAGTAAAGATTTTGATGAAGCCGAAGTATTGAGCAAGGCCGTTTGCATTTTTTGGCATAAGGGTTACAATGGCACGTCCATGCAGGATTTGGTGGACGGCCTGGGCATTAGTCGCTCAAGTTTGTACGATACTTTTGGCGATAAACACGCTTTGTATATTAAAGCCCTGGATAGCTATCAGAAGTTCGGCGGGAACCAGATGTGTGATATTATAAATAATACAGCATCGGCAAAAGAAGCTATAAAGAAACTTTTGGAACTTACCATGCGCGATTTGTTAAATGATGAACAACGAAAAGGTTGTTTCATGGTAAATGCCGAAATTGAACTGGCATCGCATGATTCCGAAGTTAAAAATGTGATATGCCGGAATGAGCAGCAATTTGAGAACGCGGTTCTTCGTGCTATAAAAAAAGGGCAGGACAGTGGTGAGATCCGTAACCCCCAGGATTCCCTTGCGCTGGCCCGGTTCATCATGAACGCGGTAAGAGGCATGCAGGTATCAGCCAAAGCCACAGCCGATAAAGCTTTTTTTGATGATATCATCAAAACCACTCTTTCTGTACTTGATTAACAGCTTATATGTTGACCTCCTAAGCCGTTAACGTTTGTTTTTTCCTCAATCTTACCCCCAGTAAAAACATCATGCCAAGCCCTGCCAATCCACTGCCGGCTTGCGGGATATAATCGCCGTGTTTAACATAAAATGTAAGTTCGCTGTTGAGGTTGATATCTTGTTTGATAGAGGTTTTAACCCACCATTCGGTATGTTTAACCACATCGCCGCGCTGGTTTATAAACCCGGAGATGCCGGTATTAGCCGATTGACAAACCCAGCGGCGGGTTTCAATGGCGCGAAGTTTGGCATAATCTAAATGCTGGTCCTTACCCGAAGTATTTTCCCACCAGCCATCGTTGGTAATAATGGCGATAAACTGCGCTCCTTTTTTAACAGAGCGGGCAATGTACCCTCCCCATATCGATTCATAGCAAATAACAGGATCGACCCCGATACCGCTTTGCGAATAAAGCACCTTGGCATCCTTTTCGGGAGCATAATTGCCGGTTGCGCCGCCTAAATGTTCAAATACGGGTTTCAGGAATGAGAGCGCATCGCCAAAAGGTAATGATTCGGCTCCGGGTACCAAACGTGATTTATGGTAAGTTTGGATGCGGTCGCCATTTTCAATGTTGAGGGCAGTGCTGTAAAAATCAGCAAACTGGTCGCCGCCCCACGGAGAGGGAACAGCCGTTGGTGTTGCCCTGTTGTTATATAGCCTGTATGTTTCGGCGCCTGTAACCAGGTTACCGTTCGGGTACTTCCGTAAAAAAAGCTGGGCTTGCTTAATAAAATCATTTTGGCCTATCTGTTCTTCGTTAATATAAACAGGCGCGGGGATAGCTGTTTCGGGCCAGATAAAAAATTCGGTGTTTGGCTGTGCCACCTGGGTTGAAAGGCGGATCAGGATATCGAGCTGTAAAGCGGCAGGGATGGTGCCATCTTTTTCGTACGGATCTATGTTTGGCTGGGCAATAACGATGTTTGATGGGTTTACTTCTTCAACATAGCTATGGTAAACCAATAGTGAACAGCCAAGAGGGGCTGCTACAACAATTACAATCGCTGTGATCAATACCATTCTCAGGCGTTTGGTTTGAGCTTCACGAAGGCTTGTATAAATTAAAAAAGCCAGGATGTTCACCACCCAGACCCATATGGTACCCCCGTACACGCCGGTATATTCATACCATTGAACCCACTGATGAGCTACGGCAAAGCCGTTACCAAGTGTCATCCAGGGAAAGTATAAGTCCCAGCTTTGGTGCAGGTATTCATAGCCGATCCAGAAACAAACCAACCCAATGAGTGCGATCCAGCGGGGAGCGACCAGTCTCAACCGGTAATATAACCAGAAAGCAGCAGCCATTAACAGCGGCCCAAGCGAATAGGGGATGAGCGTTATGGGAATGGCCACTACCTCGCCCACTATTTTAAGCGCGTTATAAACCCAGTAAACAGATAATGAGTTCCAGATAAAAAAGCCAATGAAAGTTACATTAAATACCCGTCTGCCTTTTTTAGGCTTATCATCATTAATAATGTTTTCAATAGCCAGCAGCATGGGCACAAAGCCGATGAAAAGCAAAAACGTAGTATAAGGGGTAGGCGGCCAGGCTATCCACAAAAGTAAGCCTGATAGTATGGCTAATGGTAGGTTTTTTTTCATGTAGGGTGACAATGTATTATTCAGTTGTCGCTGTATTTATTCAGAACCGTCATTGCGAGGTACGAAGCAATCCCCGATGAGCAGAGTCGCTCTGTAAAGTTTGGGATTGCTTCATGTCTTATAATGACGTTATCTAAGTTGTTGATTGTTAAGTGTAATTTTTTTGATTTGTTTTATAATATGGGCGTTGCCTGCGGCCGGGCTATCCGCTGCAAGTCCTCGCCTTTCCTGCCCGCAAACCCAGCCCGCGCTGTGGGCTTTACGCTTCTATCCCTAACGCGCCTGTGCAACAGCCTTAAAACAGTTTAATTATTTACTTATATTAATTATGTCATTGCGAACACAGCGCGGCAATCGCACGGAAGCACAGCCGCTTTGTATAGCATGCGATTGCTTCGTACCTCGCAATGACATGATTTGTGCTTATAAGTTACTCTTCCTCTTCATCTCTGTCATACTTCCCCTTTGCCGGTTTAGCCGCCGCACCGGCAACACACATTACAAACTCGCCTTTCATGGGGTGCGTTTCAAAGTATTCTTTTACTTCGGTAACTGTACCCCGCACGGTTTCTTCAAACATTTTGGTAAGCTCGCGCGATACCGAGATCTGCCTGTCGGCACCAAAATACGTTGCCATTTCATCCAGCGTTTTTAACAAACGGTGGGGCGACTCATATAGTATGATGGTCCGTTCCTCTTCGGCTAAAAATTTGTACCGGGTTTGGCGACCTTTTTTCAACGGTAAAAAACCCTCGAAACAAAACTTATCGGTAGGAAAACCCGAGTTAACCAGCGCCGGCACAAAAGCGGTGGCGCCGGGCAGGCATTCCACAGCGATATTAAACTTTAAAGCTTCGCGAACAAGAAAAAAACCGGGATCAGATATCGCCGGTGTACCGGCATCCGAAATGAGCGCGATATTTTTCCCTTGCAGCAAAAATTTAATGATCTCGTTACTTGATTGATGCTCGTTGTGCTGATGATGTGCAAATACTTTTTGATGGATCTCGAAGTGTTTCAGCATCGGGGCAGAAGTACGGGTGTCTTCAGCCAGTATCAGGTCCACTTCCTTCAATACGCGGATAGCCCTGAAGGTCATATCCTCCAGATTACCTATCGGGGTGGGGACTAAGTATAGTTTGCCAGTTTGGTTCATGGTTCATAGATCATAGTTCATGGATATTGGTTTGATGGTTTTTAAATTTCATAAATCAGCTATGAACTATGAACCATAAACTATGAACTAATTATATCTTTGCCTAAAAAATAAAATAATGCTGCAAGTTAGTTATATCCGTGATAACCGGGAACAGGTTTTGGAACGTTTGGCTGTAAAAAATTTTAAACAGTCCCAACTGGTTGATGAAATAATTGAGCTGGATGATAAACGCCGCTCCACCCAAACCAGTATGGATAATGTTTCGGCCGAGGCTAATGCAGCTGCAAAACAGATTGGCGAGCTGATGCGCGCCGGTAAAAAAGAGGAAGCCGAAGGCCTTAAGGGCAAAACCGGGGCCTGGAAAGAAGAGATCAAAAAGCTTGGTGACCTGCTTACCATTACCGAAGAGGAACTTTACCAAAAACTGGTACTGCTGCCTAACCTGCCGCACAGCTCGGTACCTAAAGGCCTAACCCCTGAAGATAATGAAGTGGTGTTAGAGAATGGCACCAGGCCCGAGCTGCCTGCCGATGCTCTACCGCACTGGGAACTGGCCGCTAAATACAACCTGATTGATTTTGAACTGGGCGTTAAAATAACCGGCGCCGGTTTCCCTGTATATAAAAACAAAGGCGCCAAGCTGCAACGTGCCCTGATCAATTATTTTATTGACGAAGCCGAGAAAGCAGGCTATAGCGAGGTAAGCGTGCCACTGATGGTAAACGAAGCATCGGGCTTTGGTACATCACAGCTGCCGGATAAAGAGGGACAGATGTACCATGTAGGTATCGATAACCTGTACCTGATCCCTACTGCCGAGGTGCCTATTACCAACCTGTACCGCGAAGTAATATTGAAAGAAGATCAGTTGCCGGTTCGTAACTGCGGGCACACCCCATGTTTCCGCCGCGAGGCTGGTTCATACGGTGCGCACGTACGCGGATTGAACCGTTTGCACCAGTTTGATAAGGTAGAGATTGTAACCATTGCCCATCCGGATAAATCATACGAAATATTGGAGCTGATGAGCAGCCACGTACAGGGCCTTTTACAAAAGTTAGGTTTACCATACCGTGTATTGCGCCTTTGCGGCGGTGACATGGGCTTTGGCTCTGCTTTAACTTATGATATGGAAACCTGGAGCGCCGCACAGCAACGCTGGCTGGAAGTTTCATCTGTATCAAACTTTGAAACTTTCCAGAGCAACAGGCTAAAACTCCGTTTCCGCAATGCCGAGGGCAAAACACAATTGGCCCATACGCTTAACGGCAGCGCGCTGGCCTTGCCGCGTATTGTAGCCACATTGTTGGAGAATAACCAAACTGAAAAAGGGATTAAAGTGCCGGAGGTATTGGTGCCTTATACTAAGTTTGAGTGGATTGATTAGCCCCCCTGCCCCCTAAAGGAGGAGGTTAAAAGCATAACGCCCCGGCACATTCGTTGTATCGGGGCGTTATGCTTTATAAATGTTATTCTTGCGCTTGTGCTCGCCCCTTTAGGGGCTGCTCAATATTTCCTGTAAACATTATAAAGGATATTCAAATCCAACTGTGTCATTACGGGTGTTTCATCCGTTTGCACAAAGTGCCGCTTAAAGGCAACAATGGCTGCCGGGAGGTTGCTGATATCATAGCCGATCAGCTTAAGTGCTGTAGCATAATCAAAATTATCAGGTGGCAGCTCCAGCAGTTCTTCGCGCCAAAAACCAAAGCCTTTTTGTGCTAACAATTTCCAGGGGAACAATGGCCCGGGATCGGGTTTGCGCAATGGTGCTATATCCTGGTGACCGATAAAATTTGCCTGCGGAATGTTGTAGGTTTTCTTTAATTGCGCCAATAAAACCAGCAGGCTTTTTACCTGTACATCATTAAAGGGCTCGTGACCGTTATTGTCAATTTCTATACCGATAGAACAACTGTTCATATCGCTGATGCTGCCCCATTTACTGATGCCGGCATGCCAGGCCCGCAGGTAATCATTAAGCATATGGTAAATTTTGCCGTCTTTGCTCACAACATAATGCGCGCTCACCTGCGGTTTTACCAAAGTGAATGTGGTAAGGGTTTGTTTAACCGAATCCTGCGCTGTGTAATGAATGATGACGTAATTGGGCTTGCGCAGGTTAAAATTCACGGTGCCAACCCATTCCGAAGGGATGGCGCCGCCCGCACTGTCAACCAGCATGGCCGGCTGCTCGCGGCTAATCACCTCTACCAATGAATCGGTTTGGTTGTGGTACACTTTATTGGTGGCAGCGAAGGGTTGTACTTTAGGCGAGCATGCGCTGATGGTGGCTGCAACTGCCATAAATAATAAAATGTATATATTTTTCAAACCTTGATTCTCCTGATTAAGGATTTCTCCCTGATGATTTAAACAAGTATACAAAAAACCTTGATCCATTTGATTTAAAGACTTTCTGATTTTATCAGGTAATCTGCAAATCAAGCGAATCAAGGTTCAGATAGCTTATATAGCCTACAGATTTTATATTTTCAGCAGCGTTATATAGCTGTCGACCGCCTGATTACGCCTAACAGAAGCGCGATAATAGCTATTACCAGCAAAATGTGGATCAGGCTGCCCACTGATGTGAAAAATACACCTATTGCCCATCCTATTATAAGGATGACTGCAATTATATACAGGAGTGAGTTCATAGTACTTTGTTTTAATTAATGATTTTCATAGCTATTAATATAATAGCTGTGATGACTGAAAAGTTTTAACTTTTGTGTTTTTTTAAGGGGGATGCAGCTCATTTACAGTTGTATTTTGTAAAGATTTATTCCCGCTGTATCTTTAGGCACCTTACCTCATAAAAACGATGAAACATTTTTTGCTGTTTATCTTCCTGCTGTCTGGCGGACTTGTTTTTGGCCAGTCGAAACTGCCTGTGATCAAAGCTACATCAAAAAAAGTAGCCATCAATGACGGCGGATTTTTGGATAAAAACGCCTGGTCGCTTTCGCCAAAAACAAGGCCGGATGTTTATACTGCCGATAGGGCCCGGGCAGCAAAGTGGGTCACCTTTTATACCGATATCGATTCGATAAGGGTAAAAATTAAGCCTGGCACGAGGTATAACTTCATTATCCTGCTTAACGGCAAGGATTCATGCTATACGCAAATAGCAAGCGCTATACCGCCAGAGGATAAATTGAAAAACAATATCGTTACGAATGATACCATTCCGTTTACGCTTAGTGCCCATAATGCCATTCATGTAAAGGCTATTATGAATGACGTTGATACCCTGAACCTGCATTTTGACCTTAGCTCCTTTGATTTTCATTTTACAAGGGATGCCATCCTGAAAAAAACGAAGCTGCTGCCAAACCAGGCCGATGTTTTGGCGGGTAAAGCGAAGCCTGATTATAATAACATGAGTAAAGCGCTCAAACTGCAAATAGGGGGCATGATTTGGCGCAACCAGGAAATTCTGCCTACAAATATTACCGCTGATGATATGGATGGCCGCTTTGGCTGGAACCTTTTTGAAGGCAAACAGGTGGAAGTTAATTACGATGAAAAGGTGCTCGTTATCCACACTAAACTACAGAGGTCATTAAAAAAAGGATATGTTAAATCGAAAATTGGGTTTACGCATTCCTTTGCTTACGCGAGCGGGAGCTTTGAAATAGGTGGCAAAAGCTATACCGGTAATTTTTTAATGGATACAGGTTCTGAGCAGGCTGCTATTTTGGATAGTGGCTGGGTAGCCAAAAATAATTTCCCAACGGATTTAAAGCTGATCAAATCGTCAACTATCAGCGATCCGCGCGGGGTAAAATATGAGATGAAAATTGTGGAAGCGCCGCTTTTCAGAATTAACGGTTTTGCGCAGACACATGTGCCGGCCATTATATTAAGCGGCAGAAACCCAATGGGCTTTGAAATAAATTACCTTGGAAATGGCTTGCTAAAACATTTCAACATGATCCTCGATTTCAAGAACGATTATTTGTACCTGAAGCCGAATAAATTATCTACCTGAAATAAAATTTAGCTTCCGGCCGGTACCGCCCAGCTTTGCCCGTCAAAAATAGGGTTCACATCCATGTTGTCATATTGAATATTAAGTTTTTGCTGGCCGCTTGTTGTTGCCTCACGATAAGGAATGGTGATACCCTGCACCGGCCGAAGATCTGACAGCATAGCAAACAGGGTTTTATCGCCTATCTTATAGCCATAAGCCATCAGTTGGTTTTGATTATTTATAGCAAACACGTATTCGTTGCCATTTAACTTGCATTGAACCGTATACATGTCATTATTGGGGATTTTTTGTGTATTGATGATCTGCATTTGATCAAGCGATGACTTGCGTAACCCAATAACCCCGGTGTATAAGGCGGTTTTTATCTCGGCAACGCTATTGGCTGGCAGGTCGGACTTGTTGCCGCTGCTCCATTGCCATCCGTTATTGCCTTCGGTTTGTTGCACCGAAACCGGTTTGCCGTTTTTCCATATTTCAACGCGCACCTTGCTGTTGGGGATATCAATCAGCTCAACAACTTTTAACCCTGAAACGGAGCCTGTTAAACGGGCGGTTTTCAATGCGTTCAGTTTATCGCCGCCATGGGCGGCATTGGCTTTTAAAAGCAGTGTTTTTCCATCCGGCGCGGCGGTATTGCCGGCATTTGTGGGCGAGTTTTCCGACGTTTTTTTAGCCGCAGTTGATGATTTTGTATTGTTAGTGGTGGTATTATCATCATTGTCTACAAAAAATACCCGACCATCAACTACAGCCATGCGGGTTTTACCGCCCATATCACAAAAAAAGCTGTGTAGTTCGGTATGGCCGTCGGTATAGGTGAGCGTAAGTACCCCCTTGTTTATTTTATAGGTGCCGCTGCCGTCCCGGCTGCTTGAACTGCCCCCGCCAACATTTTCGCCGGCTACAACTGAGCCCGAATAGCGCGAATTGCTAAAATGCCCCTTGCCATCAAAATTTAATCCCTGTGTACTTAAAGCGCCTACATAAGTTGTACCATAGGCCGCGCCGCCGCCGCCCATAGCACTGATGAATGAGTAATAGCCCGGAGGTATGATGTTCCCCTGGAGTTTAAACAGTTCATGTGCATAATTGGAAAGGCTTCCATACCTGGTTATGCCATAAACAGACGAGCTTTTAGTATATTTAAGTGTTACCTCTCCTTTGCCTATGGTGTACCTGCCGCTCACGTTGGTTTGCCAGTCGGCACGGTTAAGCGAGGAATTGAAGGTGCCATCAGGTCTGAATAGTATAGCAACGTCAGTTCTGTTCATCCCTCCGCCAAATATCGGACTTGGCGAAAACTCGCATCCGGCATAAACGCCATCTAACTTATCCTGGGCAAAAACATGATCGTGAAAGCAAAATAAAAAGGCGGAAAGTACCAGTAAGAATTGTTTCATAGGGCGTCGGTTTTTGTCGTTAAACCCTATTCGCCGGTTATTGTTTGTGGAAATGTTTTAATTAACAGGTGATTAATATTGGAGTAGAGGATAGCATGATGCGAACGAACGCCGCATATTTGTATTTTGATCGCATTTCCTTTTACCGGACAACAGCTGGCTTATTTCAACACCGCTTACTTGCCCCGGTGCTGAAACAGGCATAACAGAATGGAGATTTTATCTTCCACTAACAATAGCTACCCCACATTCACCGCATCAGGAAACCTCAATATCAGCCCGGGGTCAGGAATATTCCTCTGCCAGATCTCTTTTTCTGAAAACTTACCTACTCCGGGATAATCGCCCTGTTTGCCTTCCATATCAAACATCAGCTGGAAATGTAAATGTGGCGGCCAATGTCCGTTTTCATCGGCATTGCCAAGGGTTGCTATTTGCCGGTTTTTTGATACAGGCATGCCTTTGGCAAGCCCTTCCAGGCTTTTACGGCTTAAATGCCCGTACAGGCTGTAAAGGGTTAAGCCGTCAAGGTTGTGCTGTAAAATGATGGTTGGGCCGTAATCGCCAATGGTATTGTTATCCTGGTAGCTATGTACAATGCCATCGAGCGGGGCGTATACAGGCGTTCCGGCATCGCTCCAGATATCAACCCCTAAATGCAGGCGCCGGGGTTCATCATCCGTATCAAAATGACTGCTGAAGGCATAAATGGTACGGTGCTCCATGTACCCGCCAATACCGTAACGGCAATTGTTGCTACGCAGTTTTTCGTTAACTAAATGACTAAACATCGACGGCCTGTTAATGACCTCTGCCGTCAACTCCTTATTGGCGGCAGTAAGGTCAAAATGGTAAAGGCGGTCATGACCTGCATCAAAATCAACCACTTTGCCAATGGCTTCGGGATGATTGTTAATGTAATTAGCAAACAGCGTGTGCCGGTCCATCAGTGGCTATTAGTTTTCTTCGGTATCGGGCTGGCGTTCTTCTTTGCTGATCTTATCAAAGATCTTGTCCATGCGTTCAACGTATTCGCTGGTATCATCAACAAAAAACTCAAGCTGCGGAATAATCCTTACCTGGTCTTTGATGCGGGCGCCCAGTTTGTACCTGATTTCCGAAGCGTGCGATTTGATGGTATGCAAGGCGGTTTGTACATTAGGATTGCCCAAAAAGCTTAAAAATATACGGGCTATGGCCAAATCGGGCGTTACACGCACCTTGGTTATGGTTACCAGGGTATTAGGCAAATAATTCATGCCTTCGCGCTGAAAAATAGCTGCAAGGTCTTCCTGTATTACTCCGGCAAATTTTTGCTGACGTTTTGATTCCATTGGTTGTTAGTTAACGCCGATAAGGCAGATGAGTGTTTAATGCTTAATGCAAAAGCCTAAGTTATTGTTTTTGGCTTTTATTAACAATGACGGCAGGGTGTTAATTACATACGTCCTGCGGGATCTCTTTGGTTATTTTTACTACCTTTTTTACAACGAGGGTACTGTCATATTCGGATCCGCGGCCAACATCGCCCGATTTTGATTTGATGCCTTCAACCTCAACGTAAACCGGTTCGTAAGGTTTTTCAAAATTGAGCTGCGAATACTGTAATTCAAGCTGGGCCGAACTGTCAACCGCCCAAAACTCCTGGCCGCTGTCGCAATCTTTAAATGATTTAATTTCGGGCCCGGCGCTGTACAGGCCTTTATAAAGCGTAACCCCGTCTTTTTTATGGGCATCATTATTACATGCGTAAACAGCAATAACAACAAGCAGCAAAACAAAAACTTTGATATACCTCATACCCATTTTAACAAATTTACAAATCCTGTTTGATTTCATCCAATCCTTTAATACTTAAACGGGCGCTGATGCCGGCAGCTATTACCGAAATGCCACCAACAGTTAGCAGTACCAAACCAAAATCCTTAACTTTAAGATCGATGGGATACGAGTCCAGCACCGACATTTTGGCCCCCATTTTTATCCAGCCGTAATGCTGCTGCAACAGGCAAAAAATGGCGCCCAGCATTATGCCAATAATACAGCCAATAGCCGTGATCATCATTCCCTCAAAAAAGAAAATCCCCTGGATCATATTTTTATTGGCGCCCAGTCCGCTTAAAATGGCTATGTCCTTGCGTTTATCAATAACCAGCATGGTTAACGAGCCAATGATGTTAAATATTGCGATGATCAGTACAAAGGTAAGGATCATGTAAACCGCCCAGCTTTCGTAATTAAGGGTTTTGTATAGCTCGCTGTTTTGTTCCTTTCGGTTTTTTACGGTAAAGTCCCTGCCTATTTTATCCTGGATGTTTTTTTGCATGGCATCGATATTGGTGCCCCGCTTAAAATTAAGCTGGAGTGAAGAAACATCTACCGGTTGATCAAGCAGGTCGCGGGCAAACCCGATGGGGGTTACAGCTATATCATCAAACTCCTGCTGTATGGCAAATACCCCTGAGGGGTTGATGCTGCGTACAACAAATTCATTTAAGGGATTGGCCGAATTTTCTGCATCGCGCCGGGGTGAATAGATTTGCATGGACGAAAGCTCGTCATGCACATTAATGCCTAAGTTACCCTGTATGGTAGCACCAATTACAGCAAAATTTTGGTTGCCGCTTTTAAGCGTGAACGAGCCGCTGGCTATGGTACTGTCGAGCTGCGGGTTTTTCAAAAAATCGTCACTCACGCCCATTACGGTGCCCAAAAATGGTTTATCGCCATATTTGATCAGGGCTTTTTCCTGCAGCACTTCGGTAAAGGAAAATACGTGGGCATCTTTATGCAGGGAAGTGAAATAAGGCGTATTGGGGTTGAAGGTTTTGCCAAGCTTAGTCTCTATCTTAATTTCGGGCGTAAAGTTGCTGTATAACGAAAGGATAACTTTTTCAAAACCATTGAAAACCGAGAGGATAATGAGCAAAGCCGCACTGCCAATGAGCACCCCCAGCATAGAAATGCCCGAAATGATATTAATAGCATGCATTTTTTTGCCCGAAAACAGGTAACGCTTGGCTATGTAAATGGAGGTGTTCAATTGTGTTTGGGGGTTATACGTTCAGGTTTTGCTTATGCTTGATAAAACGTTGTTAAGGCTTTAACTAAGTTAAAAACGGATTGTTTTGTTTTTCGTAACCGATAGTTGTTTCGGGGCCGTGGCCCGGATAAACAGTAACATCATCAGGCAGGGTGAACAGCTTTGTTTCGATGTTGTTGATCAGCTGGGTAAAGTTACCGCCCGGTAAATCCGTACGACCGATACTTTGCCTGAACAACACATCGCCGCCAATCAGGACCTTGTCTTCCTTATCGTAAAAGCACAAATGCGCAGGCGAATGGCCCGGTGCAAAGATCAGGTGCAGGGTAGTATTGCCGAAGCGGATAGTGCCGGTTTCGGGCAGGTATTCATCGGGCATGGGCGATACATCATAACGAAAGCCCATAGATGGCGCATATGCAACAACAGCAGCCAGTACTTCCGATTCGCCGGCATGAAAGCGCGGTTTAAGGCCATACTGGTCAAATACAAATTTATTGCCCAGCACATGGTCAACATGGCAATGGGTATTGAGCAGCATAACAGGCTTCAGGTTATTGTTTTTGATGAAATTAACAACGGTGTTTTGCTCGGGGGCAGTATACATGCCCGGATCAATGATCACACATTCGCCGGTTTCATCATACAAAATATAAGTATTTTCCTGGTAAGGGTTATTTATAAATGATATAACTTTTGCCATGCGGTAAAAGTACGGAATAAATTGATTGGGTGTTGAAGGATGAAAAATTGGGCAAATTAAGCGAGCGTCATTGTGAGGCAGGAGGTGATTTCCGATTCCAGAGTCGTTATGTACAGTTTGGAATTGCTTTTATCTACCCATGGCATAATTAAAAAAACATCGTCATGTTGAACTTGTTTCAACACCCCACTTGCTAAGCCGCATGCTAAGCAAATCGTCTACCTTTCTTGTGGGGTGCTGAAACAAGTTCAGCATGACCGTAATTTTATTATATCATGGGTAGTATGCAAAATCCGGGGCCTCTAAAGGTGCAATGACGTTTTTTATAATACTTGCTTTAAATAACGTGGAGTACGTAACCTACGCCGCCGTAGCTCCCTCTAATAATTCCACCTCAGCCACCGGGCTAAACAGGTAGATGCGTTTGGTTGCCACTTCGGTACATTTAAACCGCTTACGCAGCTTTTCGTCTTTGCGGAATACCCTACCATCCTTCAGTTTAAATAATGCCTTAAGCGGGATCTTTTCTACCGTTAAAATTGCTTCGGATGCTTTGGGTGGATCGTATTTGCGTAACGAACGGTACAGGTTAAGATCCGAGCAGCTTGAAGCAGCGGGGTTATCTAAATAGTTTACGATGGCTTTTTTTATATCAGCAGGAAAAATCTCCTTTTCAAAAAATGGCTGCATCATTTTTTTGAAATTATTTTTCCACTCGGTTCCGTGGGGTTTGGCTTTTTGCTTATGCTCGTTCCAGGTATGCAGGTGCGCAAACTCGTGTACTGTGGTTACCAAAAATGCATAGGGGTTAAGGTCGTAATTTACCGAGATCCGGTGACCTTTGCCGCCATAGGGTGAGCGGTAATCGCCAAATTTACTGTTGCGGTTGCGCGAAATTTTAAATTCGCATTTGAAGTAGTCGATCCACCGGGCAACAAGCGGGGCTGCTTCTGCCGGTAAATATTTCTCTAAAACTTTTACTTTATCCAATTTTTACCTCAATACAAAAGTAAGGTTTTGTAGTCGATAGTCCATGGACCATAGTCGATAGTTTGTAAAACTTTTGTAATCGATAGACCATAGTCGATAGTTCATAAAAACCCGCTGTTCAAAGTCTCTGACTTTGGACGAATATGTATGAAGTACAAGCATATGGATTCGAAATCGGAGACATCGAACGGCAATACACATATTTCAGGATCATATCATTCATCATAATGATAGGCCCTAAAAATTATATTATTTGATTTAAATAATTCAGTGCCTAAAAAAGTGATTTTTTGAATATTCAATGCCGGTTCTATTTCGCTATAATTCCAATATAAATAGTGGGGTAAATTAATGTGCTTTTTATTATCAAGATAAATGATAATACACTTAATATCATTTTTATAGCCGTAAAACGACGAGCTATATCCTTTTATTTGATTGGTTATGTGCTGGCGTTGCCAAAATAAATAGTCTTTTAAAATAATTTCATTGTCGGCAATGATAATCCCGTAGCGAATAGTTGAAATTATTTGCACAATTTGTGCACAGAAATAACCCAACATAAATAGACCAGCAATAATTATTCCTGTCCCTTCCAGAATGCCTTGTTCCTGTACAATTTGCGGGACACTTAATAAAAATGCCAATAAGAATAAGCAGAAAATCAAGCTTATTATTAACAAGAAAAAATATAGGGGATAGTTGAATTTTGTTTTAAAAGTTGGCATGCACCAATATAAAAAAGCTTTCTTGTATAAGGAATTAAATTTACTTAAGCTTTGCAGTCCAAACAAAGTCAGAAACTATGGGCTGAATATGTATAATAAACCATGAACTAATAAAACTACCTCGCTGTTCAAAGTCTCTGACTTTGGACGAATATGTCTGTAGTTACAAACTACAGACCGCTTGGTTCTTCTTTGGTTTTAGCCTGAAGTAATTATGTAGTTGCAAACTACATGCATATCAAATTCGAAGTCAGAGACTTCGAATAGCAGTGGCAGTAAAAACTTTTGGTTAAAGTATATTGCCATGGTCTATGGACTATCGACCATGGACTAAAAAGACCATAAACTAAAAAGCTACTTAAGCCAATGATAAACAATGAAGCTCGCCGTATAAGCCAGCGCGGTCATATAGGCAAACTGGGCAGCCGGCCATCGCCAGTCTTTGGTTTCGCGATACACTACGGCCACGGTACTGGCGCATTGCATGGCAAAGGCATAAAACATCATGAGCGAGAAGGCCACCGCCAGCGTAAACACCGGCTGACCGGTTTCGGGGTTCTTAGCCTCATGCATTTTTTCCTGAACCGACTGCAGCTTATCGGCATCGCCCTCCACGCTGTAAATGGTGGCCATGGTACCAACAAATACTTCGCGGGCAGCAAAGGAGCTGATCAGGGCTATACCTATCTTCCAATCGAAGCCAAGGGGTTTAATAACGGGTTCAATAACATGGCCAAACACGCCGGCGTATGAGTTTTCCAGTTTTTCGGACGCGATAACTTTGGTGAGGCTATCCGGCGTCATCGTTTTGGTGTATTGGGGCTGGCTATAAGTTTTATCTATTTGCGCAAACCTGTCACCAGGGCCGTATGATTTCATTACCCACAGGATCACGGAAACGGCAATGATCACCTTGCCGGCCTGCAGTACGAAAGTTTTTGAACGGTCATACATGGTAAAGATCACATTTTTCCACCTTGGCATGCGGTACACGGGCAGCTCCATAATAAAGTAGCCGCGTTCGCGGGCTTTCAGGATAAACTTCATTACAAAAGCCACAATTACGGCCGAAAAAATGCTGAGCACATACATAGCGGTAAGCGCCAGGCCCTGCAGGTTAAAAATCCACCAAACATTGCGGTTAGGCACTACCAGGGCAATCAACAGGGTATAAACCGGTAAACGGGCCGAGCAGGCCACCAGGGGGGTAACCATGATGGTGATCATCCTGTCTTTCCAGTTTTCGATGGTGCGGGTACTCATAATAGAAGGTACCGCGCAGGCAAAACCGCCGATAAGCGGTACTACCGATTTGCCGTTAAGCCCTACCTTGCGCATCACTTTATCCATCATAAAGGTAACGCGCGACATGTAGCCGGTATCTTCTAAAATAGAGATCAGCGCAAACAGGATGGCTATTTGCGGTATAAACACCAGTACCCCGCTCAGGCCGGCAAGTACCCCGTCGATGATCAGGCTGCTTAGCGGACCGGCAGGCAATATTTTAGCAGCGCCAGCCTGCAGCCAGATAAACAGGTCTTCGATGAGCGACATCGGGTAGGCCGACCATGAAAAGATAGCCTGGAATATGAACAGTAAGATGGCGAAGAAGATCACAAAACCAAATACTTTGTGGGTGAGGACCTTATCTATCTTGTTGCTTACGGTTTCGTCGTGCGCCGTTTCAGACTTTTTAACCGTATCGTAAAGCAGGTCGTTGATGAAGTTGTAACGGGCGATAGTTTCTGTGGCCTGCGCTTTTTGCGAGTGGAAAGCATGTTCCTGCTCCAACTGTTCAATCCTGTCGCTTTCGGCTGCTGAAAGATAGCTCAGGGTTTCGTGCTGATGGGCAAGCTGCAAAGCCACATAAGGGTTTTCAACCTGCATCTCCCCTTTTATTTGTGCTATAATGCCCGGGGCAATGCTTTCAATATCAATGGTATCCTGCTGCAGCGGAACGTTATTGGAAAAAGCAATGGCACTTTTAAGCTTATCGATACCCGTGTTTTTCCTGGCGGAGATGGGCACCACCGGTACGCCAAGCTTTTTGGCAAAAAGATCAATGTTTATTTTGATGCCCGCTTTGTCCGACACATCTATCATGTTAAGCGCCACTACTACGGGGATCTTCAGATCGGCAATCTGGGTATAAAGCAGCAGGTTGCGTTTTAAGTTGGATGCATCAAGGATCACCACAACCAGGTCGGGCACCATGCCTTTTGATTTATCGGCCAGTACCGAAAACACGATGGATTCGTCTTTACTTTTTGGGTAGATGCTGTAAGTGCCCGGAAGGTCAATTATTTCGGCCGTACGGTCGTCAGGCAGTTGGCAAAAGCCTGTTTTTTTATCAACAGTAACCCCCGGAAAATTCCCGATCTTTTGATTTAACCCGGTTAGTATATTAAACAGAGTTGATTTACCGGTATTTGGATTTCCTACAAGTGCAACTCTTATATCGGCTTTCAATGCTTACAAAACTACTGCAAAATGATGGTGGACGCTTCAAACCTGCGTAAGCTCAGCTGGTAGCCTGACACGCTGATGGCAATAGGATCGCCGAGGGGGGCGATACGCGATATGCGGACCTCTTCGCCGGGTAAACAGCCCATCTCCATCAGTTTTACTGACATTTCAAGATCGGTAAATTCTTTTACAATACCAATTTCGCCTACTTCCAGTTGTGATAGCCTCATCATTTATAATCTAAAACGTAGCAAATGTAAGCTTATTTATATTAAATCCAAATAAGATGTGCGGAGATGTGCAGATTTTAAATATGCAGCTGTGCAAATGACTTTAATGTGAAGTTTGGATGCAATTGTGAGGATTCAGGATGTGCAGATTTCAAATGTGCAGATGACTTTTTGATGCCATTGATTTTGCTTTTTTCTGCTTTTTACTGACACGATGCTGTCAGTGTTCAATTTTTGAAAAACGGGTGTTCAACTTTTTACCTCTAAAAAATGCAATGCTCTGATTATCAGCGATACTTTGTTCATGTTTGATAATCGGCTGATAATTGCTAAAATTAAGATATTGATTATCAGTTGTTTTTGTTTTGAAGATAATCACAAGTGTTTACACCTAAAAAAGTTGAACACCCGCAAAGTGAAGAATAAATTATGTTTGGCCTGATATAGTTTTACAGGCTAAGCCATCATTTGCACATCCGTACATTTTGAATCCGCAGATTTGATTTTTCCAAAATGCGGGCAGCCGCAACCCTTGTGGAAAATGCCGCATGATGAACCTGCTGTTAACAGCAGCGCGCCCAATAAAATTACCAGTTTATTTTTTTTCATTTTTTCCAATTGCCTCAACAGTCAGCATAACACTAAAAACTCCCATACAAGCCCCAAGTACATCGCAAAAAAGATCGTTCCAGTCGCCGGTGCGCCAGGTGAAAACAGATGCCTGCAGCACTTCAATAAACCCTCCGAAAAACACGCTGATAGCCCATATCGCGAATGCCCCTGTATACGTAAGCCGCCCTGGTTTTTGTTGCCTTATAACACCAAAACAAACCAGTACAATAAGGGTGAAAAACAAACCGCAGTGTGTGAGCTTATCAAAGCCTTCAAAAAACATGGGGGCGTTATCAACAGAATCAAGATGTACTGAGCAAATTACTAAAACAAATAAGGCCCACAATATAGCGGGCCAGTGATATTTTAAAAACAGCTTCATCTTATACGCCGATAACCGCTTTATAAGCATCGGCAGATAAAAGTGAGTCAACATCGGCAGCATCAGCTACGGTGATCTTTACCATCCAGCCTTCGCCATAAGGGTCGGTGTTAACCAGTTCGGGCTGGTTGTTTAACGCCGGGTTAACTTCGGTTACGGTACCGGCAATAGGCATAAACAGGTCTGATACAGTTTTTACTGCTTCAACGGTACCAAAAACTTCGTCCTTAGCAACCTCTTTACCTAATGACGTAACATCAACATACACAATGTCACCCAGTTCGCTTTGAGCAAATTCGGTGATGCCTACGGTAGCTACATTGCCTTCAACCTTAATCCACTCGTGGTCTTTGGTGTATTTTAATTCAGCCGGAAAATTCATGTCGTTAAATTTTGTGTGCTCAAAAATAGTGTAAATATGTTTCAATGTGCAAATTTCAAATGTGCAGATCAGCATATTTTTAACACGCCGATGATTTTATCCATTTCATTAGGCTTGCTAAAATCTGCACATCTGTAATTTGCACATCATTACATCAGCGTAATTAAAAGCGTTTGGTATTTGCCACCCAACTATCAAGTGCGCTGAGTTTTGGTTGGTTTTCTTTAAACCATTTAGTGTTTTCATCCTGCCTCACAGTTAGTGATACCACGCGGGCAAACGCTTCCATGTTTTCGCTTTCGCCAAGTTTTTTAAAATAATCGGCGTAGTAATTATTGAAAAATGTACCATTTCCTTTATCGCCGTAAAAGATTGGTGCTGCTTTAAAAATTTGTGTAAGCTGTAATTTAAGCGAATCGGTAGCACTTAGCCCGGTTTTACCCAATGTGGCGTTTAATATAGTCATGGGCAGCATAAGGTTGCCGGAATTGAGGTCGGCCTCTGCAATATTGATATTAACGCTTTTGTCGCCTGTTTTTTTGATGCCATAAGTTAAAATTTCATGTATCCGATTGTAGGCGTAATCAGATCGTTTGGTATTAGGCTCAAGTATTAAAAAGCTACACCAGGCCAGCAACGCGCAGCCGAGCTTTTTTTGGTCGGCCAGGATCATGGCATAAATCCGGTGACTGCTGGCATGTTTTGGCTGAAGTTTGATCGCACTGGCGGCATAAGTTTCCGCTTCGGCTGTTTGTCCGTCGCGAAAAAGGGTAATGGCAATATTAAAGTGCAGGCGCTGGTAGGATGGATCCATTTTAAGGCCTTTGCGGTAGTACTCTATGGCTTTGGCGGTTTGTTTATCATCGTCATAGATACTGCCCAGCATATCATAAGCGCCGGCGGCGTTAGGGTTTAGCGATAAAACCTTTTCAAGGTATGGAATAGCTTCCTTTTCTTTGCCCGAACTGAATAAGGAGTAGCCAATTTCATAATAAGCATCATCATAATCGGGTTTTAGTTTCGCGGCAGCCTTGTATTTTTCGATAGCTTCGTCATATTTACCCTGATTATGTAGGGTAACGCCGGCATCAAGAAGCACCTTGGCTTCGTCTTTTTGTTGCGCGTAAGTTTTTAACGCAAAAAGGTGGGCTATAAAAAATAGCAGCAGAATAGAGTGAAAGGTTTTCATGGTGAAATCTACGAAACGGATCCCGCAAAAAAAAAGCTACGCTAAAATTTTCGGTCGGCGGTTGCTATCCATTCTTCCAGCGCCTTGCGTTTACCGGTATTATCCTGCAGCCATTGGGCAGCCGTGGCTTTGTCGGCACTCAGGCCAATCAGTTTCACAGCAATTGTGAAATGCGGGGATTGAGATAATTTATAAAAAAAGGCAGCATAGTAATTCCAGAAGAAGGTTTGCTTACCATTTTTTTCGCCAAGTTTGCCAACATCGGTAAAAATGCTTTTGAGTTGAGTTTCGAGGTTGCCCCCCGCGGTGGCAACAGAAGCACTTAAAGTTTTGTTCAGCAATAAAGTTTCAGCATCAGGCTTGCCGGCTTTCAGGTCGCCGCCCTTTAATAAACTTTGCAGGTTGGTATAGGCTTCATCGGCACGGGAGCCTTCAGGGTCAAGGAGCAGGAAACTGGACAGGCCCGTTAATGCCGGCACCCTTTTGTTTTGGTGGAATGTCACCAGTCCGTACAAGCGCTGGCTGTTGGCATGTTTAGGATCAAGTTTAATAGCTTCAATAGCGGCCTGTTCGGCATCGGCATATTTTTGCGCGCGAAAATAGGCTATCCCCAGGTTAAAATATAACGGTTGATAGCCGGGCTTTAATTTGATCCCCTCCTTATAAGCATCGATGGCCTGCTGGGGTTGATGGGCGGTATCATAAATGCTACCCATTAGTTCATAAGCAGGGACTGTGAGGTCGCCGCCCGTTTTTATGACATTGTTAAGATAAGGTATCGCTTCCGTCCCCTTGCCCGAAGCATTGAGGCTGAAAGCCAGCTGGTAATTGGCCTGCGCGTTACCTGGCTCGGCTGCAAGCGCCTCTTTGTATTTTTCAATAGCTGCCAAATAATTTTTTTCACTGTTAAGCCTGATGCCTTCCTTTATTGTACTGTTAACATCAACATTTTGAGCATATGCCAATCCTGCGGCGATCATGAAGGCCATAATGAACAAACATTTTTTCAACAAAATCATACTTAAACATACTAATTGTGCTAACAAACAGAAAATTTTAAAACTTTAATCAATACCTGCTGTATAATTTCTAATTTTCGCATTCGTTTAGTGTGAGATAAATTGATTTATGAGATTAGTGTACAAAAGCCTGGTAGTGTTTACTGCCCCCCTGTTACTGTTAGCCTGTTCATCCAAAAATAAAAATAAAGACCAATCGCAGTCGCAGGCTGCCGCCAGGCCGCTTGATACTACAGCCCTGCTGGCCTATAATCCTAAAAATGCCGATAAAAGAATTGACGCTGTGATGCAGGAATTGCACCGTACCCGCGGCTTTAATGGCAATGTGCTGGTGGCAAAAAAAGGCAAAATAGTTTATGAAAAAGCCATAGGCTGGGCCGACTACCTGCACCGCGACAGCCTGAAGATAGGTTCGCAGTTTGAGCTGGCTTCGGTAACTAAAACCATGACATCAACCGGCATCCTCCTGCTGATGGAACGCGGCAAACTGAAACTTGATGACGATGTTAAAAAGTTTTTCCCCGATTTTCCGTATGATGGGGTAACTATCCGGCTGCTGCTTACCCACCGGTCGGGCATGATGAATTACGTATATTTTATTGACGATATATACCGTAAGCAACACCTGAACCAGCGAAAGGGCCTTACCAATGCCGAAGCCATGAAAATGATTGCCGATTATAAGCCAACGCGTTTCAACGAGCCTAATAAACGTTTCCTGTATAACAACTCCAACTTTATGGTGCTGGGGTCCATCATTGAAAAGGTGAGCGGAATGAGCTACGCTCAATTTATGCAAGAAAATGTGTTTAAACCCGCCAGCATGGCGCATACCCATGTTTACTCAAAAGCGGTATATGATAAAATACCTGTTGATGTTGTAGGGCACGACCGCGGCCAGTGGCGTTATTCGGTAGTACAAAACTTTTTGGATGGTCCGGTGGGCGACAAAGGCATTTACAGCACGGTTGGCGACTTGTTCCTGTTTGATCGTGCCCTGCGCGCGGGGTTGTTGTTAAAACCGGCCACGCTTGATTCGGCCTATGTACCGCGTAACCCAATGGTGCACGGGCATTTTAGCTACGGCTACGGCTGGCGTACGTTTACTGCACCGGGCGAGGAGGTGATCTATCATACCGGGTGGTGGCATGGTTTTAGACATATTTACCTGCGGGATATGAAACACGACATTACCATAGTATTGCTTACCAACCTGGCCAACGGCAGTTTATTGAAGCTTGATGACCTGTTTAAAACGGCCGGCATGCCGGTTGTACGCAAAAGCGCATATAACGGTAATGGTGATACCAGTGATGATTAATTTTTTGGTGAGTGGTTTATTTGGTTGATTAAGTGAATGGTTAAATTTTCAACCTAATCAACCACTCACCAAATCAACCACTCACTAACTAAACTAAATACAATGTTTGATAAATTAATGGAAGCCCAGCAAAAGGCTGGCGAAATGAAAAAACGCCTTGATGCCATCAGTGTGTCAGGCACAGCCGAAGGCGGCAAAATAATTGTGAATGCCAATGCGAATAAAGTAATCCAGTCGGTACAGATCGATCCTGATTTTTTAGCAGGTGCCGATAAAGAAGAATTGGAAGAACTCTTGGTTGTTGCGGTGAATAAAGCGCTTGAACAAGCCGAAAACATCAGCCAAAGCGAAATGGCTGCCATGACCCAAAGCATGTTTGGTGGTTTGGGTGGCCTGGGTAATATGTTTGGTAAGTAAGTCTGATTCTTAGATCCTTTTTTAAGGTATCAAAGCGTCATTGCGAGTACCCATCAGGAAAATCCTGAAAAAAAATGTAATGACGTACAAGCTATACTTTAGGAATGTTGCGCGGGGGCGCGTTAGGGATAGCAGCGTAAAGCCCACAGCGCGGGTTGGGTTTGCGGCCGGCAAGGCGAGGACTTGCAGCGGATAGCCCGGCCGCAGGCAACGCCCATATCATAAAACGCATCGAAAAAATATCTTAATAATCAATAATTTACGATCACGTCATTATAAGGCACGAAGCAATCCCCGATTAGCAGAACCGCTCTGTTAAGTTCGCGATTGCTTCGTAACTCGCAATGACGCTTTGCTTTCTATAGGGCTTTTTTACATTTTTGAGGTTTTATAGCACTGTCTGTTCAAACGCCTGTTTGTAACTTTTCTGCCATTAAAATCAAATCGCTGTTGTAACTGTTTACTTTTGATCAGATCATAAAATAACATTCTATGAAAACTACTTATTATGGACAGTCGGCCCTTGAGATTGTAACTGGTGGGAAGAAATTGCTTTTCGACCCTTTTATAAGCCCGAACCCGCTGGCAAAGGATATTGATATTCACAGCCTAAAGCCCGATTATATCCTGGTATCGCACGGGCATGGCGACCATGTGGCCGATCTTTTGGAAATTGCCAAAAGCAGCGGTGCAAAAGTGATTTGTATTGCCGAAATTGCCGGATGGCTCGGTACTAAAGGCATTGAAAATGTACATGGCATGAATATAGGCGGCGGTTTTAACTTTGATTTTGGACGGGTTAAAATGGTAAACGCGGTACATTCGAGCACTTTGCCCGACGGCTCACCAGGCGGCAATCCTGCCGGTTTTTTAATTTATGCAGAGGGAAAGGTTATTTATTTTGCAGGCGATACGGCGCTTACCTATGATATGAAACTGCTTGCAGATGAAAACCTCGACTGGGCATTCCTGCCTATCGGCGATAATTACACCATGGGTGCAGATGACGCCATTAAAGCATCAGCGTTCATCAATTGTAAAAACATCATCGGGGTTCATTATGACTCATTCCCGGTTATCAAAATTGACAAGGATGAGGTGGCTGAGAAATTTATAAAGGCAGGTTTGAATTTGAAGTTACCGGCTATTGGTGAAACTATTGAGTTGTAAAAACACACCTATCGGTCATCCCGAACTTGTTTCGGGAACCCATAAAGCATGTCTGCATGGCAGATCGTAAACTCAGCATGTGGGGTGTTGAAACAAGTTACCCATGACAATTATAAACAACAAAAGGCGCGGGATACCGGGCCTTTTGTTGTTTGATACCGCCGGACTTTAACTTCCGGCTTTCCACTAAAGACTTATTTCCTTTTCATCTTCATGGTGTCTTTTTTCATGATGGTATCTTTTTTCATTTTCTTCGTTTTCTTCTTCTTGGTAGTATCAGTTTGCATAATGCCTTTTGACGGGCGAACCATTGTACCATGAGCGAAAACGCTGCTGAAGGAGATCGCTGCTAAAGCGATCATACATAGTGCCTTTTTCATAGTTGATTATGTTTTAGATGGTTAGTACTATCTATAACAAATTAACTATGGTTTGTTTTTTTTATTTTTTTAATTAAATAACTGTGCCGCTTGGTATTATAGCACGTTTCTTAACTACAACAATACCGTCTTGCACGGTATGGGTGCCGTAATCGCCGTCTTCAAGCTTCTCGCCACAGTTAATGGTTACGTTATCGCCGATGTAAGTATTTTTATCAATGATGGCGTTTTGGATCTGGCAATTATCGCCAATGCCCATAATGGGCGAACCGCTTTCTTTGGATTCGGCGATCTCTTCAAGGGTTTGATAATTGTCGCTGCCCATTACATAACAGTTTTCAATAATGGTATTAACACCAATGCGGGTACGGATCCCTATTATCGAATGTGTGATCTGTTTGGCATTGATAATACAACCATCGGCAACAATAGATTTTTCCATCAGCGTGCCCGATATTTTTGATGGAGGTAGCATGCGTGCACGGGTATAGATCGGGTTTTTATCAAACAGGTTAAACTTGGGGATGTTATCAGTTAAACCAAGGTTAGCCTCAAAAAATGAAGGGATAGTACCAATATCTGTCCAGTAGCCTTCGTATTGATAGCTGGCTACACGGTGACCTTCAATTGATTGCGGGATGATCTCTTTACCAAAGTCGGTACGTTCATTGCCTTCAAGTAACTCATATAATAGCTTGCGGTTAAAAATGTAGATACCCATCGACGCCAGGTATACACGGCCTTCAGCTTCCATCTCCGGACTAACCTCTGATGCCCAGCTTTCGAAATTGCTTTTGGGCTTTTCGATAAACGAGGTGATCATGTTGTTTTCGTCCGTTTTAAGAATTCCGAAGCCCGGAACGTCAGCTGCATCAACAGGGATGGTAGCTATCGAAATTTCGGCATTGGTTTCAATATGATGGTTAATCATATCTTCAAAATCCATCTGGTACAGTTGATCGCCCGAGAGGATGAGCACATACTCAAACTCATGCACTGCCAGGTGGTGTAAACTTTGCCTAACAGCATCGGCTGTACCCTGGAACCAGGCCACGCTCGACGGCGTTTGCTCTGCCGCAAGGATATCAACAAAAGCATCACTAAAGCTACTGAAATGATAGGTGTTTTTGATGTGCTTGTTTAAGGATGCCGAGTTAAACTGCGTTAACACATAAATACGTGTAATACCCGAGTGCAGGCAGTTTGAAATAGGGATATCAACCAAACGGTATTTACCCGCAATTGGTACTGCCGGCTTTGACCGCGTTGCGGTAAGCGGTGATAAGCGGCTGCCCTGGCCGCCACCGAGCACAATGGAGATTACTTTGGATGTCATAAAGTTAGTTTTAAGCTTTCGTATAGTTCAGTGTATTGTTGTGTTGAGCGTGCCCATGAAAAATCAAGGGCCATCATTTGCTTGCGGAGTTGCTGCATTTTGGCGTTATCCTGGTAAAGTTGCTTGGCCCTGAAAACCGAGTGGCAAATATCCTGTACGCTGGCTTGTATAAAACGGATACCATAGCCCCCTTCATCACCAAAATCAATAACAGAGTCTTTCAACCCCCCGGTAGTACGTACAATTGGCATGGTGCCGTACCGCAGCGCGTACAGCTGGTTGAGGCCACAAGGTTCTACCCGCGATGGCATTAGCAGAAAATCGGCTCCGGCGTAAATCAGGTGCGCCAATGACTCATCATAACCTATAAACACATTGCAATGTTCGGGGTATTTATTTTTGAGTTGAAGCAGGGCCAGTTCGTTTTCCTTATCGCCGGTGCCTAATGTTACAAAGTTTACTTCGCCTTCGTTTTCGAGCAGGCTGCGCTCAATGGCAGCAGGTAGCAGGTCGGCACCTTTTTCAACAACGAGGCGACCGATAAAGGTGAATAACGGTTTTTCGGGATCAAGCTCAAAGCGTTTGCAAATGGTTTCTTTATTAGCTCTTTTTCCTTTAGCCAATGTTTTAGCGGAGAATTTGGCAGGGATCATCGGGTCGGTTTGCGGGTTCCAAACCTCGGTGTCGATGCCGTTCATAATGCCATAACCTTTTGCCCGTTCAATGTAAAACAGGTATTCCAAACCGTTCGAGTTATAGGTAAGTTCTTCCAGGTAAGTTGGAGATACCGTTGTATAACGCCAGGCGCACTTAACAGCTGCTGCCAATGGGTTAATACCTCCTGCCCAGTCAAGCAGGCCTGTTTTGGTCAGATCGATCTCTGGTAGTAAGGATAGCCTGTCCCAGCCGAAAGCGCCATGGTACTGGCCGTTGTGTATGGTAAATATCGTTGGCGTATTGGCCAGCCTTGTATACAGTTTGGAATGATAAAGCAGGAATGGGACTAAACCGGCATGGTGGTCATGGCAGTGGATCAGATCGGGTGTTTGTTGCGAATAACTGATCCAATCTAAAAATGACAATTGAAAGGCCATGAACTGGTCGCGCTCATCCGGATAGCTGTAGATGTTTTCCCTGTCGAGCAGCCCGGGGATCTTCACTAAGTAAAGTTCAAAACCGAGCTTGTTTGTTTTTTCTTTCAGGATCTCGAAGAAGAGGCGGCGATTACCGAGTAAGGTTGCAGCGGCAAACACTATTTCAAAGTCGTTTTCCTGGGTAAACTTACGGTCGTAAAAAGGCATAACAACCGCAGCCTGCAAACCTGCAAGATTCTGGTACTTAGGCAATGCGCCAACAACATCGGCAAGCCCGCCAACTTTGGCAACGGGATAGCACTCGGCACTCAAATGGTATATTTTCATTCAGGTTTTATTGGCTCAATTTAAGCAAAGATTACCAAAAGAGAAACCTATGAGAATTAATATAGTTTTGGAAAAATTAGATAAAAAGCACTGAAATTTTATTATCGTTAAGATGTTATAGTTGTAAAAATGATAGGGAAAAGGGGGCGGGGTAAGTATGGATTAGTGTATTATGAAAGGGGAAAAACAGCCTTATAATTGCAAAATGCATCATAAACTATACGATATGTCATTGCGAAGGGCTGCAATCGCATACTATGCAGATCGGACAGGCATTGGCTACGAGATTGCCGCGCTTCGCTCGCAATGACATGGTTTTTGTTTGTTTTTAACTTGCGCTCGTTTGTAACGAGTGCTTAACTTGGTTTGGCGATTGTATCGCCAGGGTTGCGTTTTAAACGCAAACCCATATTAAGCGCTCGTTGCAAACGAGCGCAAGGGTATTTTTATGAAGTTCTCCCCTTCAGGGGGCAGGGGGCTTAATGCGCCTCCAGCCAGTTTAAGCCTGTTCCAATCTCCACCATGATAGGTACCTCAGTTTTGATGGCGGTTTTCATGTTGTGCATAATGATGGGTTTTACGATTTCCACTTCATGATGTGGTACGTCAAACACCAACTCGTCATGTACCTGCATGGTCATGCGGGTATCCAACTTTTGGGCTTTCAGTTCGCGGTGGATGTTGATCATGGCTATTTTGATCATATCGGCTGCCGAACCCTGTATAGGCGCATTGATGGCATTTCGCTCAGCAAAACCACGAACAGTTGCGTTGGCCGAATTGATATCGCGCAAGTAGCGGCGACGGCCCATCAGTGTGCACACATAACCGTTTTCGCGGGCGAAGTTCATGGTGTCGCTCATGTATTGCTTAATACCGGCAAACTGGATAAAGTATTGCTCAATAATTTCGGCGGCTTCCTTACGTGGAATGCCCAGGCTTTGCGATAAACCAAAGGCCGATTGCCCGTAAATAATACCGAAGTTAACTGCTTTTGCATTGCGGCGCTGATCGCTGGTTACTTCATCTAACCCGATGCCGTAAACATTAGCGGCAGTTGCCGTATGGATATCGTGGTTATCGATAAAGGCCTGCATCATGTTGGGATCTTTGCTGATCTCAGCTATGATTCGAAGCTCGATTTGCGAATAATCGGCAGATACGATGGTATGATTGTTATCCCTCGGGATAAAAGCCTTCCTTACTTCGCGGCCGCGCTCGGTACGGATAGGGATGTTTTGCAGGTTGGGGTTAACACTGCTTAGCCTGCCTGTTGCGGCAACGGCCTGGTTGTATGAAGTGTGTACCCGCCCGGTTTTAGGGTTCACCATTTGCGGCAAGGCATCCACATAAGTCGATTTTAATTTTTGCAGCTGGCGGAAATCAAGGATATCGCGCACAATATCACTCTTGGCAGCTAATGAAAGCAATACGTCCTCGCCGGTTTGATATTGGCCGGTTTTGGTTTTTTTGGCTTTAGGATCAAGCATCAGTTTTTCGAACAGCACTTCGCCCAGCTGTTTTGGCGATGCAATGTTGAACTTTACGCCTGCTTTTTCATAAACTGTTTTTTCGTACTGGGCAATATCTGTTTCCAGTGTTTTGCTGAAATCGCGCAGGGTATCATGATCTATTTTTACACCTTCATACTCCATATCGGCAAGCACATATATTAACGGGTGCTCTATTTCATTTACCAGCTTTTCGCCCTCAACTTCTTTTAGCTTCGGCTCAAAAACATCTTTTAGCTGCAGGGTGATATCGGCATCCTCGGCGGCGTATTCTTTTATTTTTTCAAAATCCACGTCGCGCATATTGCCCTGGTTTTTGCCTTTCGGGCCAATAAGCTCGGTTATGGAAACGGGTTTGTAGCCAAGGTAATTTTCCGACAGGATATCCATATTATGGCGGGTATCCGGATCAAGGATGTAATGGGCCAGCATGGTATCAAACAGGGTGCCTTTTACCTCAATGTTGTACCATTTCAGCATCAGGATATCAAACTTAATATTCTGCCCTATTTTGCCGATATTTTCATTTTCAAGCACCGCTTTAAATTCGGTAACAATGCTTTGCGCCCCAGTCTGATCGGCAGGGACAGGTACGTACCAGCCTTCGCCCGGTTTAACGGCGAATGATAGACCTACCAGCTCACAGTGGTTAGGATCCGTACCGGTGGTTTCGGTATCAAAGCAAATGGTTTGCTGCTGTGCTAATATTTTAATGAGTTCGGCGCGTTTTTCAATAGTATCCGCCAGGTGATACTCATGCGGTGTATTGTTAATGTTTTTGGCGGCAAGGGTAAGCTCCTCATGAATATCCTCTACATCAACCGTCATGGTAGTACGACCGGTTGCCGTCGGGTTGCCAAAAAGATCGATCTGGGTTCCGGCCGGTTTCAGTTCAGTAATACTGAAATCATCACCAAATACACGCCTGCCTAAAGTTCGAAACTCCAGTTCGGCAAAAAGCGGCTCCAATAATTCCTTACTTGGAGCGCATACTTCAAGGCCTTCTTCATCCAGCTCAACAGGAACATTTAGTAATATGGTAGCCAGTTTTTTTGACATCAGGCCCTGCTCTTTAAACTGCTCTACGTTTTCGCGCTGTTTCCCTTTAAGCTCGTGGCTGTGCTCAAAGATATTTTCCATCGAGCCATATTGTTTAATAAGGGTTTTGGCCGTTTTTTCGCCAATGCCGGGGATGCCGGGGATACCATCTACCGCATCGCCCCATAGGCCTAAAATATCTATCACCTGGTCAACTCGTTCAATTTCCCATTTCGCCAATATCTCTTTAACGCCTTGTATTTCCATCTCGTTACCCATGCGGGCCGGTTTGTAAATGAAAATATTATCTGATACCAACTGGCCAAAATCCTTATCGGGCGTCATACAATAAACGGTGTACCCCTTTTGCTCGGCTTTTTTTGCAAGGGTGCCGATAATGTCATCGGCCTCATACCCGTCGGACGTAATAACCGGGATGTTAAAACCCAATATGATTTTTATAACATAGGGTAAAGCCTTTGCTAAATCTTCGGGCATGGCTTCGCGGTGAGCTTTGTAACCTTCAAAATCGGTATGCCGTTCGGTTGGCGCTTCGGTATCAAAAACCACGGCCATGTGGGTGGGGGCTTCCTTTTTCAAAACATCCAGCAGCGTGTTGGTAAACCCCATCATTGCCGAGGTGTTTAGCCCGTTTGAGGTAAACCGTGGTGTTTTACTTAAAGCAAAATGAGCCCGGTAAATAAGGGCCATGCCATCCAAAAGAAATAGTTTTTTCATAATATCATTAACACTAATTGCACGAATTTAAGCGAATTGATTCGAATTTTTTGATGCCGGGTATTTATGCAAAGAACACGAATTTTAATGAATTGAATAGCCTTTAATTTTATTAATCAATTCGTGCAATTCGATCACATTCGTAAAAATTCGTGTCTGTTTTATTTGAAACTGCAATCAGGAATATGATCATTTACCATACCGGTAGCCTGCATGTGGGCATAACAAATAGTACTGCCGAAAAACTTAAAACCCCGCTTTTTCATATCCTTGCTGATAGCGTCAGATTCGGGACTGGTAGCCGGTATTTTGTGCGAATGATTTACGATGGGTTTTCCATTGGGCATAAAGCTATACAGGTATTTATCAAACGAACCAAATTCTTTTTGTATGCCGATGAACAGCTTAGCATTGTTGATAGCAGCTAATATTTTAAGCCTGTTGCGGATGATGCCTTCATCATGCATTAAGCGTTCAATATCTTCATCGGTAAAAGCCGCAACTTTTTCCACATCAAAATTTGCAAAAGCCTTACGATAACCTTCGCGACGGCGCAATATGGTGATCCAGCTTAAGCCGGCCTGTGCCGATTCTAATATTAAAAATTCAAACAGGGTATGGTCGTCATGAACCTCTTTGCCCCATTCTTCGTCATGATATTTGATGTATAGTTCATCGGTACCTGCCCAGGAGCAGCGGGTTATTGAGTCGGAAGTCTTAAGTTCTAAGTTTGAAGTCGGCATATTTTTAAAGTTTATAGGGTTATAACATTACGTCATTCCGAGGTACGAAGCAATCCCCGATTGGCAGAGAAGCTATGCAAATCCGCTCTGTATTATTTGGGATTGCTTCATACCTCGCAATGACGTGGAGAAAATGATTGGTTTATTTCACTTCGTTCAACTCATCCCAGTATTCTACCGCCCTGCGGTAATGCGGAATAACAATTGAACCACCTACCAAATTAGCTATCATAAAAATCTCGTTCATTTCATCGTGATTAACGCCGGCTTCGTGGCATTTGCCGAGATGGTATTTGATGCAGTCGTCGCAGCGTAGAACCATGCTGGCTACCAGGCCGAGCATCTCTTTGGTTTTGACGTCCAGTGCGCCTTCGGCATAGCTGGTTGTATCAAGCGCAAAAAAGCGTTTAATATTGGTATTGGCAGTCTCCATGATCCTGTCGTTCATTTTAGAGCGATAGGCGTCAAATTCTTCTACAAGTTTTCCCACGGTATGTTAAATTAATGAGCGGATGAATATTTGAGCTAATAAAGCTAAATTAATTAGCAATCAAAGGTATAAATCTTTATTTTTATCCGGTAACATTACTAACAAAATTTACCCGGATAATTATGGAAAGCCTTTCACCTAACATTTTTGTAAGCAACATCAATCAAACCATTAGTTTTTATGAACTGCTTGGTTTTAAAGTTGCAATGAGTGTACCCGAAACCGGGCCCGATCTTGTTTGGGCCATGATGACTAACGGAAGCGTTACCATGATGTTCCAAACTTTTAGCAGCCTGGCCGATGACCTGCCGGAAATAAGCCGTGTTGATGGCGGCTCCCTGCTGTTATATATCAACCTCAGAAATATCCGTGCCTTTTTTGAGGAAATAAAGGATAAGGTAACCGTACTAAAGGGCATCGAAACTACCTTTTACGGTGCTACCGAATTTTCTATAAAGGATAATAACGGCTATGTGCTTACTTTTGCTGAGCATGAGTAACTAACAAAAAAAATCATTGCGGGGTACGAAGCAATCCCAAACTATACAGGGAGGACCTGCTAATCGGGGATTGCTTCGTGCAATGACGCTTAATTTACAATATGATCAACTTTAAACGTGCCGACCATATCCAGATTTGTATTCCGTTAGAACGACTGGAAGAGGCAAGGATTTTTTACACAGATGTGGTAGGATTGGAACAGATAGAACGGCCTGCCTTTAATTCAAAAGGCTACTGGTTTCAGATATCGGATATCCAGCTTCATTTAAGCACAGAGGATGCTTTGCCCCGCACATCGCGGCATACGGCCTTTGAGGTTACTGATATTGCAGAAGCCCGACGACACCTGGAAAGCTATGGCGTTGAGTTTTGGGAAGAACCTGTTCTTCCAGATCGCACGCGGTTTTCATTTATTGATCCGTTTGGGAACAGGACGGAGTTGCTGCAGTTTACGGAGTCGTAACCTACCAAGTCGCCGACGCTCGGCTCCTGCCGGGTGTCCATTATTGGGGCGGCCTCTGGCCGACGTGTTGGGTTAGGCCAGAGGCCTTGAAATAGTTACCACCCGGCAGAAGCCGAGCGTCGGCTCATTTATCACAACGCCAACTCAATCATAGGATCCCAAAAATGTGATTTGAAATCCTGGATCTGATCGTCAACTACTTTTACACCTTCGCTTTCCAGCATCTCGGCCATGCGGTTGCCGCCAAAATGGGCTTTTGCCGTTAGCAAGCCCTGGCGGTTTACTACCCTGTGTGCAGGTACAGGTGGTTTAACATTTCCTGCTGCCTGCATGGCCCAGCCTACCATACGCGAGGAGCCTTTGGTGCCAAGATAAGCCGCTATGGCGCCATATGATGTTACCCGCCCCGGCGGAATGAGCCGGGCTACCTGGTATACTTTTTCAAAAAAATTAATATCCTCCATTAAGCATTTTCGGTAAATGAAAACTTAAGGTAGTTAATGTTCTTGTTATCCTTTAAATATTTTTTCTCGTAGTAGGTTTTGATAGATAGCACTTCATCGGCGTATTCCGAATTGTAAAGGTCTTCTGTTTTAATGTGCAGGTTTAGCTTCAGTTCATCTATCTTTTCGGCGGTGTAGGCGTGCAGACCGTCGTTGTCAGTTTTGAGGTTAACGCAGCCCCCTGGTTTTAAAATGACAATGTATTTATCCAGAAAACGCGGTGAGGTTAATCGCTTTTTCTCGCGGCTTAATTGCGGTTGTGGATCGGGGAAGGTGATCCAGATCTCATTTACTTCGCCGGGGGCGAAATAATCAAGCAGGTTCTCGATCTGAATGCGCAGGAAAGCAACGTTAGGCACGCCCTCTTCAATAGCGGTTTTGGCGCCGCGCCAGATGCGGTTGCCTTTGTAGTCGATACCAATGAAATTTTTATTGGGGAACATGCGAGCAAGGTTCACGGTGTATTCGCCTTTGCCGCAAGCCAGTTCAAGCACTACCGGGTTATCATTCTTAAAAAACTCAGCGCCCCACCGGCCTTTAAAAGGTTTGCCGGCATCTAATTGCAGTACATTACTAAAGGTTTCAATTTCGGCAAAGCGCCTTAGCTTATCTTTTCCCACTTTACGTTTTTAAATAAAGCGCAAAAATATTGAAATTATTAACACGAATGAATTACTTGTTGCTGAGCAATTAATTCTAATTACACGAATTGGTTTAATGATTTGTATAGATTGATGAAGCGAATTTGTGTAATTTGATAATTCGCAAAAATTCGTGTAGGAATTTTTAACACGAATTGATTTGCATATCGGGCAGCAATTAATCGAATTACACGAATTTTACAGATTTAACCTGATTCTAATTCGTGAAATTCGGCTCAATTCGAAAAATTCGTGCAAAAACTATCATACTACCGACCCACCCACCGGCTTAACATATGGCGCAGGTTTGTATGCGGCATCATCCTTCTTTTTAGTGAATTTGGCGAAAAGCGCCTTGGCTTTATCCCAAATACCACCAACAGTATCCTCATTAACATAGTTTGAAGCCTTTTGTGATACCAGGCCAACCAGTGTTTTTACCAAAAAGTTGGAGTGTTTAAAAAGTGTTTTGTTCAGCGTAAGCGGGATCACGAACCTGGAAATGAGGTTAAGAATATCGGGATGGAAAAAACTGGTGTTTTTTATACCATCGGTATCATTTGAACGCGGGAACAGGGTAAGTGCGGTTGAAAATAGCGCAGACGGGCTGTTGACACGTGCTTTTAGCGCTATCGCTTGTTGATTTTCAAGCGTTTTTAATCTGAATATTTCGGCCTGCAGATCGCTGATGTTGGTGATATGAAGATCCATGGTTTATCTTTTAAATATTTTTTGAATAAAGATGTTGATAAGCGGCCTTTCAAGGTGTCGTTTAAATATCTTGATAAACATGGCTATCAAAAAGTAAAGCACGGCAATACATCCAAAACCCATCCAGTAGGAGTGTAAAATATCGGCAAGAAAAAAGCCTAAGGTAACACTTGCAAAAAGAAAAGCCAGTACCATGCTTATCACGGTTACCAAATCGGCAATGATGCTTGCTAATATGGAGGTTCCGCCCTCAATAGCTTCGTATTTTAAAAGTTTAAACCGGGTTTCGGCATATTCTTTTAACTGGTCAACTATTGGCGGTACTGATGGTTGAGGTTCTTTTTTATCTTCCATAGGTAAGGTTATATATCCCGGATGTTGTTTTTATCCGCATCCGGGATTGGTGTTATACATGCTTATGCGTGCTCCAGGTCGTCCTGGTATTCTTCTTCAGCACCTTTAATTTTCGACTTGATGTTTTCAACAACTTTGTCTTTTAAGCCAACCAGGTTGTCAATTTCGGCCGCCGCAGTATCTTTTATTGACTCTCCCAGGTTTTTTAATGATTCGGTAAGCTTGTCGCGGGTTTCATTGCCTTTATCAGGTGCAAACAAAATACCTAACGCTGCCCCTGCTGCTAAACCGGCAAGCAATGCAACAACTACTTTTGAGTTATCATTCATTGTAATATAATTTAAAGTTGAACATTTGATTAGTTAGTGTAAATATCCTGCCAAATATGTGCATTTGGCACAATTATTTTGATTTAAGTATAAATTAACTTTTATCAGCCAAATAAATTTTACCCTGTGTTCACAAAACTATTCAGGGCTGTACGGTATATTTTATACGCTGTTTATCCGTTCAAGCCTGTCGGCCGCCATACGGTTTGTTTCATAAATTTCCATAAGCAGCAGGAAATACGATAACAGCACCGGGCCAAACACCAGGCCCAGGATCCCGAAAAGTGGCAGGCCGATAAAAACACCGATTATTGAAATAATAGGGTGTGTATTGGCTACGCGCTTGTTGATGATCATGCGCAAAAAATTGTCAATATTGCCAATGAACAATAAACCATAAGCCAGTAATGCTATTCCTTGCCAGTTGTGCCCCTGTGCAAACAATACAATGCTTGCCGGGATACATAGTGTTGGTGCCCCCACCACCGGTAAAAACGAAATAAAGATAGCGATAACCCCCCAGAAAATCGGGTCGGGAATGCCGAATATCCAAAACCCGTTGGCCAGCAATATCCCTTGTGTAAGGGCTATAATTCCCTGGCCTAAAACGTTTGAATAAGTAGAATCGCGCAGGGCATTGGCAAATTTTAATGCATGCTGCTCCCTGAATGGCGCATATTTTAATAACCCGGCCTCAAATTCGCGTATTTGCGTAAACATGAAATACAGGATAAAATACAATACCAGTAAGGTTAATATGATATTGGCAGCACTGCCCAGTATAGATGGGAACAAGCCTGTGGCAAAAGTGCCTAACTTTTGCAATGTCTCTTCGGCAAAATGAGGTTGATTGAGGTTAGCGCCGGCAAATGTGTCAATTTTTAAGATCCACTGATCAATTGGCAGCTCCTTAAGGTTGATGCTTGAAATTTTGCCCACAACCATTATGCTTAGTGTTAAGAAAGGGATCACGATAACAATAAGCGATATGAAAATGATAAGCAAGGCTACTAACGAGTGGTTCCATCCTCTATTTTCGGCAAGGTTGATATAAAGGGGGCGAAAAATGGTAAACAGCACTACCGCGCCAAGAATTGAGCTGAATAAACTGCTGAGCGCATACAGCAAAAAGCAGCCCAGTATAATGATGCTTGCCAGGATAATATTGTTGCGCTGCTTATAATTAAAAACCGACATTTAGGGCTGTTGTATTGATACTTGCTTAAACAAAAAAACGCCAAAAAGTTTTAGCGTTTCAAGTATTATTTGCGCCGCTTTTTAGTTAGTATCGTTAAGCAGTTTATTGATCCGGGTTGAACTTATTGCTATGGTATCCATGTAAAACAAACAATCTGATGTTGGGTTGGGAATTTCATACCGCAACTGCTCAAGTGCCAGGTGAATGTTTGATAATTGATTTTTTATATCGTGCCTTAATTTACGCAAGGCTTCGGCGTCGTTTTTTTCTTCATTAGCCCCCATGTTACTTAAGGTTAATGGCCTTCATTTTATTATACAGGGTTTTACGGTCGATATTAAGGATCTCGGCCGCTTTGGTCTTGTTGAAGTTAACTTCCCTTAATACCCTTATAATTGTTTCATATTCGGCCTCGAGCGCAGCATTTTTAAGATCATGACGGGGTTCTTTCACCTCGGGTACTTCCGCCACATGCGATGTGGTATGATGCTGCGCGTAATGGTTCGATGTTTCGTACGATAATTTATAGGTCGACATTTCAAGCGGTAATGCTTTAAGCGTGATTTCGTTGCCCTCGGCCAATAGTGCTGCACGGCGGATCACGTTTTTTAGCTCGCGGATATTGCCCTGCCAGCGGTAATTCATAAAGCAATCCACAACCTCCTGCGAAAATGATTCAACATTACGCCCAAGTTCCTGGTTGGCTATTTTCAAAAAATGTTCGGCCAGTAAAATGATGTCATGCCCGCGTTCGCGCAGTGGCGGCATGTAAATACTAAACTCGTTAAAACGATGGTAAAGATCTTCACGAAAACGGCCTTTCTGGATCCCTTCCTGCAGGTTTTCGTTAGTGGCAATGATAATGCGCACATCCAGATCGATCTCCCTGGTACTGCCTATCCTTTTAACCTTGCGCTCCTGTACGGTACGAAGTAAAGCCGCCTGGATCTCGTACGAAAGGTTACCCACTTCATCTAAAAATAAAGTACCTCCGTTAGCCATTTCAAAATGGCCTATTTTAGTATATAAAGCGCCGGTAAATGAACCTTTCTCGTGGCCGAAAAACTCGCTTGCTGCAAGCTCTTTGGTTAACGAGCCGCAATCCATGGCTATAAAAGGCTGGTTATGCCGCGGACTGTTCAGGTGGATGCTTTTGGCTACGGACTCTTTTCCTGTACCACTCTCGCCTAAAATAATAACGCTGTAATTGGTTGGCGCCACCAGTTCTATCTGGCGGGCAAGCTCTTTTGATGCGCGACTGGTACCGGTTACAAACTCCGCTGCAAAAACTGTTTTTTTTACGGTGTTAACTTTAGCTTTTTCAGGTAAAATAGCCGCTTGCGGCTCCTCGTCAATTTCAACCAGGGCATGGTGGGTTTCAAGAGCCTTATTAATGGTATTTAATATCTCATCGGGATACAGCGGCTTGGTGATATAATCATAAGCCCCCATTTTAATAAGCTCAACAGCCATTTTAATATCTGAATAACCGGTGATGATGATAACCCCTGTTTTAGGATATTGGATTTTAATATTGCGGAGCATTTCGCGGCCGTCGGTATCTTCGAGCCTGAAATCACAAAGGACAAGTTGATATTCACTATTTTTCAACGCTTCCATCCCCCCGGTACCGCTTGATGCCGTACTAACGTCAAACCCATTCCGCGTCAAAAACTTCGATAGCAATAACGCCACATTAACTTCATCATCAATGATGAGGATCCTTTTCATATTCAGCAATTATTGTGCGGTAAATGTAATATTACGTGTCAAAATACAAACAATGTGCTAATTTATACGATTTATTTAATTATAAAGGTTCATATCAACTAAAAAAACATAATAAAAAAGGGGAGCCCGAATGAGCTCCCCTTTTATGTCAAGGTATTTGTAGGGCCATATATTAAAAGCCGTACGCTACACGTAAACCTATAAAGTTAACTTTGCTTGCATCAACACCGGTAGCATATTTGGTAGTTGCTTCATAGCGGATACCAGCATCAATAAAGCTGCTTGCACTTACCGGGAACTGAACACCAACTTGCGGAGCATAAACAAATGCAGTTGATTTATTGGCGCCAACGTCAGATTTGTTTAACAAAAATGCTGCACCTGCTTCTCCCTGTACGTAGAAATTACTGATAGGGAAGTATTTCAAACCTGCTTTAACCGGGATTAAATGAAAATCAGTAGCGTCAAGGCCTTGTACGCCGCCGATATCTTTTTTACCAAAGATGTTGTTGTAACCTGCGTTAACAGTAACAAATAACTGGTTTGAAAGAACCGGGATATCAGCCTGTACCGAACCGCCTAAATTCCATTTGTGGGTGTCTTTGAAATCGCCAAGTGGAATACCTGCGTCAACACCGATGCTGTAACGGATGCCGCTTTTAGTTGTAGTTGATGTTGTAGAAGGGGTAGTAGGTGTAGATGTTTGTGCTTTTGCACCAAATGCTAAGCCCGCAAATGCAAGGGCTAATGCTGAAACTTTGAATAAATTTTTCATAACTATTGTTGTGTTTTTGATATATGTTGTTTTAAACACACAGCAAATTAACAACACAAATCAGATGCGATTTTTCATCCAAAAGTCACGAGTATTTAATCGGTTGATTGATAGTAATTTATTTTTTGACCCTATTGGTATTTTAGTCAGGATAGTGTAAAATGGACTTGTAAATGCTGTTTTTCTGTCAAAATTAACATTGACTTAACGGGGAGCCGGGAGCCTTAAAATGATGAAATCTGCGTGAAATTGGGCAAAACGGATAAATGGCAGAAAAATAATCCTATGAAATAGCGTTAACATACGACCTGGTGTTAGGGGGCGATTATCATATGCCCCAATGCTTATGGCCGTCCGGCCTCATCTAAATGACAGTTTTTTTAGATAAAATATTCGTTTAAAAAAAACGGCCGCAAGGAAAGCTCCTCACGACCGCTCTTAAAAAACTAATAAACGTTAAGCTTTCTCTGCTTTTGATGCCTGGTTGATACCAGCTTCGGCAATTTGGGTGAGCAGGCTGTCGCAAGTTTTTTCTTCCTGCAGGGTTGAATCAAGCAGCTCGGCAGCATGGTCATAGCCCAGCACACCGGCCAGTGTTTTCAATGTACCATACGATGCAATTTCGTAATGCTCAATTTTTTGAGCGGCCGAAATAATGCCGGCATCCCGGGTAATGCTGCCCTTTTCGGTTTCAGATACAATTTCTTCACCTTCTTTAATCAGGCCGGCCATGGCTTCGCATTTTACAGCTACAGCTTTTTGACCGATTGAAGCGAAAGCATCTTCCAAGCGGATGATCTGGCGTTCGGTTTCGGCCAGGTGGTTTTCGATAGCCGAGCGCAATTCATCGGATGTTGCTGCTTTAGCCATTTTAGGCAATGCTTTTGAAAGGTGTTTTTCGGCCCAGTAAATGTCTTTTAATTCATCAATAAATAATTCGTTTAAGGCCGATTCCTGCACATCATTAGTTTGTTCGGGTGTTTTTACTTTAGTAGTTGCCATGATAGATGTTTTAATATTTTTGTGAGATAAACACTACAAACACAAAGCCAAAATTTATTCTTTTAAAAAGAAAATTAATTATTAGGATAATTTAATCGTGCCTATGCAAAGGATTTTATCTCTTAAAAGTCAGCTTTCCAAACACCTGCAACTATGAGTTCTGAAAACAACACACGTTGACTCTTTTTGAGGAATAATTGAATGGCGGACTTAAAACTTTCACGCCCCCGGCTTACAACTTAACTAAGCTTCTTTCCTGGTTTTTAAACTGGCCATCAATTGGTCGTATAAGTCGTCGCTGCCGGTTTTACGCGGTTTAAGTTTTTTAACTTTGGCGCGTTTCCCTTTTGATTTGGCCTCGATGATCTTAAGCAGCTCATCGTTATACTCATCTTTAAATTTAGATACATCAAAATCTTCGGCGTACTGGTTTATGAGGGTGAGGCCCATATCCAATTCTTTTTTACTTACATCAATCTTATCGGGTAGGTTAAGATCCTCTGTGCCCCGAATCTCTTGCCCAAAACGAATGCGGGTTACCACCAGCACATTTTTAAGCGGATGAACTATGCAAAGGCTTTCGGTGCTTCGTAACACGAAACGGGCCAGCCCGGCTTTTTTTGATTGTGTAAGCGCCTGGATAAGCAAGGCATAGGCTTTATTGTTTTTGGTATCGGGCTCGGTATAGTACGATGTTTCGTAAAACATGGGGTTTACATCGATAATATCTACAAAGCTTTCAATTTCAATTACCTTGCTTTTTTCGGGGGCCGCATCCTCAAAATCCTGTTCGTCCATGATCACGTAATCTTCATCAAGCTTATAGCCTTTTACAATTTTATCATAAGGTACTTCCTTATGGGTATTTTCGTTTACCCGCTGGAAACGGATGCGTGCATGGTCACGGCTATCCAGCATATCAAAATCAAGCGAGCTGGTTTGCACTGCCGAATACAATTTAACAGGGATGCTCACCAATCCAAAACCTATCGAACCTTTCCATATCGATCTCATAGCCAAATAACTTTAATGCGTTGTAGTATAACTATTAAAAGGGTAAAGGGTTTGAGGGATGGGGCGATATATCAAAAGCGTCCAAACAAAAACGCAACTCAATTTATTTGCGGGCATACCGGTGGCTTAGTAATTAATTGTAGCCTTACTGTTACATATTAAACTAAACATACGTTACCTTAGTCATAACATCAAATAATATACACATGAAAAAGCTATTTATCCTTGCCGCACTATTAGCAACTACAATCGGCGCTTTTGCCCAGAATGTTGACCTTAGGCGTAAAATTGAAGTTACAGGCATTGCCGAGCAGGAGGTTACTCCTGATATTATAAACGTGACCATATCACTACAGGAATATATGGACGGCAAAAAGCACATTGCCATTAACGACCTGGAAGACCAACTGGAAAAGGCCGTTAAAGATGCCGGCATTCCATCGTCAGATTTTACGGTTAACAATGTATCGGCCTGGAATAACACTTATCAAAAGAAAAAAGCACCCGACTTTTTGGCCAGCAAACAATACGGCCTGCGCGTACGCGACCTGAACAAGTTTAACCAGATCATGTCGAAAATTGATCCTAAAGGTATTCAGGCTACCAATATTGAAAGTTACGACTATTCAAAAATGGCCGACCTGAAACGCGACCTCAAAATCAAAGCCCTGTTAGCCGCTCGCGATAAAGCAACCTACCTGTTAGCTGCCCTTGGCGAAAAACTGGGCGGCGCCATTAATATTACCGAAAGCGATAACAGCAGCTTTCCGCAGCCAAGGATGTATGCAGCCAATGTAATGACATTCAAAGCATCGGCTGATAGCAATGTTGGCGATTCGGATATCAGTTTCAAAAACATCAAGCTAAGCTTCCAGATCCAGGCGGTGTTTGAGATTGTGAAGTAATATCACATCGCTACGTATCCTCCTAAAGGAGGGATTAAAAAAATGTAAGGGCCCTGTTCAAACAAACAGGCCCTTTTTTTATTATTGTGCTTAGAGGCTCCCCCTTTAGGGAGCCGGACAAGTATGCAATGGTTTGGCAGACGCGAAAGCGATAACGTTAATGATGAACGGGGCGGCGGCGGTGGCCGGTTAGCCATAGGCGGCGGTGTGCTTGGTATTATAGCGGCCGCTATTTATTTTTTTACAGGGGTTGATCCTTCAGCCCTGCTTAACCAGGTGGCAACCAATCAGCCACGGCAGGAGCAAACAGCCAATAATGGTCCCGAGGATGCGGGTAAGCATTTTGTACGTGTAGTTTTGGCAGATACCGAAGATATCTGGACGAAACTTTTTAACGATATGGGCCGCACTTATGAAAAGCCTCAGTTAACAATATTTAACGATTACGTAAAATCGGCCTGTGGCAATGCCAGCTCGGCAAGTGGCCCGTTTTATTGCCCTGGGGATTCGCAGGTGTATATCGATCTTTCCTTTTATGATGAGTTAAAGAACCGTTTTGGAGCGGCCGGTGATTTTGCGCAGGCTTATGTGATAGCGCATGAGGTTGGCCATCATGTACAAAATCTTTTAGGCATTTCGCAAAAAATGGACGAAGCCCGCTCACGATTGAGCGAACGCGCATACAACAAGCTCTCGGTAAAACTGGAGTTACAGGCCGATTTTTATGCCGGCGTTTGGGCGCATTATGAAAAAAGCATGAAAAATGTGCTTGACAAAGGCGACATCGAAGAAGCCCTCAACGCAGCCAACGCCATCGGTGACGATCGCCTGCAGAAGCAAGCCCGGGGCCAGGTTGAACCGGACAGCTTTACCCATGGTACCAGCGCCCAGCGTATGTACTGGTTTAAAAAAGGTTTCGACACCGGGGATATTAACCAGGGGGATACTTTTGGCAACGGGGATTTGGATTGATTCAATAGTTCATTGATGGGAAGGCGTTGAGGTTAGGGGAGAGCTTTTGTGGTTATAACTTACATCGTCCGCTCTTGGCCGCGGAGGCCAGTCACTTTTTCTTGATGAAAAAGTAACCAAAAACCGAGCGGAGCGAGCCCATGAGCATCTACAAAGCAAAACAACTTTGCGAATAAATCAAGACAAAAAAATGCTTCTCCCCACGGGCCATACTCCCCGGCCCGCTTTTTTGTCGGCCCGGCACACTTTTGTTTGGGGATATAATAACTTTTGTCATTTAATTTTCCATCTTTCTCTTGTTTCCTGACTCTTGCCATCTTGTGTCTTTCTCCCTCATTTTCTTGTTTCTTATATCTAATTGTCTTGCTTCTTTCTTTCGTCGGCAGGTAAGCTTCGGGCGAAAAGCCCCACCCAACCCTCCCCGGAAGGGAGGGCTTAAAAAAAATGCAGATCGAAAAAGTCTCCCCTTCCGGGGGAGATTTAGAGGGGGCTTCCTTGTGCGGCAAAGAAGCCTCCCAGTTAGTTAAATACAACAAAAGCCAGTTTAAAACAAATTAACCCCAAAACTCCATCCAACCCAACTGCTCCAGTTACGGCTATCATGGATAAAGGAATGATGCAGGTCACGTGTATAAGCGTAGCCATCAACAGGTGTACGCTGGTCTGAATAAAGAAAGTTTAACGACGGCCCTGCGAAAATGGAAAACTTGCGGCTTACCTTATAAGTAAAATCCAGGTTGAACTTATTAAGCTGATTGGTTTTTAACCAGGTGCCCTGGTACAGGTAGCTTGATCCAATTTCGGTGTTGATTGCCAGATGCTGCCCTAAACCAAACTCGCGCCCAAAGCCTAAGCCAAAAGAATATAATTTACTGTTGCCATCAACCCGAATGCCGCCCTGCCAAATGGTGTACAGGTTATTGTTGCCATTTTTAAAGGCAAGGTTGATGTTTTGCGTTTCGTTGGTGGAGATAGCCAGTTTATGGTAACCGCTGTTAATAATGTTCAGCAACCCGATACTGAAGCCTGATGAAGTATCGGCGATGTTAACTAATGCCAGCTGCACCCCGGTAAGGTGTTTGGCATAGTTAAATAAGCCTGCCACCTGGAGGCCTCCAAATTTTTGCTGTGCGATATTGCCGATCCCGCCCAGTTGCAAAGCATCAGAATTTTTACCTGCGATATTGCCTATCGCCCCTAACTGAATGCCCCTGACTGATCCGCGGGTATGATTGTATAAGGCTGACAACTGTAAACCATTCATGTTTTGTTTTACGCTGTTATGGAGCAGGGCCAGCTGAATGCCCCGCACATTACCTAATACGTTATTGTACAATCCTCCCAGCTGGATGCCGTTTACCGAACCGCCAACTACATTGAAGATGCCAGCTATTTGTACCGCGCCAACATCGCCTTTATCCAAATTGAAAATAATGCCCATTTCAAAGCCATCAACCCCGGCATTGTAACCGCCTACGGCGTTGAGGGAAACTACGTTCACTACCTGTCCGCTGAAATTGCCGTGGGTGCTTACGCCCGGTATGGCCGAAGCCTGGAAGGGGGCCTGGGCTATCAACCCGCCGAGATTGGCCGCCTGGATCTGCTGTTTGGTGGAAAGGAACAGCTTGCCAAGCGAAGTATTTTCTACGCCCGAATAATCATCACTAAGAATGTAACCCAGCAAGCTGCGTTTTTTCTTCAGCGTGGTGTCGGTGCTCCTTACGTTAACATCTGCTAAAAAAGTAACCGTGGTATCTTTATAAAACTCCCTGCTTATGGTTAAGGTGATCGGCTGACCTTCGTTATGCAGGCTTATATCAAAGCGGCCGTCTTTATCGGTCAGTACAGATTGGAGTTGCTCGTGCGAGTATACACTGGCATTGGGTAGGTTACGGCCGGTTTGCTCGTCGGTTACGGTGCCGCTGATGTTGTAGCTGTCGCCTTCTGTAGCGGCTTTGTCAGTAACAATGGTGAGTTGGAGGGGCGCATATCTCAGGATAATAAAATTCTTCGATTCGCGGTACTCAAAGCGGTAGCGGAGCATATGATCAAGGACCTCTTTGATTGTCCAGTTATCGGCATTGATGGTGACCAGGCTGTCGGTTTTTACGATGTTGCTGTTATACGAAAAGTAGAAGTTGCCTTTTTGTTCGATGGTTTTAAGTACGGTGCCTAAGCGCATTTCAGTTACATGGACGGAGATGCTTTTGGAAAGGATAGAATCGGCATGAGCGTTTAAGGCCGTAAGGAGCAGCAGGGTGATGGTATAGTTTAGGCAACGATGTAGTTTATACAACATAAGTATCTAACGTGTATATTAGGTTATGTCATTGGTCATTAATATTCCGTAAAAAATTCGCGTCATGTTGAACTTGTTTCAATACCCATTTGCTAAGCCGCTCGCTAATCAAGTCGCCCACCTGTCCCGTGGGGTGCTGAAACAAGTTCAGCATGACCCGGTCGGGTTGCCACCTCTCCTTTAAAGCCCTGCCCGATTTCCAAATGACGCTTTCTTAATATGACTGCTCTTACTTCAACACAATCCCCTTTTTTCCGCGTTCCACTTTAATCTTGAACGTTTCGGAGATCACCAGCAGTACCTGATCTAACGACTGGTCTTTAAACACCGTGGTGATAGGCAGGTTAGCAATGGCTTTATTGCCGATAACAATATGCGCCCCGTAAATTTCATTCAGCGAGCTTACCAGTTCGTACAGCGGGGTTTCATCGCAAACCAGTTCATGGGTTGCATAATAGTTATACAAACGCCCCTTGATGCTCTCTTTGGCAAGCAGGCCATCCTTTTTAGTTACCAGCACCTTTTCGCCCGGATTGAGGTTTACGTTTTTGGTTTGCTCACTTACGTTAACAATGCCCGTTTCAACAATAACCTGCGTTTTGCCATTGCGGCTCTTTACATTGAATGACGTGCCAACTACCCTAACCGTTACACCGTTCACCCTAATTATAAAAGGTTTTGTTTTATCAGGCGTAACTTTAAAAAACGCTTCGCCCAGCATAGTTACCGGGCGGATTTTGCCCGTAAACTTTTTGGGGTAAATAAGCGTACTGTGGCTGTTCAGCGTAACAACAGATCCATCGGGCAGGGTTTGCGCGCGGGTTTTGGTCTTGCTGTCTATCTTAACAAAAGCAATAGCCTTGTTATCATAATAATGACTTAGGGTTAGCCAGGCCACAGTGCAAACCAACAGCAGTGAAGCCGCTATGCCCACCCACCAGCTGGTTTTCATTTTGCGAAGCTGTGCCGGTTGAGTTGGCGTTGTGACTGTATTGCCGATCCGTTTTTGCAGGCGGAGATAAGCAGCATCCTCATCCAGCGTTTTGGTGGAAGCTATTTGCCGGCTCTCATCCCAGATCAGTTTAAAATTATCATACTCCTGCCTGTTTTCGGGCGAGGCTGCTATCCAGTTCTGTATAGCCTCCACCTCGGCGGGCGTGGCTTCGCCAACCAGGTATTTCACCAGCAAATCATCATCTATAGGCATACCGGTATAGCTCATACAAACCAATTAATTAATAACAATAAAATTATGGGTAAAAACTCGGCCAGTTTTTGGCGCATTACCCGCAGCGCTTTGCCCATCTGGTTTTCGATGGTTTTGATCGAGAGGCCCATCTGATCGGCAATTTGCTGATATTTAAGCTGCTCAAACCTGCTGAGCTGAAAAATGATGCGGCACTGCTCTGGCAGTTCGCTCAGGGCTTTTTCAATATGCTTTTGCAGCTCGGCGGCGAGCAGTTTTTTTGAGGCCGAATCATCGTTACCAACCTGCTCCATTTCGTCGGCATAATACACGCCGAAACTGGTGCGCACCTTCTGGTGCTTTAAATAGTTCAAACTTTCGTTATGTACAGATCGGTACAGGTAGGCCTTAATGCTGCCGTCGGTTTTAAGCTGATCGCGTTTTTCCCAAATGCGGCAAAAAACATTTTGTACTACCTCTTCGGCCATTTCATCATCCTTTAAAAAAGTGTAGGCATAGGCGTGCAGACTTTTAAAATGATCTTTAAAAAGCCGCTCAAAAGCCTTCTGGCTTCCCTGTTTAATTAAACCAATGGCCGTGCTATCGCTATATTCCACTTTCAGGGGGTAGATGTTAGCGCTAAAGATAGCTTGTTTGGCCGTTAAATTCATAGCTCCCAAATGTTAAAAATCAATCAGGCCAGCTGGATCTGGATAGTGTACAGCGAATGGTGGATATCAACCTTGCTGCACACCCCGTTGGTATAGCTATAGAAATTGTAATTACCATCGGGCAGATCAATGCGGTACACGTGCGGGCTCACCTGCTTAACCTGTAAAAACTGCTGAAAGTTATCCGAGTAAACCTGTGCCTGGTCGTTAGGCTCGTGGCAGTAGAGCAGCATGAGGTTGGCGGCAATTTGCTTTTGCTCCACCTTGCCGCATTTGCCCTCGGCGATGGTTTGGTAGCCTGTGGCTACGGCTTTGGTTTGGCGGTTGCACTTTTCCTTGCCATTAACGTTGCGGCATACCTGCGAGCTCATGAGCTTGCCATTGTTAAAAGTGCTCTCCTCCTGAATCTCCACCTTCACGCTGAAAATGAAGCGCATTTTAACCTCAGAGATCATTTTGAGGTACAGTTCATCGCCCTGGCGTTTTTGGTACAGGTTCATGTGGCCAACCACCTTGCCGCTGTGCAGCACGTTGTATTTAACCGTTTGCTCCTGCGCCAGGGCACCCACAGCGAGGCATAACAAAGCCAGCACCATAGCCGCCCACCTTAGCGGACCAGATATATTTAATGTTGGTAAAGTTTTGTTTTGGAGGGCAGGCCGGATATATTTTTTAAATAACCAAATTATTAAAGCGGGTATCATGGGTTGTCATTTTAAAGTGATTGAATAAAGCTTTTAACGCGTTTACTTTATTACAACACTCTAAACTTTTACCCCTATGCCTTTGCATTATTTTGTTTATTTGATTAAATAATACTATATCTATCTGTATTATATAGATTACAAGTATAACGAAAAAAAATGGGTGTCCCAATTTTTTGATTCCCCACGAAAAAATGAAAAAAGCAAGCTGTCCGTTTTTGCGAAAATGAGCGTGTTCCATTTTTTGAGCGTGAAAACGCGGGACGCCTTTTTTATGAAACACGCTGATAGTTAAATAATTAATATTTTAACTGAAACAATGGTAAGGTTTTGATAATCAAATATTAAAACTTTTTAGAGTAAAATAGGTGCTTTAATTGGGGCAGTGCCGGCAGGTGGATTTTTTTGGTGATTTTTGATGCTTTTTAGCGAAAATGCTTTTAGGCGGATGTGGGCTGGTTGGGGTACTGACGATATAGCGCCACCATTTTGGTGAAATTTAAGCGCTATTTTTTAATAATCATTTTCGTGATATCACGAAAATGATTACGGGGCTATAGGGATGGTAAGTTTTTAAGGATATTTATAAACAAATCCAAATCCGTTCCGTTGTCGGCAGCCTCCTCTGTGTATTCTACACTTTCAAACTCATGAAAGGTATGGTCAAGCTCGTTATCCCAGGTGCCGAAGTGAAGGTCGGGTAGTTGCCATTGATCAACGTAAAACCAATAATCGATATAAGTTTGGAGCGAATCAATTGTTCTAATGACGGTAACAGTATACTTTGCGGGTTGTTAAAAACAATACTGTTGAAGTTTTTATAGTTGCCGCCATCGCGATAGAGGTAATTGAATTTAATATTGGGCATGCGGCAAGTTATGCCGGATGATTGGGTTTGTCAATCGGAGATAAGTGAACTTTTAAGGTTATCCAATAGCAAGCTTGCCACTCTCTTTCCAAATATAAGCCGGCATAGGTTCGTTTAATTGCCATTCGATGTTCATAGGTTTTGATCCACTTGATTTTGTAAAGTTGGCTTCTCCTAAAAATACGTACGACATGGTAAATCCAAACTCATTGTCGTTTTGCTCCCTTACGAAAAGTAAGATTTTCTTATCATCATCTTTATGGTTTATATAAGATAATCCTTTAGGCGATTCAGGAGATGTTGCATTTTGTGATTGCCAATGGAAAAGGTATTCGTTTATAGCGTAATCATCATAAAGAGTCGTTGGTGAATATTCCTTATCAGACTTTTTTAGTGTTACAAAAAATGCTTCTGTATTTAATTCCTTATTTAACGCAACGCCTTCTCTATTAGATGATGCTTTGTCAAAACTATGTAGTTGCATAGCGACTAAAATTTGGTCGCGATTATAGCGACTATGTACTTGTAAAGTAAATGGGAAATCTAAAGCTATAGGTTTTTCCACAAAATCGACTCTACTAATTAGAAGATCAATAACCTCCCGAAGTTCAGCAACCATGATTGGATTATTGCTAATTTGTAGTATACTTTTTTCGATAGAATCAAAGCCAGCTTCTGGTCCTGCTTTTTGCCAAACATCGTAATGGAACATTAAAAGCATTTGCTGTTGCTCTGCATTCAAGCTGCTGATAATAAAATTATTATCAATTAACTTTTTAATAAAATGCAAATAACTTATAGAATTGCATTGCAATAGTTTTCTGCTGATAGCTCCAGTTAAAACCGATTCATTAGGCTCGTCAAAGTTACTAATAGCTCCGGCCACTGCACATAGCCTTTTCCATCCAAATTTTTTGTTTTTATAAATTAAAGAAAGGTCAATATTCTGAATCGTAATAAAGTTTTTTAAAGTTAACGGCAAGGCTATTTGCAAATAAAAGCTGCTGATTTTGTTTATTAGTTGTGTTCTATTAAATCCTATTGCAGCTGTTATGTTTTTTAGAATAACTTCTTTTGCTTTCTTTTCGAGTACTATTGAGCAACCTAAAGGTAAATGAGGGAATTCATCTTCTATCTCAGTAATAATTGACGTATGTGTTTTACCAACAAGTGCTCTGAATTTGTGCTCAAAATCGTACTCCGGCCTTGAGTTTCCAACAAAGTCAAGAACGGTCAAGCAATCTTTTTTGTTGGCAAGACGTAAACCTCTACCTAATTGTTGAAGGAAAATAGTAAGACTTTCGGTTGGTCGTAAAAATAATACTGTATCGATTTCCGGAATATCAACCCCCTCATTAAAGATGTCTCTAACAAATAGGTAATTAATTTCTTTCCGTTTAAGTCGAGCTCGCAATTCATCCCGATTGTTGGATGTCTCAGATGTTAAATAGTCAGCCTTTAATCCTGCTAAAGTAAACTTTTCAGCCATATAGCGAGCATGATCTTGACTGACACAAAAGCCAACAGCCATTACATCGTTAATATCTGTTAGATATTTTTCGCAATTGGCTAAAATTTCATTTACTCGCCTATCATCTTCAGTGTAAAGCCTTGTAAGTTCATTTATCTCATATTTACCGTTTTTCCACGATAGTCTTGATAAATCGACACTATCAGAAAGTGCAAAATATTGAAAGGGGGACAGTAACTTTCTATTCAAGGCTTCCGGTAGTCTTATTTCCGCAGCAATTTCATTGCAAAAATCTTTTAGTACCTCCTCTCCATCCCCACGTTCCGGAGTTGCTGTTAAACCTAATAAGATTTGAGGGTTGAATTTTTCAAATATGGAGCGGTAGCTTGATGCGGGAGCATGGTGTACCTCATCGATAATTATAAAATCATAAAAATCGGATAATAAGGTTAAGTCTTGAATTTTATTGTTAAGACTTTGTACAGATGCAAATATGTATTCATAATTAGTAGGCGTAATGCCATCTACCCATAATTCGCCGAAGTTGGGGTCTTTTAAAACATGCTGAAATGTATTTTGAGCTTGTTCAAGAATTTCTTTTCTATGAGCTACAAAAAGCAACCGAGCCCTTGAATTTGAGTTTTTGAATCGTTTATAATCAAAAGCTGAAATCACTGTTTTGCCTGTGCCTGTTGCTGCCACCAATAGGTTTTTAAATCTATTGTGCACAACTCTTTCAGAGTTTAGCTTTTCTAATATTTCTTCCTGGTACGGAAATGGTTTTAAATCAAAGAAGGTTGTAATGGATTGCTTATCGTATGATTTTTGTTGTTTGAGGGCGGTTTCAAGCTTGAGCGCATCTCTACCTGGTATATACGATTCAAAATCTTTATCAACCCAATAGGTTTCAAATGTTTTTTTGAACTTATCAATGATATGACTGATTTCTTTGGAAGTTACTTTTAAGTTCCACTCTAATCCGTTTGTAAGTGCTGATCGTGAAATGTTTGAAGAACCAATATACCCGGTATTGAAACCGGTTTGCCTTAAAAATAAATACGCTTTGGCGTGTAAGCGCTCATGATCTGAGTTATAGGATACTTTTATTTCTGTATTAGGCAACTTGGATAAAAACTCAATTGCTTTCACATCAGTAGCTCCCATATACGATGTGGTTATAATCTTTAGTTTCTTGCCACTGCTGGTAAATTCTTCCAGTTCATCCTTAAATATTCTGATGCCCGAATATTTGATAAAAGATACTAACCAACAAATTTCGTCAGATGAAAGAATTTCCTTTTTGATTTCACTTTCCAACGAAACGCCTACATTGTTACCTGTAAATAGCTCACTCTGGCTTAGCCGAGTATATGGTGTGATTAATTTAACTCTTTCTTCTAACTTGTTATGTGGGTTGTCTAACGTTGAAAATACTGCGTTCAGAATTTTGCCTTCGTCTTCAATTAAATTGCCGGATAAGCTAATATCGGGTAAAGCATTTATTAATAATTGAATTATCTTATTTGACAATTCAATTTGCTTAAGAACTTTGTCATCGCCTTTAATTTCGTTAAGTGCAAACTTTATAGTTTCGGATAAATAAACACTAAGATATCTGGACGCTTCTTCTTTGTCGAGCAGTGTGCTCTTAACGAAGAAGGTATCGTTATTAACGGTCTGTAATTTATTTGATATGAGCTTCGTGATAAGTTGCTCATACAAGCCTAATTCAAGTGTTGACATTTAGGTTTTCATATAATATTTAACAATCGCCACATCCGCCTCCGCCCAATCCAAAGCTAACAATTCATCTTTAGCTAACCATTTGAAATCAAGATGCTCCTTAAGCAACACCTCGCCAGCGGTGATCTTACAAACAAAGGGAATCAGTTGTATAGTAACATTAGGATATTGATGCGTATTACTCGGCAAAGAAGAAACAATTTCAACATCCACATGAAGCTCTTCCTTAATTTCGCGGATGAGGCAGGCTTCGGCGGTTTCGCCGGGTTCAATTTTACCGCCGGGAAACTCCCATTTTAATGACAGGCTCATTGTCGCGCTTCGCTGGGCAGCAAAAACAAGTCCGTCGGTATTAACAATAATGGCGCATGTTACTTTAATCACGTTTCTAAAGATAGGAGTTTGGAAGAAGAAACAAGCCCGTTAGAATCAAGAAACAAGAGAATGAGGAGGAAAGACACAAGACGGCAAGAGTCAGGAACCAAGAAACAAGACAATAAAATGTTTAATAAAGGGCAAAAGCTGTTATAATCTCGAAAACAAAAGTGCGCCGGGCCCGACAAAAAAGCGGGCCTGGGAGTATGGCCTGCGGGTGGAAGCATTTTTTTGTCTTGATGTTTGGTTACTTTGCATCTAAGGTAAAGTAACTGGGCCCCGCCCGGCCAAGAGGGCGACGATGTTTGTTAGTTACAACAAGGTGTTTTCCGATTTACCTCACCTCACTCCATCTCACAAAACCTGAGCTAAAAGATGGCGTTTAGAGTAAGAGAGGTTAAAACACTAAATTATATTCCTCATTTATCCCCGTGATTTTATTTACGGTGCCATAACTTTGGGATATCAAATGAATACATCAAAATATGAAAGCAATAATTTTAAAAAACTTTGGCGGAGTTGAAAACCTTGTGCCGGCCGAAATACCTGTACCAACTATAGCTGCCGATGAAGTGCTGGTAAAACTGAAAGCCATCAGTATAAACCCTGTCGACGTTAAAACCCGCTCGGGAAAAGGTATTTCCGCACTTATTAAGGATGAGTCGCCGATAATATTAGGTTGGGACATTTCGGGAGAGATAACCGAAGTGGGCGCGGATGTTACCGGTTTTAAACCCGGCGACGAAGTTTTTGCCATGATAGATTTCCCCAAAACCGGTAAAGCCTATGCCGAATATGTTAAGGCCAAAGCTAATGAGCTTGCATTGAAACCTGCGGGCATCGGCCATGAGGAAGCTGCCGCAGCTACGCTTGCCGCGCTTACCGCCTGGCAGGCTTTCCACACCAATGCGCCTGTTAAACCCGGCGACCGTGTACTGATCCACGCTGCATCCGGCGGGGTTGGTCATTATGCTGTGCAGATAGCCAAACATTTGGGCGCCTATGTTATTGCCACTTCCTCGGCTGCCAACCGCGATTTTGTGTTGGCCCTGGGTGCCGATGAGCATATCGACTATAAAGCGCAGCCCTTTGAAACCGCTACTCATGATATCGACTTTGTACTTGACACCATTGGCGGCGAATACATTGACCGCTCGTTGCAGGTAATGAAAAAAGGCGGTACCATTATAAGCATCGTTTCGGGCATGAACGAAGCCGTTGCCCCCAAAGCCAACGCCCTGGGCATTAATGGCCACAACACCCGGGTAAAACCCAATGCCGAAAACATGGCCGCCATTGCGGGATTGCTGCAAAAAGGGATCATTAAATCGCACGTATCCAAAGTGTTTCCGTTTGAGCAAATGGCCGATGCGCATTTGCAACTGGAAAGTGGGAGGACTGTTGGTAAAGTGGTGCTGGTGTTTAAATAACCATAGTGGTATTTAACTAACATCGGCCCCGCTCAATTGCCGCGGGAGGGCTGTTACTTTTGTCTTGACACAAAAGTAACCAAAAAGTCAAGTCGGCAGGGAGGCTTCTTTGCCGCACAGGCCTTCGCCCGCTTGCCTTCCCCGGCCTTCGCCCTGCAAAGCGGGCAGAACCACGGGCCGCAATTATTTTGCCCTGCTGCACAGGCCTTCGCTTCTGCAAAAACTTGCTATGCCCCTGCAGCCGCACCACCCACCATTGTTCTGCCCGCTTTCGCCCGAAGCTTGCCTGCCGACGAGGAGAGGATAGAAGCAAGACAGTAAGAGCAAAGAAGCAAGACGGTAAGAGTCAGGAAACAAGACAAAGGCGCTGGGTTTAATAAGGGAAAAAGTTATTATAATCTCCAAAACAAAAGTGCGCCGGGTCGACAAAAAAGCGGGCCTGGGAGTATGGCCTGCGTGAGGAAGCATTTTTTTGTCTTGATGTTTGGTTACTTTGCATCTAAGGTAAAGTAACTGGCCCCCGCCCGGCCAACATAACCGTTAACTTAAGGAAGAAAAAGCGCGGGATTGTGCGATTCCCCTCTTGAGAGGGGCGGAGGGGTGTGTTTCTGTTTTGATAAGCTTGTAGCAGAAACACACCCCTGCCACCACTCGTTCCTCCGCGCCCCCTCTCGAGAGCAGGGCTGTTGCATTCTAATTTATGTTTCGCAAGTTCAAGCGTCCTTCGCTTGAATTATAACCAAAGTAAGCGTCCACGCTTACGTTTATAACATATTACGGGAGCGTGGACGCTCAATTAAGGCAAACGACCAAGCGTAGACGCTTAATCGTGCGTGTTATTAAGAACTGAATAGTAGAATGCAACGGCCCTGCTCTCGAGAGGGGATTTTTAAAACCCTTTGTTCAAACAATTGCTTAGGTTAACGGCTATGGCCCGGCCAAGAGGGCGACGATGTAAGTTAATTACCACAAAAGCCCTTTCAAGTCCCGAAAATTCTCCATAAAAACAAAGCCCCGATCTCAAAAGAGACCGGGGCTTCAATATACAAAATCACTTAAAAAAAACTTATTGAGCCGGGAACGCGCTGCTGAAGTGCGAACCATCAGGGTAGATGCCGGCAATGATAATATTGCCCTGGATCGGTTTTACAATTGCCCTGTCAATATCATCGATACTGGCGATAGGCAATTTGTTAATGCTGGTGATCACTACGCCTTCAGGTATTTCGGCAGCGTCAAATAAACCTCCTTCACGTACCTGGGTTACCAGTACACCGGCGTTAACATGCAGCCTGTTTTTTTCGGCAGGGGTTAAAGCGTGGAAGCTTGCGCCCAGTTTGTTAAACAGCTCTTCGGCCGACTTTGATGCTGCAATGCGGTTTGATGGCGCTACGGCATCGCCTTTAAGCGTTACCGCGAAATCTTTGTCCTTGCCATCGCGCAGTACAGTAACGTTAATCTTATCGCCGGGCTGTAAACGGCCTACGCGTTCCTGCAGATCAGATGATTCATAAACCGGCTGACCTTCAACCTTAACAATGATATCACCTTTGCGCAAACCTGCCTGTTCGGCACCACCGCCCGGTACAAGGTCGTTCACGTACAAGCCATTAGTGGTTGTTACGTCGAGTTTTTGGGCTACGTCGGGGTTAAGCTCGGTGAAAGTTACACCTACAAAACCACGTTTTACAGTACCGAATTTCTTGATATCGTTTAATACTTTTTTAGCCAGGTTAACAGGGATAGCAAATCCATAACCTTCGTACGAGCCGGTGTGAGAAGCGATAGCGGCGTTAATACCGATCAGTTCGCCGCGGGTGTTAACCAGTGCGCCACCGCTGTTACCAGGGTTAATGGCCGCATCAGTTTGGATAAACGACTCGATAGCTTTGTTCAGCTTAGGAGTCGACTGGTTGCGGGTACGGCCAAACGGATTGTCGTCATCATTGTTTTCGCTGCCAATGATACCAATATTACGGCCTTTGGCGCTAATGATCCCTGCTGTAACGGTTGATGTTAGGTTAAAGGGGTTGCCCACAGCTAAAACCCACTCGCCAACTTTAGCGTCATCGCTGTTGCCTAATTTTACAATTGGCAGGTTGGTAGCGCTCACTTTAATGAGGGCAAGATCTGTACTTGGGTCGGTGCCGATAACTTTGGCGCTGAAAGTACGGTGATCATTAGTGGCAACGGTAATTTTATCGGCTTTTTCAACCACGTGGTTGTTGGTTACAATGTAACCATCGGGCGAAATGATAACGCCAGAGCCTGATGCCATTTGCGGCCCCTGAGGGCGCACCCGCTGACCGAACATATCGCCAAACATTTGCTCCAGCTGATCCTGACCGCCGCCGGCTTTGTTAGTGTAAGTAGTGCGGATGTAAACCACCGCCGGGGTTGCTGCCGCTGCTGCCTGGGTAAAATCCAGATCGCCGGTTGATGAAACTGCAGCCATTGGGTTGCTTGTAAAATATACCTTTTGCTTGTCTTCAAAGCTCAGGTTGTCAGAGTACTTGTTTTCGATAACCTTGTATACACCTAAGGCCATCGCACCTCCAACAAAAGCGGTTAATAGTGTTAAACCAATCTTTTTCATTTATTATTTGCCTTTCTTATTATTAAGTTTACTTATTTTACAGATCAAATTTAATACCATATAGACGAGATAATCAATGATTAGTTATCCCGTTTTTTGTTAAAATTTGTTAAATAGATAAACATCGGCTATTTTAATTGTTAGCACGGGTTTTGTTGAAGACTAAGGGGGCTGATATTAACAGGATAATTGTGAAGATACATTTTTATAAATACCAGGGTGCAGGAAATGATTTTATTTTGATTGATAACCGCGATAACCGCGTTGATCATCATAATCCTAAGCTGATTTCTTACCTGTGCGATCGTCGTTTCGGTATCGGGGGCGATGGCTTGATGCTGCTGCAAAACAAGGAAGGGTACGATTTTGAGATGATTTATTACAATGCCGACGGCCAGCCGAGCAGCATGTGCGGCAATGGCGGTCGCTGCATTGTGGCTTTTGCCAAATTTTTAGGCGTTATCAATTCCGAAACTGAATTTTTGGCGGTAGATGGTCCGCATTATGCCAAAATTTCAGATGAAGGCGATTGGGTGAGCCTGCAAATGATCAACGTAAACGAAGTTAATACCGATGCCGACGCTTATGTGCTTAACACCGGCTCGCCGCACTATGTAAAACTGGTTGACGGGCTTGAACAGCGCAACGTTTACCAGGAGGGCCATGCCATCCGCAACAATGCCACCTACCGCAAAAACGGCATTAATGTAAATTTTGTTGAACCGATGGAGGAGGGCTACTTTGTACGCACTTTTGAGCGCGGGGTAGAGGATGAAACCTTTGCCTGCGGTACAGGCGTAACTGCCGTTGCCCTGGCCATGGCGCAGCACAAACAACAAACCGGCCATATCACCACTCCCATAAAAGTATTGGGAGGGAACCTCAATATCCGTTTTGATTATGATGGCAGCGCTTTTACAGAGATCTTTTTAGAAGGGCCTGCTGTGAGGGTTTTTGAGGGTGATGTAGTAATTTAAGAGGAGAGGCAAGACAAGTCAGAAGCAAGAGATCAAGAATCAGGAAGCAAGACATTAAGAATCAGGATGGCAAGAACCATGATATAAGAATTAAAACACGTTATTACCAGCGCAGCGCTGTATACAGAGTGAGCATGCTTGGGTGCGATTGCCGCGCCACGCTCGCAATGATATCTAAGAGAAACGGGCACTCAATGCACCGGCTTTAATAAGCTAAAAAACGTCCCGTCCATTATAACATTGCCAATGGCGTCGAATACGCTTTTCCTGGTGACTTCGTCCTGCATATCCTCAGCATAAAAAATATGGTCAACGCCTAATGTTTTCAGGAAAGGATCAACTTTGGAGTGCCATTTATTTTTATAGCAGCAGATCCTGATGTTTTTGTATGCAATGTTTGCGCTTAAACGGCGGAGGATCTTTTCGATATCTTTAACAAGATAGTCGTAATCAAGTATGAGCAGGTTGGGTTTGATATCGTGTATGCATGGAAAAATAGCCGGAATGGTTGAAATATGTTTAAAAACCTTGTTATTAGGCAATACCTCAAGGCCAACTACATGGGGGGCAACCAACAGTACAACTTTAGACCGTACACGGATCATGATCAATTAATTAGGTGCTTAAAATTAGGTGTTAAATTTCTACTTATCAAGCATTTATTAAATATTTTGGTAAAATTTCTACCCTTTTAATTAAATCTTCATCAGTTAATACCTTTTTGCATTGGTCTTTTTATAATTTTAATATTAAATTAACTTTAGCGATATTTCTTATGCCTCTGTTAACACAGTTGCCCTCCTCCGTTTTTTCCAGCGGATGATTAACAGGTAAACAATTAAGGCGGCAAATATTAAAGGCCACAGGGATACTATTGAAAAGAACATGTTTTGCATGGTATCCCAGCCGGTACTCAGTGAGTTTTTAAACTTATAGCCAAAAGCATTGCCGTTGTTAACCAGGTTGCCCTGCCTGGTGTAAAAACTGATATCCAGCGAACTGTAACTAACCTGGCTGCTTAAATAGTTCAACTGCCCTTGTGCCGAATCAATTTCGGTACGGATAGCGGCAAGCTTATCTTCTATGGCCAGCAGGTCGGTCATTTTGGTGGCTTTAGCTGCCAGCTGCAAATAACGCTGCTCCAACTGTTTGTTATTGTTGATTTGTGCTTTAACGTCGATGAACTGCGTTGTCACATCCCTGATGTGAATGTTTTTGGAGTCGATATGATCTGCACTGGAAGTTAGGCCATTTAAAAAAGCATCAAAGTTTTTAGAGGGTACCCTGATCTTGAGGCTGTATTCCTTTTGATTGGTTTCGCCGCTGTTGGTCTCATTTTCTTCGGCAAGGTAACCGCCTAACTTTTTGAGCGATGAAACGATGTTTTGTCGCGCCGCCTTCGGGCTGCCGGTTTCAAAACGGATATCTCCTTCCTTGATGATCTTTTTGGCGGTGTCGGTAATTGTTGTATTGGAAGAAATGTGATTGTCGTCAACAACTGCCGGCGTTTTAAATGCTTCCATGTCAGATTTTTCTACAGGAGGAGCGGGGGCCAACATTACATTGGCAATCTTTTCTTTTTGTTCTGTGTTACGTTCGCAGGATGTCAGTACAAGTAAAAAACTTACCGACAGTATAAAATAGGTTTTCATAATAAGGTTGTTTAATTGTTTTAGATTAAACGGTTTTTGCCTTATTAAATTATATTAAATAAAAAAATTACAGAATTTAATTTTGTTTAATTGAAAATCTTGGAATTTAATTTTAACTATTTTAGTTTTTCATTGTTTTTATGCCGTTCGGCATCCCGGATGCTTTTCTTTTCCATGTTCTTTTCAAGGGCTTCGGTCAGGTCGATGCCGGTTTGATTGGCCAGGCAAATGAGTACAAAAAGTACGTCGGCCATTTCATCGGCCAGGTTAACTTCTGTATCCGATGTTTTGAATGATTGCTCGCCGTATTGCCTCGCCATGATCCTGGCTACTTCGCCAACCTCTTCCATTAAAATGGCGGTATTGGTAAGCTCATTAAAATACCTGATGCCGGTTGTTTTGATCCAGTTATCTACAAGTTGCTGTGCCTGGCTGATGTCCATAAGGTAGCTTTAATGTGGGTGAGTTGAGTGTGCACGAATTTCACGAATTTTTTTGGATTGACACGAATTGGTATGTGCCACAATTAAAATGAAATACATTGTAAGGATTGACCTCCCGGGCCGACTAAGGAGCAGATAATTAACTAAAAGACCAAACATGAAAATCAAAAATCAAATCAGATCAATCATTTCAGGCGTCCTTATCGCCGCTTTTGCTATTGCCAGCCTTACAGCCAATGTACAGGCCAAAACCTCAACTCCTTTGCATAATGTTATCGCCCTTAGCGATACCGGTAAAATGAAAAAGGATAAAATGAGTAAAGACAAAATGAGCCACGATAAAATGGCTTCAGGCAAAATGAGCCACGATAAAAGGTCGAAAGACAAAATGGGCTCAGATAAAATGTCAAAAAGCAAAATGAAGAAAAGTAAGATGAGCAAGGATACTACAGGTAAAATGTAACCTTATTTTGTTTTGTGATTGTTTAAAAGGAGCTTGTACAGCTCCTTTTTTGCTTTTAATGGATCCGACCTTTTTCATCCTGGTTGCCGGTATCCTGTTTTTCGGCTTTGTTTTGGCTGTTGCCGAAACGGTAGCTGATGCCGAGCAGGGCATACCTGTTAATCTGGAAGTTGGTGTATTTTTGCCTTACCCCGTTCACTACAGTAGTAACTGCCGTTGCGCTGCTCCTGAAAACATCGTTCATCACCAATGAAACATCTATTTTCTTTTTAAAAACGGATGCTTTGAGGCCGAGGTCGAGTTTGTAATAAGCGTCGCTGCGGCCTATATGGTCTATCTCCGGAAACTGGTACCAGAAGTTTACCGCACCGGCAAAGGTTTTACCGGCATTAAAATAAATATTATTGTTGGTAGCGATATAGGCTCCAAACCCGCTGATGTTTTTCACCGAGTTAAGGGCCGATTTGGCATCGGTATGGTAAAAGGTGAGCTGGTTATTATTGTCAAGCCACTTTAGCAATTGTATCGAATAATTTTCGGAAACACCCAGCCTGTAAGTTTTTATAAAATTAAGTGGCGTGGAATAAACCAGGTTGGTATCCGGCCGGGCAATGGTAACGCCGTTAAACCCGTTGTTGGTAACATTTAAAAATATAGCCGACGTAAGCCTGTTTTTGTAGGTATGCGAAAGCTCAAAATTAGTATTGTATTCGGGTTGAAGATAGGGGTTGCCTTCGCCGTAGCTGTAAGCTGTAAACAGGCTCTTGAAAGGGTTAAGGTTCCAGAAGGTTGGGCGGTTCACACGCCTGCCAAAATTTAGCGCAAGGCTATGATCAACACCCGCCTGGTAACTCACTGTTGCCGAAGGGAACAGTTTAGTGTAATTATTAATGGTAGTTTGGTTAAGCGTATGTGAAAAGCCTTTGGTTTCGGTACGTTCAACCCGTAAGCCCGCCTGGTATTTCCATTTGCCATCCTCTCGGCTTATGCTGCCATAAACCGATTGGGTGTTTTCGGTATAAGTAAACTCGTTGCTCAGGTTATCGTCATAACGCAGTGAATCGTTAGCGGCTTTTTTATAGTAAAATGCATTACTGTAATTGTTGATAAAGCTGAGCTTAGCACCAAATGCAAAACGGGCGTATTTGACAGGCACAACAGCATCTGCTTTAAAAGTATAAATATTGATATCCTGCTTGTTGGTATCATGATAACGGTTGCGGCTGGCAGCATTCGGGGAGCCATTAGCGAGGTAGGTATTGCTTTCAAAATCAGACCGGTCGGTACGGTAGTAGTTAAAGTAATCGGCATTAAGCACCAGTTTGGCGCCGGCTGTATCCAGGTTTATAGTACTATGCAGGTTAACTGCATTGCTAATGGCTACAGGATGGTAGGTGGCATAAGTTCTTAATGTTGAATCCACAGCGCCGGTATTGTTGTTGATAATGGGGTTATTCACATGGTCCGACCCGTCATAAGTGTTTTTCCCGCCCTGGTAATTTACGCCGATGGTAACTTTAGGGCTCAGGCGGTAATCGGCACCGGCTATAAAGTTTAAATTATGATAGCGGTAATTGCCGGTATCAGTTTGCAGCCAGGTTTGTTTGGGGTAATAAATATCGGTTTCAAAGCCTTCCAATTCGTGGTCATGATCAATATTTACGCTGGCATAGGCCGATAATTTGGCCGAATTGTAGTTGATATCACCACTGGCATTAAGCCACCAGTAATTGCCGGTGCCATAAACAGTGGCCGGGTTATGCAGCCATTGTTTATCGTTGATCTGCACACTGCCCGAATAACCTTGTTTTTTGCTGTGTTTGAGGGTGATATTGATGAGCCCGGCATTCCCCTCGGCATCATAGCCGGCGCCCGGGTTTTTGATAAGCTCAATACTGGCCAGCTGGCTTGCAGATAACGAACGCAGGTAGCGGAGCAGATCGGTACCGGCCAGTTGTACCAGCCTTTCACTTACCATCACTTTAACGCTGCCCTTGCCCGCAATGCCCAGCTCATTATCACCAACCTTTACGCCCGGTACCCGGCCAATAACAGTAAGTGCGTCAGCCCCCGCTGATGTTGCGCTGGTTGATACATTATAAACCAGCTTATCGCTTTTGTTTTCAACAGTGGCCTTGCCGGCTGTTACAGTCACCTCATTTAGCTGTGTGGTAAGGTCAGTAAGGGTGATGGATAAGGTGGTATCATGCTGCAGGGTTAGTTTAATTTCTGTTTTTTGATAGCCGGTGTATGTGATGGTTAGTCGATAGTCACCTTTATCAACGGTGGTAAAATAAAACATGCCCAACGAATCGGTTTGTACTGCCCTTATTTGTTCGGAGTGCTGCTGCTGAAGGTTAACAACCGCCAGGGTTACCGGGCCTTTTGAAGTATCGGTTATTTTGCCGCTAACTTTTACCTGTGCAAACAGGCCGCTGTAAACTAAGCTGAAAAATAAAAAACTGTAAATGTATTTCAAACCGGGAGATGGACAGGGGTTTATAAAGCCGTAAAATAAACAAAAAACCGCCGCAAAATTACTTGGGGCGGTTTCTTTTTATTTAGAAGTATGTCCCGGTTATTGATAGGGGAGTGATAAAATTTCAATAATTGCTTTTTATGTGCTCCAGTCCGCCGTTTTCTGTAACGTGATATTCAGAATGCAGGAGAGCATCGGCATTGATCTTATTTTCTTTCTTTTTGTTTTTTCGCGGGCCAGATACCGCCAGTATGATGGCGCCCAGGAAAAGGGCTACCTCGATCAAACTCATTAACATGGGGCGATAATTTTATGTTTTTCATGATGCTGATTGATTTTTTTAACAATTGTTTTTTATCCTGAATTTAGTTTGAATGTAAAATAAGAAATTAAACACTCATTTGATTAACCCAGGTGAAAAAGGGTGTGGGTTTTTGTACCGATATTTGAGATGATTACACATTTTTTACACTATGCACGAAAAACAGGAGGTATTGAACGAACTGCTTGGCAAGTTTGCAGAGCTATCGGCAAATGATGTTGCCCTTAGCCTGCCTTACTGGCGCAGCCGTAAAATTGTTAAGAGTGATTTTTTTAATATGCAAAGTGTTGTATGTACCGATCTGGCGCTGATAACCAAAGGCCTGTTCCGGATTTATTACGTGCATCCCGAAACGCAGGAAGAGAAGAATATTTATTTTTTTTCCGAAAGGCAATTTCTGGTATCATTCAGGAGCTTTATTAACCAGTACCCCTGCGCTTATTTTATACAGGCGATGGAAGATGCCGAGATCATATCCATCAATTATACCGATCTCCAGTATCTTTATACAACCCCGACCGGCTGGCCAAGGTTTGGTCGCCTGATTGCCGAACTGTTCTTTAACCACTCGCAAGCCCGTACAGAAGAGTTTTTATTTAATACCGCCGAAGAACGTTACTTAAAAATGGTAGCCCAGCATCCCAACATTGTAAACCGGATTCCAGCCTATCACATTTCGTCCTATTTAGGCATCAAAAACCCATCGCTAACACGAATCAAAAAGCGGCTATCTCAACAAAAGCCGTAAAAACGATACTCTGCTGACAAATGCCCCGTCCGGTTTTCACCTAAGTGAAAATTATTGCCCCGTTTTGTGCCCAATTTTGCTTCATCAAACAAAAACGAAAACAAAATTGAAAGTCATGTCAGTAAATAAAACATTGATCATCGAAACATCAGCAGCAGCTAAAACAGCCCGTGAGCTGCGCAAGCTTTATTTTATAAGGGTAGCATTTTCAGTTACCTGGGTAATATTGGTATCCTTATTAGCCAAAACCTCACCAGTTGCGGCAACAGTATTGCTCGTCATCTATCCGCTATGGGATGTTGTGGGTACATTCCTTGATATTCGAGCTAACCAGGGTAACGGCACATCAGTAACACCACAATATGTTAACGTTGCTATTAGTATCATTACAACCCTGGCAGTAGGTTTTGCTATAACCAAAGGAGTGCCTGCTGCATTAATTGTATTCGGTGCCTGGGCTTTGTTAACAGGGTTAATCCAACTGGTATTAGGCCTAAAAAGACGTAAAGAATTTGGCGGCCAATGGCCAATGATATTGAGTGGCGGCCAGTCCATGATTGCGGGTGTATCATTTATAGCAATGGCTAATTCGCCTAATATGGGGATTGTGAATTTGGCAGGATACTCGGCCTTTGGTGCTTTTTATTACCTGTTGGCGGCTATCAGGTTGGGGAAAAGCGCAAAAGCGATTGCTCAGAATTGATACCAAAATATAGAAAATTGTCATTTCGATAAAGCCGGGGAGGTTGGAGTCGGGGGCGAAAGAGAAATCTTGTGCGCCCTGTAAAGTGGACTTTGCTGGGCGTATAAATTTCTCACTCGTTCCTCGTATCGAAATGACAATTTATTTAGAGTTCTTATTAAACACCCCCTTAAATTTCAAAAATACGATCCCCTCATTCAGCAACTGCGCATCGGCTTTAATCAATTCATCAGCTATGTTAATCTTTATATCCAATTCAACCTGCCGGTGCTGACCAGGATCCATAAACGATAGAAACTTGATATTATCCGCTTTAACAAGCTGCAGGTTTTTACCCAACTGATTTTCTAAAACTTCCTTTACCATTTGCATCATACAAACGCCGGGCACAATGGGCTGGCCGGGAAAATGCCCTTTAAAAATATCATGTGCTGGGTTAAGGGTGATGGTTGTCTTGAATAAACTGCCATCAATTTCAGGCGGGCTGAAAGTAAAAAAAGTATCCTTGAGCATTATCTTTCCAAACGTTTGAGGCCGATGTTAAACTTGAAATTTTTATGGCTGATGCCGATGGTATCGGGGATACCGTCATGAAAATCTTTCATAATGGCCTGCACAACCGGTTTCCTGTCGGATGAGCGCTCTATGCGGATCAACTCTGTTCCTGCTTTATTGGTGACATAGTAATTAGCTCCTTTTTCCTGCGGAAATACATAGTATAGGTAGTCGCCATCCTTGCGCAGATAGCCTGTTTCGGGGTTTTGTTTGCGCATCATTACCAATTCAAAATCTTTTTGCAGGGTAATGATCACCGGGCGTTTATCCATTTGCTTAATAATGTAATATACCTTAAAACCGCCATCGGGCTTAAACTCAAAATCGAAAAATTTAAAACCCATCTCGTTGCTGAATACCATGCGGATGCTTTTATCGGGCAGGGTTTTAATGAGCAGCAGCCCGCTTAAATGGTGACCACCTATTACATCTACCTCGGTTTTGTAAAGCGCCCGCGTAAAATCAGGAGCAAATTTCCTGATCTCACGTACGTTGCCGTCTGCCGGCTTCAGATTTTTATAAACGGATGAACAGCCGGCAAGGATCAGCAGGCAGCTACTTAATAACAAAAAGCGCATCCGGGATATTGGCATTGATCTCTTTATTAGTGAAACGAAGGGTGGTACTATCGCCAGAGCTTTCCAGCATCTGGATGGTGTTTACAGAATAGTCCTTTTTATCAACAGTAATTTCAATGGTTTTGAAAAACTCGCTCAGCTGCTTATTAACCGGGGAAAGGGAAACCAGGTAAGTGCCCTTGTTTTCATAAACGGCAGACTTGAAATCGGCGCTGTTGAGGGCCGTTCCCTGGATGCAATCCACCACAATTTTGTTGATCTGCTTAAATACCTTGTTGGAACGGGTTGATACTTTGTTTTCCTTTTGGCCATCCTTAATGTACACGTTATCCTTGTTCATGATCATGAGGTAGCTGAAAGGCTGGGTGTATTCCATGCGCAGCATATTGGGTTTCCGATACCAGAATTTTCCTTTGGAGCTGATCTTTTCCGATAGCATGCTCAGGCTTTTCTCCTGCGTAAAATCACTTTTAATGCTGTTGGTTTTTTCGGCAACTTCGGCAAACTGCTGTTTAAATTTGGTGAGATCAGTTAGCTGGGTGTAGCCTGCGTGTTGGGCATAGGCATTAAAAGTTAAACAAATAAAAGCTACTAAAATCATTGCCAATTTAAAAAGCAGAGGCCTGCGCGATTCCCCTCTTGAGAGGGGTGGAGGGGTGTGTTTCTGCGTTGATAGGCTAATTGCAGAGACACACCCCTGCCAACGCTCGTTGCTTTCGCGCCCCCTCTCAAGAGGGGAGTTTGAAATGTTAAAAAGCGCGGCCTTGTGCGATTCCCCTCTTGAGAGGGGTGTAGGGGTGTGTTTCTGCATTGATAAGCTAATCGCAGAGGCACATCCCAGCCAACGCATATAGCCCTCGCACCCCCTCTCAAGAGGGGAGCTATTTGTATTTTCTTCTGCAAAAATCAATCTACGCATAAGCCTGTAAATTTAGCATTTTATCCAGCCGCATTATTTGATATCCCCGTGCTTTAACCTGTTCAATAAACGGGGGCAAAGCCGAAATTGTTGCGGCGCTTGTATCATGAAACAGGAAAACAGCACCGGGGTTTAAACGGCCCGCAACTTTGTTTAATAATTTTTGAGGATCATGAATCACCGTATCCATCGAACGTACACTCCAGCCAATGGGTACATAGTCTCCTTTGATAATAGCCTTTTTAAGGTTGGGATTGATAACCCCATAAGGCGGCCTGAACAGGAGCGGGGTTAAACCGGTTGCTTGTTTCATAGCCTGATCCATCAACTTCATATCATCAAGCATTTTTGCAGATGAAAACAGATCGAACCAAAAATGATGGGAAAAACTATGGTTGCCTATGATATGGCCTTGTTCGTGAATCTGCTTCAAAACAGCCTCTTCACCGGCTATCCTGTTGCCTATGCAGAAGAAAGCGGCAGGTACATGATGCTTTTGCAGGATGTTCAGGACCTGCGGCGTATGTTCACTGTTGGGCCCATCATCAAAAGTAATGGCAATGATCTTTTTATTCGTTTTTCCGGAACACATCACTGGTATAAAAAAGTTGGAGCCGATGTAATAACAGCCATAAAACAGGATGAGCAAGTAAACAAAAGCCGGCACCACACAGGCCCGTAAAGGTATTCCATACAGCAGGTGAGCCCCCACCAGTAATACCAGCAGGCAACCAAATAGGATATTGGTATTCCTGAAGTTTAACATGCCGAGAGCAGGATTAACGAGTGATGGGTATTTTGATAATGATTATAAATGAGGATTTTTTTTACAGGTGTACCCGCCTGTTCAAGAGCCGCAGGAACACCCCCCGTTTTAAGGATATTCGCCGCCAGCCACAATGCAAATGCAGATGAGGTGGGGTATTCGCCGCAAAGGTGTTTGTAGCCGATGACAGGCGTTTCGATAAAAACAGCGTGTTGCATCTGCTGATAAACGCTATCGTTTTTTGTATCTCCATTTTTACCGGTAAGCACCAAATCGATATCATCAATACTGATGCTTTGAGAAGATAGAAAATTGCTGATCTGTTGTTGTATTTCGGCTGTATTGCGTGGTTTATAAAAGCCGGAAACCCCATCAATTTTAGCCCAGGCGTTATCTGACGGCTGGTTGCTTAACAAGAAAAACGCAGCGCCTTCACCAGCCATTGTTCCTTTGTCAGGAAAATTAAGCAGTTCAAAAGGTGAGATTGACTGCCTGCGATATAAGCCCATTCGCTTTAAAATGGCATGGCTGTTAATTGTAATTTCATCAATACCACCTACCAATATATTGCGGGCCCCGCCCTCGCGCAAAAGCATCATGGCATCAAGCAGGGCGTTTTCAAATGATGCCCCGCCATTTACAAAGGTGTTGTTATAACTATGACATTGCAGCAGCAGGGCTATCTGCGCGCTGATGGTATTATGGGTGGATTGGATAAAGGCCGTAGGTGCAAGGGCTTCCTCGTTCTGCTGCACCATTTTACTCAGAAATGTATTGGTATCCTCCAGGCAGCCGTAAGCCGTTCCGGTAATGATAGCATCGGGCAAATCGATACCTGCTTGCTGCAGGCAATCCATCCCGCAAGCAACACCCATTTTAATGATGCGGCTCATGCGGCGAATGAGTTTGGGATCGATAAGGGCTTTATAGTCCGGCTCGATGCAGGAGAGCTTGTCGCCTGTGTATTCAACCAATTCCGAAAGGAACGGCTGATTGCCAAATGTGTTTTGCGGCGATATGTTGCTTGCTGCCCTGATATACATCGCCTATAATTTTGAAAATATTAATGATGAGCAATTGCCGCCAAACCCGAAAGAGTTTGAGAGCACATGTCTAAGCCCCGGTTGTTTTGAAAAACTGGTTTCGGGTGCAAAAGACAGCCCTTCCATGGGTGTTTCAAAGCGGAGATTAGGGTATACTAAACCACGTTGTACTGCCAGTGCCGAAAATACCGCTTCAATACCGCCGCTTGCCCCAAGTGTGTGCCCGGTAAAAGCTTTGGTTGAGCTCATTTTAGGAAAACGTGGATGAAACAGCTTATTGATGGCTGCGCTTTCCGAACTATCGTTATTTTGTGTGCCCGTACCATGCAGGTTAATATAGCCAATATCCGAAGGCAGTAAATTGCTTTTTTTCAAGGCTCCTTCCATCGCCAGCAATGAGCCGGTGCCCTCCGGCGATGATGCCGTTTGATGATAAGCATCGTTTGCATTATAATAGCCGCTGAGGGTACAATACAATTCTTTTTTAAGCGACATGGCTATCCGTTCAGATACCAGTACCACATAGCCCGCCCCCTCGCCAAGGTTTAGGCCGCGGCGGTTGGCATCAAAAGGCTGGCAGGGTTGCTGATCCAGGATCATGAGGGTATTAAAACCGTTCAGCGTAAAGCGGGTAAGAGCATCGGTGCCGCCGGCAATAACCACGTCAAGCATATTGTTTTTGATGAGCCTTGCCCCATACATGATAGCATTGGCCGATGAAGAACAAGCCGTACTGATGGTACTTACGTAATGCCTGATGCCAAGTTGATCGGCAACCAAATTGGTAACCGCACCGCACTCGTGGTTAACCACATTGCGCAGGCGGCCCTTGGTATTATCGCTTAAAAATTTCCTGAAAAAACCTTCGGTTTTATCCATGCCGCCAACAGAATTAGCCGAGATAAAGCCGCTTCTTAAACCGGCAAAATTGTTGATCCCGGCATCGGCTAATGCCTCCTGAGCTGCAATTGAACTCAGCATCGCCGTGCGGCTTGTATTGACATTCAACCCGGATAATTCAGCCAGTTCATCATTGTTCAGCTTAACTTCGCCAACAGGAAATTCATCCCGGTGTTCGGTTTCAAGATATTTGATGGCGGCAATGCCTGTTTCGGCCCGCTCAAGCGATAGCAGGTTTTGGGCCGCAGTATTACCTATGGCCGAAATTACCCCCACGCCGGCTATGAAAACAGGCTGTAACATTGCTAAGCGTTCGGGATTTTACTGTTTTCAATAAACTCGGCAATAGTACGCACCGACCGGAAGATTTTGGGGCCCTCTTCTGCATTGGAAAGTTTTACCTTATACTTCTGCTGTAGCAACACGATCAGTTCCAGCGCGTCTATCGAATCAAGTCCTAAACCATCGCCAAAAAGTGGCTGATCATCGCCTATCTCCTCCGGTTTCACATCTTGTAAGTTCAACTGCTCAATGATCTGCTCTTTCAGATCGGCCATTAATTTATCCATTTGTAAGTTTTATAATCAGCCCCCTCTAAATCTCCCCCGGTAGGGGAGACTTTAAAAAGCATTTTTTAAAAAAGCCCTCCCTTCCGGGGAGGGTTTGGGTGGGGTTGTAATTTTATTAATATTTTCTATTGTAAAAGGCATTAAGCCTTCTTTTTTTTCTTTCTCAACCAAAAACAAAACCGCTTTATATTCATCGCCAAGTAGTTCAACCCAACCGCAAATACAAACCTGCAATTGCTGGATATCCAGTAAATTGGAAACGTAGCTGACTATAAAATCAGCATTAAACTGCTCAAAAATAAAAAAAGCGTTCTCTCCTTTAAAATGATGGCGGATACAGATCTCCCCGATAACGATATTGGGCAGTGTATAAACAAATAAGGCCGGGCTTGCCATCTCCTGTACCGAATCATAATACCGCTTATCGGCATCCAGGCTGGAGCTTGCGTTCGATAACACCACGCCGATATCGGTTGGTTGGTATCTGGTAGCATCAAAATCTTTCAATAATACTTCCGCAGCGAGCCATCCCAGTTTGGCCAGGTTATCCATTTTATAAAACTTGGGATATTTTGCACCGATGAGCTGGTAAGCGGATAACAAAAAGCCGGGAACATCAGTATATTCCGCCTCAAACAGTAACGTACCATTATAGTGTACAGCACTGCTGCTGATGGTACAATGGGATGATATGTAATACTGGTTGTTCAATATATATAAATGTATCAAGCTTTCAGCTTTTACCTTCGGCCACAATATCCCTCAACGTGATGGTGCGGGCCAGTTTATGCAATGCTGTTTCGTGGTTTTTTACGTAAGGGTTATCCATATCCCAAACGTAACCGGCCAGTACCGAGCAGATCATGCTTTTGATGCGCGGATCCTGGTTATCGGCAAAAAATATGGTATCCAGTACCCCCTCGTACCATGCCGTAACGTATGAGCGAAAGGTGTTTACGCCCTGCATCATATACTCCATATATTCTTTGTCCCAGTCCACCGGTTCGCCGTTAAGCGTGCGAATCACTAAATGTGCGGCGGTTTGGCTTGATACCGTTGCCAGCGTTACGCCCGATGAAAATATAGGGTCAAGAAATTCGGTGACATTTCCCGTCAGTACGAAGCCATCGCCATAAAATCTACTCGTTGTGGCCGACCATGATTCCAATGTTTTCGGCGCAAATGCAAACTCCACATCGGCAAAGCGTTCGCTGAAATAGGGTTGTGATGCTATCAGTTTGCGTAATATTTCTTCGTCGGTACCTTCAAATTGTTTAAAAAACTCAGGGCTGCCCACAAAGCCCAGCGAGGTAATGCCGTTGGCAAAAGGGATGATCCAGATCCAAACGCCGGGCTGGTGCACCACAATGGTAATGCGGTTGGGCTCATCGGCTATAGCACGTTTTTTATCAACAGTGTGTACAAAAAGCGCTTTACGGGGAACCTGCGTTGATGGCTTGTCGAGATTAAACAATTTAGGGATCACCCGGCCATAACCGCTGCTATCGATGATAAACCTGGCCGCAATTTGCATTTGGTTGCCGTCCTTATCTTCAACCGTGGTAACAGAGTCTGGGCCGTTAAAAACAATGTTGGTAACCGTAGTTTCATAATTAACCGGCACTCCCATTTGCTCAACGGTATCGGCCAAAGTTTTGTCAAAATCGGCGCGGGGAACCTGCCAGGTCCGGTTATAGCCGGGGGTAAACTGATCGGCAAACTGGTAATCACAGATCTTGCCATCTTTCACAAACTTGGCACCCGATTTTTCCTGGAAACCTTTTTCGGTCACGGCATCCACAAAGCCGGCTTCGGTCAGTGCCTCCATACAGCGGGGCAGCAGGCTTTCGCCTATGACAAAGCGGGGGAAAAGCTGTTTCTCTACAATTTTTGCCTTAAAACCTGCCTGGTGTACAATGGAAGCGGCCACCGTTCCCGCCGGACCGGCACCTATTACCAATACATCTACCTGTTCTGTGTTCATTTATAAAAGATCCTGTTGTGATTTGGTTAAAATTATAGCCGCATTACATCCCCCAAAGCCGGAGGCTATTTTGAGGCAATTGTTAAGCGGTTTTGATATCAGCTGGTTACAAACATTTACCGGGTTGGCACCACTTTGTTCCTTAAATCCTTTGGTTGGGATAACGAGGTTTCGCTGTAATGACCGGGCTGAAATAATGGCTTCAATTAAACCCGATGCACCTAAGGTATGCCCGTAAAAGCCTTTGAGGCTGTTAAGCGGCACAAGCTGCAGCCCTGCCAGTGTTATAGCCTTGGCCTCCATATCATCATTATAAATAGTGGCCGTGCCATGGGCAGATATAAAATCAATTTCCGCTGATTTTAGGCCAGCGACATCCATAGCCTTGTTGATAGCGTAATATAATTCTTCGCCGGTACGAGATGGGCCTGAAATATGATTGGCATCATTGCTTATAGCACCTGAAACCAATTCAATAGCTTCTCCCAAAGGTTTTTCTGCTGATAAAATAACCGTAGCCGCGCCCTCGCCCAAATTGATACCGTTTCGGCTTACATCAAAAGGTTTACATAATTCCGGGCTGATGGCCTGGAACGATTGAAAGCCCGAAAGCACGAACCGGGAAATAACATCGGCCCCGGCAATAACAGCATGGTCATACTTGTCCGATTGGATCAACCGCATCCCGGTGATCATGGCCACCAAGCCGGAAATACAGGCATGGGAAACAACTGTTGGCTCATTTACAAAGCCAAAATGTTGGGCGATCTTTTTGGCCGAGGTATGTAACGCTATCCTTTCATCCAGCTTGGGGCCGGGCTGTTCTGTTTCCAGTAAGCTGATATTACCTTTGGTGGTTGAAATAATGAGCGCTGTTTTTTTATCAGATAGATTAACTCCGATATCCTTTAATGTATCGGTTATAGATGCGATAAGCATCTGCTCAAATTTAGTGTAATTGCTATCTACAAACTCATCCTTTTCAAACAGCGAAGCAAAGAACGGCTCGTCAGACATCGCCTTATCATCGTGCCTGCGTACGCCTGATACATCAGTTACCAGTTGCTCAAAGTTTTGGGCAGTGGTAGCGCCAAGAGGCGAACAAATGTTGTCGGCAATGAGGTACACGTTCTTCATGGGCATCGGCTTAAATCAGTCCGTGTTTTTGTTTCCAATCCAGAAAAAACTGCGGATTGGTGAGCTGCAGTTCAAAATTATCCCGGTGCACAAATACCTGTACGGTTGATCCTTTTACAATGAGCTCGCCGGTTTGGGCGTTGAGTAGCCGGTAAGTAAAATTGATCTTGGCCGATTCGGTAGGCGTGTAGATGGTTTCGATGATCACTTTATCTTCATACCGCAAGAAACGTTTATAGTCGCAGTTCACATTAACTATGGGCACAATAAAGCCCGCGTTATATACATCCATATAACCCAGGCCATATTGCCTGCCAAAAGCCTCGCGGCCATCCTCAAAATAGCGGATATAGTTGCCATGCCAAACCACGCCCAGCATATCCACATCGCTGAATTTGACCTCTATCTCAATAGTATTTGTTAACGATTGCTGCAAAACGCTGACGGCTTAGTATTTTTTGAAAAGGTCGAAATCGCTGCCAAAATCGTCCAGGATTACAGGCCATGGGTGCGCCCAGTAATTTCTGAAACCAAATCCACGGCTGTTGCCGGTGCGGAAAACTGTATATAAAACGGTTTTCTTATCCATATCAACAAAAGTTACCCAGGCACCCCCTTGTGCACGCCCTTTATCCATACCTTCAATAATCAGCAACATGCCAATGCCTTTATTGCCTAAAAAATCATAGTTTTTAATCAATGCATCGATGTCTTTTTCGGTGAGCGTTTTGAAATGACCGGGATCGGTATCAAAGAAGTTTTTGGTAAGTGCGCTGTTAACTTTTTCGGTAACGTTCATAGCAAAATGGACAGTATCACGGTGTACCGCCCTCGCCGGGTTATATTTTTTTGGTTCCTTTAAAAAGAAGTTTTCCCATAATGGAATATACTTGCCTACAAACTCGGCATTGATCACTTCTTTTCTGTAAGCTTCTTCCGAGCCAATGAATTTCATTTGCGAAAAATCCATACCCAGCCAGGTGATAGGTGTTTTTTTGTCGAAGACCTCGGCTTTGGTTTGGGCTGACGCCGGTTTTAAAAAGGCGGTTAATAAAACTATCAATAAACTTAGTTTAATTGTGGTTTTTTTCATGGTTGATATTATTGTTGGGGTTGTATAAATATTTTCATTTCGCATTGGGCTATGGTGCTACCCTGGCAGGTGATTTTTCCTTTGATGATGCTTACATCAAACACCTGGTTTTCCATTTTTACTTCGGTTTCTATAGTGTCGCCAACTTTTGGCAGGGCAAATACTTCCAGGTTTTTTACAGCACCTATAAACCCCGCCTGTACAGGTTTGCCCAATTGTTGGGCTATGTATCCGGCCCTCGCGGCGGCTGTTTGGGCAATGTTTTCTACCAGGCCGGCTTCGCTTAAAACACCATCGTTTACCAAAACGTTGCCGGCCTGCACCAGCAAAGTGGTTTGTGTGGTGTCATCGTTTGACGATACCAATTCATCAACCATCACAAAGGGCCACCTTTGTGGGATCAGCGTTAAAATATCCTGGGTTGGTAAAGCCATTATTGCCAAAAGTTATAATAATTATACCACTGTTCGGGGTATGTTTTTACCTTGTTTTCAAAGCTGCTTACAAAATCTGTTATCAGCTGCTGCATGCCTTCTCCTTTGGAAAAGCCCGAATAATCTTTTACCGGACTGGCAAAAAAGTGGTAATGCAGCGCGCTTTCCTTAAGGGCGTAAACAAAGGTTACAGGCACTTTAAATTTTTCGGCCATTACAAAGGGCCCTGCCGGGAATTTTGCATCCTCACCTAAAAACTCCCTTGTTATGGTTTTATTGCCTTCAATAAACCTGTCGGCATGCATGCAAACCAGCTCGTTGTTCTGGAAAGCGGCGTTTATTTTAAATATGTGCGACAGGTCGTTTTTGATCACAATGACGTTTATTTTCCGCTTGCCTGTTACCGATTCCATGTACTGCTTAATCTGCTTGTCCTCTCCATCAAACATCACAATATTAATGCGGGTGTTGATATGGTCAAGCAGTTCGCCGGCTATTTCCCAGCTGCCTATATGTGAACTTAGCAGCAATCCTCCCTGGTTCATGGCGGCTATCTGCCGCAGGTTATCAATCCCGTCAAAATTAAAGGTGAACTTATTGGGGATGCCCGACATGATCACTATTTTATCAATAATGCTTTGCCCAAACAGGTAGTAATTTCGGTAAAGCTTCAGAATGGACCTGATTTTACTAAACCCAAGCCTTTTATGGAAATAATAGTAAGTGCTTTTTGATGATTGCCACGAAAACAGGAAATAGTACAGTGCCACAAACCTCAGCATAAAATAAGCCGGCATAACGCCGCCTATCTTTAAAACACTAACAAAAATGCGGTAGCCAAGGGGATTTCCTTTTGATTTTCCCTGCCAGGCGGGCATTATGCAAGCTCCTTAGGTTGTACGCGTGACAGCACATAATCGTAAAAATCCTGGAAGGTAACGATGCCTGTAAAATCCTCGGGCTTTACCTTGAAGGAAAAATTGCTTTCAATTACTACTACCAGGTCAATATAATCGAGGCTGTCCAGGTCGAGTGTTTCTTTCAGGTTTGCAGCGGGAACCATTTTATCTGCATCTACCTCAAATTCTTCGGCCAGGAAGCTGTTAATTCTTTCAATAATCTCTTCAATTTGCATAGTGGCTGGTTTAAATATATTTTTTAATAATCAGGGACGAGTTAGTGCCGCCAAACCCAAACGAGTTTGACAGGAATACATCTATATTTTTTTCGACGGTTTCGGCAGCGATATTGAGCTTTGCCGAATCCTCATCGGGGTTTTCAAAGTTAATGTTCGGTGCCACAAACGAGTGTTGCATCATGAGCATGGAGTACACAATTTCGCTGGCGCCTGCCATCCAGCACTCATGCCCGGTCATTGATTTGGTTGAACTTACCAGGGGCTTATAATCACCAAAAACCTCATCTATAGCTTTAGCCTCGCTGGCATCGCCGGCAGGAGTAGAGGTTGCATGCGCATTGATATAATCAATTTCGGACGCCTGCATACCTGCATCCTTCAGGGCCATGGTTAACGAACGTACCGGACCATCAACCGTTGGGTTGGAGATATGCGCCCCGTTTGATGAAAAGCCGTAGCCAACAACCTCGCCCAAAATGTTAGCGCCTCTTTTTAATGCCGAATCCAAACTTTCCAGGATCACCGTAGCCGCGCCACCGCTCGGTACAAGCCCGTCGCGGTCTCGATCAAAGGGCTTAGATGCCTTTGCCGGATCGGCCTCTTTTATTGAGAAAGCGGAGAGTGCATCAAAGCTTCCCATAGAATAATGGCTCAGTTCCTGCGCACCGCCGCAAATGATGCAATCCTGCATGCCGCTTTTAATCAAATGGTAACCCATGCCAATAGCATGCGAACCACTGGCGCAAGCAGCACTGATAGTAAAATTAACCCCGCGAAGCTTGAATATAGTAGCCAAATTCATGGTAACGGTTGAGTTCATGGTTTGGAATACCGCTCCCGAACCGATCAGCATGGTGTCCTTTTTCTCGCGGATCACATCGGTAGTTTCAATCACGGCTTTGGCTGTACTGTCGTTACCATATAAAATGCCTACATCTGTTTGGGCAATATAATCGGCATCGATGCCTGCCTGTTCCAGGGCCTGGGCTGTGGCAATATAGGCGTATTCGCCCTGCTCGGGCAGCATGATGCGTGCCCGGCGATCAAGCGTGCCCTTCAGGTTCGGTTTTTCCACCGCTCCGGTTAAGCCCGAGCGGTAGCCAAAATCCTTACGGATGGCATCATAAATAATGCCCGATCTGCCCGCATAAAGTGAGTCTTTAACCTCGTCGAGATTTTTCCCAATACACGAATAGATACCCATCCCTGTTATCACAACCCTATTCATATTTGAGCAAAAACTGATAGTACATAGTCAATAAAATGCAATAAAAATACAAAAAAATAAAACTTACCTGTTTTTGAACCTATCGCTTTCCTTTAATCGTTCAAATAGCGGCCTTTAAAATACCTGTATCTTAATAGCTTATAATTAAGTTTATATTAAGAGTTAATTACGTTTGTGTTTGTTACTTATTTATCTTTTTGCGCGCCGGGAAGTGCGATTCCCCTCTTGAGAGGGGTGTAGGGGTGTGTCTGCTTTTTGCTTATCGCTTGCATAACACACCCCTGCTTTCGCGCATTCCTCCGCGCCCCCTCTCAAGAGCAGGGCTGTTGCATTCTAATTTAATAGTTGTTTTAACCTGTTGATATCGTTGCAAACAAGCCTTTGCGCTTGTGCAAGGTTTGGGTAATCATTTATTCTAAATACATTAATAACTATGTTTCTGAACACAGAAGTATTTTCAGGCGCATTGGATGTTCTAATTCGTGAAGCGTCTTCGTTAAATGTCACGTCCTTTACCCAATGAAGACTGTTTTCTATACTCCAATGGCTTTTAATACCATGGCAGAATGTTTGCGCATTACCGATTAAGCTACTGATGAAAAAGGCGTATTCTTCCCGGATACCTCCTTTTTCTTTTACCCAGCGATGCACTTTAATAAGTTGGCTTACCCCAGCCCATGTGTTACTGATTTCCTCTGTTCCCGGGTACACCCAAACCGTTCTACGTTCTATTCGCCCTTTGTTTTTCAACAACTCAACAAACTTACTACAAACCATTGCCTCGTCCGATGTAATGGTTTCGATCTTTTTGTAAAGGTTCTTTTGATTCTTCTTCACACCTATTATATAATTGTTATCTGTATCAATAATAGCCTCTACCGTTTTTTTTGACAATGTAATGCGTCAAGTGTAAACGTTACCCCCTGTAATCCTAAACTGGAAATAAGCTGCTGAACTACAGAGATTTCACTTTGTTTTGAGTTGTCAACTAAACCATGGCCAACGACTTGATTACTCCTGCTACTATACAGGCTTACCAGGCTTACAAATCGTTGTTTGTCAAGGGAATAATCGCTCATCGTCCCTTTCATTGCCTTACCATCTATATGTAGCCATTCATTTTTAGACAAATCAATATGCTGACTGGCCCATTTATGGAAACTCTCATTTAAGCTGTTAAAGTCTAAATCTTGTATTACACGTCTTATAGTATAAAAGCTTGGAAGGCGGGCTTTATTAGGCTGAAAGAAGGCCAAAAGATCGACTTCATTCCGCTTTATAAAATCACCCATCGAACGATAGCCATGATAACCGCTCATTGTACTCATTAACACAAGCAACAGAATGAAAGTCTGGTCATGTCGCTGGCCTGCCTTTCGCCTTATATCCGGTAACTCTGATAAATACGCTAATATGCTCTTATCCATCCTAACTTTTTTGACCTCAAGTTAACTTATAATATTTAGAATGCAACAGCCCTGCTCTCAAGAGGGGAACTTTTTAGCCCCGGCGGCCAGAGGCCGCTTGATAGTTGCCACCTGGCTGGAGCCGAGCGGCGGCGGTATTTCTTTGCTTTTGGTATATTTTACGAATACAACCCTCCATTTATCGAAAGCACCTCGGCTGTAATATAAGCAGCCTCCGGCGATGCCAAAAACCCTACCGCATGTGCTACCTCCTCCGGTGTACCGAACCTTTTTAAGGGCACCAGCGCTTTCAGTTCCTTTTCATCAAGCCCGGCGGTCATATCGGTAGCTATAAAGCCTGGGGCTACGGCATTAACGGTTATGCCGCGCCTGCCAACTTCCTGGGCCAATGCTTTGGTTGCACCGATCACCCCCGCTTTGGCAGCTGAATAGTTCACCTGCCCCGGCAAGCCTTTCAGGCCCGAAAGCGAAACCACGTTTACTATGCGACCGTATTTTTTAACCAGCATGCTGTTAAGTACCAGCCGGGTAACGTAAAAGAAACCGTTGAGGCTGGTGTTCAGGACACCGTCCCACTGTTCGTCCTTCATCCACATCATCAGGCCATCGTCTTTTACACCAGCGTTGTTTATTAAAACTTCAATGTACTTTTCGGTGTTGGTTTCTATCCAGCCACCTAACTTTTCCTGAATGTCGTTCTTGTTGGCTACATCAAATTGCAACAGTTCGCCGTCACCGCCATCAGCTTTGATCTGTGCGAGGGTGTTGTTAGCCTCATTAATGTTGCCTTTATAATTAATCAGCACATAATAACCCATAGCAGTCATTTTGTAGCAAATGGCCCTGCCAATTCCTCTTGAGCCGCCGGTTACTAATGCACATTTCATATGATGTTTTTGGTGTTAAAAGGTTTAATAAATTCAGGAAATATTTCGGCCGTTTCAAAATGAGCTTTCACTTGCTGCAGGTCCTGGTATTTGGGTTTATCCTCAATAAATTTAGGGAATATAGCCCTTAAATCGGTATATACTTTATTGGTTTGGGTAGACAGTCTGTTGGCGCAATCGAGGTAGTCGACAGCCTGCAGCAGGGCCATGGCCTGGATAGCCAGCACTTCGAAACTGTTGTCGATCACTTTTTTGGTTAATAATGCCGCGTTACAGCCCATACTTACAATATCCTGGTTATCATTATTGTTCGGGATACTGTGTACGTACATCGGATACGAAAGGGTTTGATTTTCGGCTACGGTTGAGGTTGCCGTAAACTGCATGCCCTGCATCCCGAAGTTAAATCCAAGTACGCCCAAATTCAAGAACGGGGAAAATTTTTGGTTAAGCTTGTCATTCAGCAAATAGTTCAGTTGCCTTTCTGATAACATGGACAGCCGGGTAATGGCTATTTTTAGTTTATCCATTTCCAGCGAAACATAATCGCCGTGAAAATTACCGCCATGGAAAATGTTATGGTTTTCATGATCGATAACCGGGTTGTCGTTCACAGAGTTCAGCTCATCCACAACAACACGCTCTGCCTGGGCGATGGTGTCATATATTGGCCCGAGGATCTGTGTTACACAACGGAGCGAATAGTATTCCTGTACCTTATCCTCAAAGATCTCCTGGTCAAGGTTTTCGGGATTGTATAAATGCTCCGAACGGCTCCGAACCATTTGACTATCTTTCAGAATCTCGCGAAGTTGGACAGCGATAGCATTTTGTCCTGTATGACGTTTTACTTTGTTAAGTTCGTAGGAGTAATGGTCGTCAAAAGCTTCAACCACCTCGTTGATCATAGCTGAAAGCATGACCGACCAGCCCAACAGCTTTTTAGCACGGATAATGTTCAGCAAACCGATCCCCGTCATGGCCGAAGTGCCATTGATAATAGCCAGGCCTTCGCGGATGTGGATTAAGAGCGGCTTGATGTTCAGCTGCTCAAAAACAGCAGCAGTTGGCTGTACTTCACCGTTATAGATCACTTCGCCTTCGCCTATTAAAACCAATGCAAGATGTGCTAACTGTACCAAATCGCCGCTGGCGCCTACGCCGCCGTGTTCAAATATGCAGGGGGTAACGTTTTTGTTAATGAGTTCGGCAAGCAGATTTGCCAGTTCGGGGTGTACGCCTGAGTAGGCTTGCATAAAGCTGTTAAGCCGGGCAAGCATCAAAGCCTTTACCACCTGGGGCTGCATTAAATTACCCCCGCCCGAAGCATGACTGCGGATGAGATTATATTGTAGTTGCAGACGGTTTTCATCACTTACCTTATATTGCGCCATAGGGCCGAAGCCCGTATTGATGCCATAAATAAGTTTATTGGATGAAAAGCCACCAAGAAAGCTGAAGTTAGTTTGCACCTTTTGCAGCGCCTGTTCATCAGGAACAACCGCGCTGTTTTTATAGATCACCTGGTAAAAATCGTCCAGCGAAAGGGCTTTCCCTCCAATTTGTAGCATGGGCACAATACGTTTAATTAATAAGGTTTGATTATTCTTTTCCACAAAATCAGGGCGAAAATAAGGTAAATGTTCGGATTTAGGAATGGGTATTAAACGGTTTATGGGCGGGATGTATTGCATTTAGAAATGCCAGCAACAAATATGTCATTGCGAGCGCAGCGCGGCAATCGCACGGAAGTATAACCGCCCTGTATAGCATACGATTGCCACGTCGCCCCGGTGTCCCACCCTTGCCAGCTTCTCGCAATGACATGATTTATAACTCCTCTGGCGCAAGTCTTGTGTGCAGGATGGTGCAGGGGCGGACTTGTGACTCGACAGATTCTGTTTTATTTGGTTATATCGGATGCAAAAATTTAACGTTTAATTTAACCTGAAAGAATAACTTTGTAAAACATTAAACGTAAACCCACAAAACTCATTGATAAAAACCTGGACTGAAGCCGGTACGTGCGATTGATATATGACGGATAACTTACAAATGATACAGGCAAAGTTTAAACAATTACAGGTATGCGTTATTATACCCACTTATAATAACCAGGGCACACTGGCCGCTGTTATTACCGATGTTTTAGCTTATACCGACCAGGTTATAGTTATAAATGACGGCTCGACCGACGGCACACATGCCATCATTCAATCATTCCCGCAAATAAAATCAGTAAGCTATACCCAAAATGTGGGCAAGGGCTGGGCATTGCGCAAAGCTTTTGAATTTGCTGCTGAACAGGGGTATCAACACGCCATCACCATCGACTCGGACGGTCAGCATTTTGCCGCAGACCTGCCTGCTTTTATCGAAAAACTGCAACAGGAGCCAGATTCGCTCATCATCGGTTCGCGCAATATGGAGCAATCGTCCGTGCCGGGTAAAAGCAGTTTTGGGCACAAGTTTTCCAATTTTTGGTTTTGGGTGGAAACGGGGATCAAATGCCCGGATACACAATCGGGCTACAGGTTGTATCCTATCCACCTGCTAAAAAATAGCAAATTCATCACCCGTAAATATGAGTTTGAGATAGAGGTGATCGTTCGTGCGGCGTGGAAAGGTATTAAGATTGATTGGGTGCCGGTTAAAGTTTATTATGCACCGAAGGAAACCCGGATCTCACATTTTAGGCCTTTCCAGGATTTTTCCCGTATCAGCGTACTCAACACCATATTGGTCATCATTACTTTCGCTTATATCAAACCACGTGATTTTTTCCGGACGCTTTTTGATAAAAAAAAAGGGAAGCAGATGGTCAAAAACCTGTTTTTTAATCCCGATCACTCGCCGCAGCTTAAGGCCAAATCTGTAGCATTCGGTGTTTTTATGGGGATTGTGCCTATCTGGGGCTTCCAGCTTTTGGTTGCTATTTCATTAGCCTTCCTGTTCAGGCTCAATAAGGCCATTGTGGTTACGGCAGCGCACATCAGTGTTGCGCCCATGATCCCGGTTATCATTTTTTTGAGTTACAAAACCGGCAGCCTTTGGATGGGCGGTAAAGATGTGGATATCCCCCTGGACAAAATTTCGATTAAGGCCATCGGCGAACATTTGGAACAATATCTTTACGGCAGCATTTCGCTGGCAATTTTTGCAGGTATTATAGCAGGATTGCTCACTTTTGCTTTATTGAAGCTGTTTAAGCGGAGGCCTGTCCCCGCGCTGTAATTCATGGAAAAAATCCTGGTAAGCATCTATAATTATTTCAATGCCCGCAAGCCGCTGTTTTATACGGTGTTTGCGTTAAGCTTTGTGCTTGTCGGTTTTTTTGCTTCGCGGATCAGGTTTGAGGAGGATATCTCCAAAGTACTGCCGAAGGATAAAAAGATAGAAAAGCTTAACTACATTTTCCAAAACTCCAAATTTGTTGATAAGCTGGTGGTGATGGTATCGCTTAAAGATTCCGCACAGCAGCAGCCCGATAGCCTCATTGCCTTTGCCGATAGTTTTACCGAAACCGTTCAGCGGAGACTGCCGGGGTACATCAGCAAAATAAATGCTAAGGTTGATGACGGCCTGGTGATGGAATTGTTTGGCACTATCAATAAAAGCCTGCCCATTTACCTGAACGAACGCGATTATCTGAATATCGATACGCTTATCAGGCCGACCCGGGTAAAAGAAACCCTTGCCCGCGACTTGCGTACGCTGACCTCGCCCGCAGGGTTAGCGCTGAAAAGCATGATCAGCAGCGACCCGGTTGGGATCTCATACCTCGGCCTCAAAAAATTACAGCAGCTACAGTACGACGAAAACTTTGAGCTGTACGATAGCTATGTGATGACCAAAGATCACAAGAACCTGCTGCTGTTCATCACACCAAAATATTCGCCCAATAATACCGGGGAGAATACCGTGCTGCTTAAAGGCCTGGATAATGCCATTGATAGCCTGCAAAACAAAAACTTCAGGATTATTAATTGCAGCTACTTTGGTACAACTGCCGTTTCGGTAGGCAACGCTTTGCAATTACGCAGGGATTCCATGTTTACGCAAGGCATCACAGTTGTTTTCCTGATTGTTTTCCTGGGGTTTTATTTTAAAAAGAAACGGGCTCCGGTAGTGATCCTGGTGCCGGTGCTGTTTGGCGCGCTGTTTTCATTGGCGGTGATTTATTTTGTAAAGGGCAGTATTTCGGTGATTGCGTTGGGTACGGGGTCGGTGGTGCTTGGTATCGCGGTTAATTACTCGTTGCATGTGTTTAACCATTACCGGCATACCCGCAGTATCGAACAGGTGATCCGTGATTTGGCAATGCCGCTTACGGTGGGCAGTTTTACCACCATCGGCGGGTTCTTTTGCCTGGAGTTTGTAGAATCGGAAATGCTGAAAGATCTTGGGCTGTTTGCGGCTTTTAGTTTGATCGGCGCTTCCTTTTGCTCACTGGTGTTCCTGCCGCATTTCATCGCTTCAAAAAAAGAGCAGGATGAGCATATTGCCAAACTATCATGGATAGATAAAATAGCTGCCTACAACCCCGAGTACAACAAGTTCATTATTTCGCCCATTATAATCCTTACGGTTGTGTTCAGTTACACAGCCCGTAACGTAAGTTTTGAAACGGATATGAACCGCATGAATTTCATGACCGATAAGCTCAAGGCATCTGAAGCTAAACTGAATGCCATTAACAAATATGCGCTGCAATCAGTTTATCTCCTGGCCGAAGGCAAAACCCTTGATGAAGCGCTTCGCGTGAATGAAAAGCTGTCTGCACAAATTGAACAACTGAAGGAAAATGGCATCGTCAAAAAATATTCCGGCGTATCATCCCTTATCATTTCGGATTCATTGCAAAAAGCCCGCATAACCCGCTGGAACAACTATTGGACACCTGCAAAAAAACAGCAGTTGATGGCCGTACTGTTGAAAGAAGGGACGGTTTTAGGTTTTAAACCTTCCGCTTTTGATCATTTTCAGGAGCTCATCAGTAAAGATTTTAAACCGGTTGGACAAGCCGAAATGGCCGGCATCCGCAAAAGCCTGCTTGATGATTATATTACCGAGCGTCCGGGGAGGGCAGGGGTGATCACGCTGGTGAAAATATCGCCGCAGGATAAAAACAAGATCTACAACCTGTTTGAAAATACACCCAACGTAACCGTAGTTGACAAGCAATACCTTACAAACCGCTTTGTGGGTATTATCAATAATGATTTTACCAGCATCGCCATCATGTCGTCGTTATTGGTGTTTACTGTGCTGCTGCTTACTTACGGGCGTATCGAACTTACGCTGGTATCATTTATCCCGATGTTTATTTCCTGGATCTGGATCCTGGGTTTGATGGGCCTGCTGGGCATTCAGTTCAATATCGTGAACATCATTATATCGGCACTGATATTTGGTTTGGGCGATGATTATAGCCTGTTCATTATGGACGGCTTGTTGCAGGAATATAAAACGGGTAAAAAGAATTTATCGTCATACAAGTCGTCCATCTTTCTTTCGGCTATTACAACGGTCGTGGGTTTGGGTGTGCTGATCTTTGCCAAACACCCGGCCTTGCGCTCCATTGCCCTCATCTCCATTATCGGGATAGTTTGCGTGGTGGTGATGGCGCAGATTTTAATCCCGTTTCTGTTCAATTTGCTGATCAGGAACAGGGTGCAGAAAAAACGTTTCCCCTGGACATTGAGCGGTTTTGTGATCTCTGTTTTCGCGTTCACTTATTTTGTGAGTGGCTGCCTGCTCTCCAGCCTGATCGGTTTTGTGTTAATTAAGCTTAATCCTTTTAAAGGCGGGAGGAGCAAATACGTTTATCATGCTATCCTGTCGAAGTTTTGCTGGTCGATGATGTACATTATGCCTAACCTGACCAAGCGGGTTGTGAATAAAGATAAGTTTGATAGACCTGCTGTAGTGATCAGCAATCATCAGTCGTTTTTGGATATATTGGTGCTGATCATGCAGCACCCCAAGCTTATTTTGTTTACCAACCACTGGGTTTGGAACTCGCCGGTGTTTGGCGCGGTGGTGCGGATGGCAGGCTATTTCCCGGTGGCTGAGGGGGTAGAGCAGAATATTGATGAACTGGCCGAAAAGGTAAAGCAGGGCTACTCGATGGTGGTCTTCCCCGAAGGCAGCCGCTCGCCCGATGGTAAAATGAAGCGTTTCCATAAAGGCGCGTTCTTTTTGGCCGAACAACTGGGCATGGATATCCTGCCCATTGTGCTGCATGGCACCGGCTACAACATGACCAAAGGCGATTTCCTGCTCAAAAACGGTACCATAACCATTAAATACCTGCCGCGTATTGCCGCTGATGATACTACATTTGGTAAAGGATATGCCGAGCGGACAAAAAACATCAGCCGGTATTTTAAAGAAGAATATCAAAAGCTAAGCGCCGAAATTGAGCAGCCTGCCTATTTTAAAGAACAGCTGTTTTACAACTACCTGTACAAAGGCCCGGTGCTGGAATGGTATATGCGGATTAAAATTCGGCTGGAGAAAAGCTACCAGGTATTTCATGAGCTGTTGCCTAAACAAGGCAAAATGCTCGACCTGGGTTGCGGTTATGGTTTTATGCCCTACATGCTGCATTTTGCTGCACCGGGGCGCGAGTTTACCGGGGTTGATTATGACGAGGAAAAGATAGAGGTTGCCGCCAATTGCTTTAGCAAAACGGCTGACATTAATTTTGTTTATGCCGATGCCCTTGCTTTTGATATGCAGCGGTACGATGCCATTATCATGGCAGATATGCTGCATTATTTACAGCCCGCTGAACAAAAACAATTGATAGAAAAATGCATTAACCGGCTTAATCCTGGTGGTACGCTCATCATCAGGGATGGTAATAAAGATATGGAGGAAAGGCATAAAGGAACGGAGCTTACCGAAACTTTTTCGACCAAATTGCTCGGCTTTAATAAAACGGGGGCAAATGGCCTTTCGTTTCTTTCGGGGCAAATGGTGCGGGATATAGCAGCATCGCATTGTCTTTCGGTAACCGAAATTGACAACACGAAATACACCTCAAATATTATTTTTGTGATCAAAAAGGAAGGACAGCCGGTTTAGATGAACGATAAGTTTGATGTACTGATCATAGGCAGCGGTATGGGCGGTTTAGTTTGTGCCGATATGCTGGGCCGTGAAGGTTACAGGGTTTGTGTTGTTGAAAAAAACAAGCAGCTTGGCGGCTCCCTGCAAACCTATGTGCGCGACAGGGTGATTTTTGATTCGGGGGTGCATTATCTTGGCGGGCTCGACAAAGGGCAAAATCTATATCAGATCTTTAAGTATATCGATATTATCGATAACCTGAAATTGGAAAAGCAAAACCCCGATGCCTTTGATAAGATCATGATCGATAACGACCCGGTTGAATATCCGCAGGCTCAGGGCTATGATAATTTCATTAAACAACTGCTGGTTTATTTCCCGGATGAGGAGCCTGCTTTGCGCACCTATTGCGATAAACTGAAGGAGGTTTGCGATAAGTTTCCGTTATATAATTTGCGTTCATCAGATGATTTTTATGAAAAGGCAGATGTGCTGGAGGTAGATACCGAAGCATTCCTGGCATCCATCACCAATAACAAAAAACTGCAGCAGGTACTGGCAGGCAACAACTCATTATACGCCGGACAGGCGGATAAAACACCGTTGTATGTACATGCGCTCATCCTTAACAGCTACATTGAAAGCTCCTGGAAATGTGTTGACGGCGGCTCGCAGATTGCCAAACTGATAGCCCGCAATATCCGCAACAGGGGCGGCGTTATCATCCGGAATAAAGCCGTGAAAAAACTGGTAGAACAGGATGGTAAAATAACGTACGTTGAACTGCAGCATGGCGAAAAGCTGTATGCCAATCATTTTATTTCCAACATCCACCCGGTAAAAACATTGGAGATGACGGATTCGGCGGTGATTAAAAATGTGTACCGTAACCGGCTGAAAAGCCTGGAAAACTCGGTATCGTCGTTCACCATCAATATTGTATTTAAAAAAGACTCGTTTAAATATTTTAGCCATAACGTTTACAGCTTTAAGGATGGGCAGGTATGGCACATGGCCGATTATACAGCGCAAAACTGGCCGCTGGGTTATGCGGTGTTCATGACGCCATCATCAAAAAATACGGAATATGCTGATGGCATGACCATCCTGGCTTACATGCGTTATGAAGAGGTTAAGCCCTGGGAGGATACGTTCAACACCGTATCTGACGAGGCTTACCGGGGCGAAACTTATGAGCAATTTAAAAAGCGAAAAGCCGAAGTTTTACTGGACGATGTGGAGTTGAAATTTCCGGGGTTAAGGGATGTGATACATTCGTACTATACCGCCACGCCACTCTCGTACCGCGATTATATTGGAAATGATGATGGCTCGCTTTATGGCATAGCCAAGGACTATAAACACCCTTTGAAAACATTCATCTCGCCGCGAACCAAACTGCCTAATTTGTACTTCACGGGGCAAAACCTTAATTTACATGGCATTTTAGGTGCCGCCATGAGCGGGATAGTAACCTGTTGCGCCTTGCTGGGTAATGATGACCTGATAGATAAAATAAGAAATGCGTAACAGGAAATTCAGTTGGAAGCGGTTTGGGAAAAGGTTGCTGTACACAGGCCTTGTGTTTGTTGGATTGCTGCTCGTTGGCTTTATTTACCTGTATTGCGTTGCTATTGATTATCCCCCAAAACCTGCTGACCTGAGCAGCCTGCAATTACAGCGCAAACAACCATCTCCGGGCTTTTATACCATTGGCGATAACTGGTTCAGGAAAAGCAAAAGCGGTTTGTTTGAAATGTATGTGGAGGGCAAACCTTTTGAACGCGGGGTGATCAACGGCAAACTAAGCAAAGAGTTGGTGGTGAACCAGGAGGTTTATTTTACCGATCAGATCAACAAGATCATTCCTTCAAAATCATACCTTTCGTTTTTGAAGTATTTTATAGCCTGGTTTAACCGCGATCTGGCTAAAAATGTAAACGAGGAATATAAAGAGGAGATCTACGGTATCTCTAAATCCGCATCAGACAAATACCAATTTATCGGCTCCAATTATCAGCGCATCTTGAACTACCATGCGGCGCATGATATTGGTCACGCTTTACAGAGTATGGCGTTGGTGGGCTGCACCTCGTTCGGTACCTGGAATGACCGCTCGGCCGATGGTACCATGATCGTTGGCCGTAATTTTGATTTTTATGTAGGCGATAATTTTGCGCGGGATAAAATGGTGGCTTTTTTTAATCCATCCGAAGGGCATAAATTCATGACCATAACCTGGGGCGGCTTTGTGGGCGCAGTATCGGGCATGAACGAGAAAGGCCTGAGCGTTACCATTAATGCTGATAAAACCAATATTCCGTCGGGTTCGGCTACGCCGGTATCTTTAGTGGCCCGCGAGATATTGCAGTATGCCCAAAACATTAACCAGGCTATCGCGATAGCTAAAAAACGCAAAATGTTTGTGTCCGAGTCATTTTTGGTAGCCTCGGCAGAGGATAACAAGGCTGTAGTGATTGAAAAAACACCTGATACGCTGGATGTGTATGATCCTCACCAAAACTTTATTGTTTGTGCCAACCACTTTCAAAGCAAGGGGCTGGCACACTCTAAAGAAAACCTGGTGCAGCTGAGCAACAGTGCTTCGCCCTATCGTTACCAGCGTTTAATGGAACTGCTGAATGCCGAAGGCAAGAACACCGTGCAAAAAACAGTCGACATTTTACGTGACCGCGGAGGCCTGCACGGCGAAGATATCGGCATGGGCAATGAAAAAGCACTTAACCAGTTGATTGCCCACCACTCGGTGGTGTTTGAGCCGCAGAAGCTGCTGGTTTGGGTTTCTACTTCGCCATGGCAGCTGGGCGAGTTTGTGGCTTATGATTTAAAAAAGATCTTCGCCATGAAAGGCATGCAAGCCGATCATGAAATTATGGATACCGCGCTTACCATTAAGCCCGATACGTTTTTGAACACCCGGGCTTATCGTAATTTTATAACCTATCGTACGCTGAAACAAAAAGCTTTTGACGGTGAGGTGATCAACCCCGATAGCGTGGTGGGCAGCAATCCGCAATTTTACCACGCATATGTGATTGCCGGCGATTACTCGTTTAAGCACAGCGATTATAAAAAAGCCCTTGGTTACTACAAAACTGCTTTAACGAAAGTGATTGCCACTGTAAACGAGGAAAACTATATCAAAAAACAGGTTGAAAAATGTACTAAAAAACTAAGCTCATGACAGTTTTAGGTGTAGGTATTGATATGATAGAGGTGGAGCGTGTGCAAAGCAGCATCGCCAAAGAGCAGGGTTTTCGTGAGCTGGTTTTTTCGGCAAAGGAAATAGCTTATTGTGAGAGTAAGACCAACAAGTATCAGCATTATGCCGCACGCTTTGCCGCCAAAGAGGCTTTTTTTAAAGCCCTGGGCACCGGCTGGCTAAAAGATACTGCCTTTAACGAAATAGAAATCACTAATGATGAAAGCGGCAAACCCATTTTAGAACCTATCGGCGAAAGCGCGGTAGTGATTAACCGCAACGGGCCGTTAAAAATTTCCGTATCATTAACCCATTTAAAAACAATGGCATCAGCCGTGGTAATTATTGAAAAGTGACAGTACATCCGCCTAAATCATTAGCATACCAGCCCAAACACGAGGTTGTAAAATACCAGGAGCAAAATCTGCAGGAGCTGCTGGCATACCTCAGCCAAAAATCGCCTTTTTATAAAGACCTGTTTGCACAGCATCATATCGATATCAGCCGGATTAAAACCCTTGATGATCTGCGATTGATCCCGACCACCACCAAAGAAGACCTGCAAAAACGCAACGACGATTTTTTATGTGTGGATAAGGGGAGGATCATTGAATACAGTTCTACCTCCGGCACGCTGGGCAGCCCGGTAACCATCGCCCTAACCGAAAACGATCTTGAGCGGCTGGCTTATAACGAATATAATTCCTTTACCTGTGCCGATGGTTCAGCTGCCGACCTGTACCAGTTGATGCTCACGCTCGACAGGCAGTTTATGGCCGGTATGGCCTATTATTCGGGTATCCGCAAAATAGGGGCGGGCATTATCAGGCTGGGGCCGGGTGTGCCATCACTGCAATGGGAAACCATTTTGCGGTTGAAGCCGACGGCTATAGTTGCTGTGCCTTCTTTTATTCTAAAGCTGATCCAGTTTGCGCAGGAACATCGTATCGATATCAATGCATCGTCGGTAAAAAAGGCGGTTTGTATTGGCGAGAACATCCGTAATACCGATTTCAGCCTGAATATCCTCGGCCAAAAAATAACCGAAGCATGGGATATCAAGCTGTATTCAACCTATGCCTCAACCGAAATGCAAACCGCTTTTACCGAATGCGGCGAGGGCAGGGGAGGCCATCACCAGCCCGGGCTATTGATAGTTGAAGTACTGGATGAGCAGAACAACCCGGTTGCCCCAGGCGAATCGGGCGAGGTTACCATTACAACCCTTGGCGTTGAGGGCATGCCGCTGCTGAGGTATAAAACCGGAGATATCTGCCATTATTTTGATGAGCCTTGTGATTGTGGGCGCACCAGTATCAGGCTGTCATCCATAGTGGGCCGTAAAAAGCAGATGATCAAGTTTAAAGGTACCACACTTTATCCGCCGGCGCTTTTTGATCTGCTGAATGAGATGGAAGAGATCAACGATTTTGTGGCCGAAGTATACTCCAACGAGATTGGGATGGACGAAGTATTGCTGCACTTGCTGCCTGCAAATTATACTGATGAGTGCGACCGAAAGATCCGCGCTAATTTGCAGGCCCGTTTAAGGGTGAGCCCGCACATTACCTATCTTAAAGCTGATGAAATGCAGAAATTACAATTCCCTGAAGCGGTACGCAAGCCGGTTAAATTTATCGACAGGAGAAAATAAGCGATTATGTGTTAAATTTGCGGCATGCATAATGCCGATATCCTGGGCCGGTTAACACAGCAGCTTGAGCTGCCGTTTAGTAACCCGGTACTTGTTTTCTCGCTGATATTATTGATCATACTACTTGCTCCAATCATCATGGGCAAGTTCAAAATTCCGGGTATTGTGGGTTTTATTATGGCTGGCATAGCGGTTGGTCCGCATGGGTTAAACCTGCTCACCAAAAACTCGGCGGTTGAGCTGTTCTCTACCATCGGGCTGCTTTATATTATGTTCATCGCCGGCATCGAGCTTGATCTGAACGAGTTTAAGCAGAAGAAACACAAAAGCTTTGTGTTTGGCTTCTTTACTTTCTGCATTCCCATACTCATCGGTTTTCCTGTTTGTTATTACGTGTTGGGTTATTCGTTAATAACATCGGCTTTAACGGCCAGTATGTTTGCCACGCATACACTGGTGGCCTATCCCATAGTGAGCAAATATGGCATCGCAAAAAATGAGGCCGTAGCGATAAGCGTAGGCGGAACCATATTGACCGATACCGCCGTATTGATTTTGCTGCCCGTAATTATGGGCGCTAAGGATGGCGGGCTGGGTTTCGGCTTTTGGCTGCAGCTGATGATCTCGCTTTCGATATTCGCATTTATCATGTTTGTGCTGATCCCGCCGCTGGCAAACTGGTTTTTTAACCGCTATCGCGACAGTAAAACGCTGCCATATGTGTTTGTGCTTTTTATTGTGTTCCTGTCGGCTTTTCTATCGCAGCTGGCAGGAGTTGAGCCCATTATTGGGGCTTTTGTGGCGGGGCTTGCCTTAAATAAAGCGGTGCAGCAGTCATCAACCTTAATGAGCAGGATTGATTTTGTGGGCAACGCCATATTTATCCCATTCTTCCTGATTAGTGTAGGTATGCTGGTTGATCTGCGTGTGCTGGGCCGCGGGCCGCAGGCTACCATTGTGGCAGTAAGCTTAACGCTTGGTGCTTTGTTAGGTAAATGGCTGGCTGCATTATCCACCCAAAAAATATTTAAATATTCGGGTACGCAGCGTAACCTCATTTTCGGTTTAAGCAGCGCACACGCCGCGGCTACCCTGGCCATTATTTTAGTGGGATACAAGGCGCAGATTATTGATGATAATATTTTGAATGGTACCGTTATCCTGATACTGGTTACGTGCGTGGTGGCTTCATTTGCTACAGAGCGCGCTGCTAAAAAAGTGCTTGAGCCCATTGAAGAGCCGGAAATTTTAAAAGAACACCAAACTACCGGGCACGAACGGTAATGATATGAGAAGAAGGATCCATAAACACATACGTACAGCAAAATACATCGTTTACAAAGAAACCCTCATTGATTTCAGGGAGCATTTCTGGACGTTTATCAGCTCGTTTGCGGGCATAGCGCTTATTGGCTTATTAAATAACAGATATTTTAGCGCCACGGATAACCTGTTCCTGATAGGCTCGTTCGGGGCATCATCGGTTTTGATATATGGTATCATTAACAGTCCGCTGGCACAACCCCGCAACCTTATTGGCGGGCATGTGATTTGCGCGCTGGTTGGCGTTACCATGCACAAGCTGATCCCGCATGAAATATGGCTGGCGGCGGCTCTGTCGGTGTCTGTATCCATCGTATTGATGCAAATAACCAAAACCCTGCACCCGCCGGGCGGAGCAACCGCATTGATAGCCAATATCGGTTCGGAAAAAATTAAGGCGCTTGGTTACCTGTACGTATTAAGCCCGGTATTATCCGGAGCGGTGATCCTGCTGCTGATAGCTGTTTTGTTTAACAACATGACCAATCACAGGCGCTATCCTAACAATAAAAAATGGCTGCACGTTTGGCGACGGTATAGGCGATAGTTTTTGATCCGTTGTTTGCCGGATAAGGAAGCTATGACGCGCAGCCCATAAATGCACACCGGCAATTACTTATAAATTTGTTTTTACGCCCGGCTCTAAAATCCTGAGTTGCCCGCCAATACCGAGCGCGTTAAATGATTGCTGCAGCATTTCGCCCGTTTCGGTATAATGCGACCAGCCCTCAAAATGCACCGGGATAATTGTAGCACCGGGAAAAGCAAAGGCGGTATCAATAGCATCATTAGTGCCCATAGTTACATTGAACGGACCACGGGGTTTGGCTGCCCCGGCAAATATGAATACATATTGAGGTTTAAATTTTTCTGCAACCTCTTTCACTCCATCGTAAAACACGGTATCCCCGGTGATATAGATCTGGAGCCCGGCAATAGTTACAATAAAACCCGTTACATCGCCGGTAAGTTTTTCGCTGCCTGCGGGACCATGCCTTGCCGGTGTGCCGGTTATAACTACTTCATCGTTAAGCGCGATGCTTTCCCATGGGGCCAGGCCAATGGCATTACCACCAAGGCGTTCGGCCCCTATTTGGGTGGTTAATGTTTTATCAACCTGTTTCAGCAACTCCCGGCCGGCGTGGTCAAGATTATCGCCATGTTGATCGTGGCTTAGCAAAACCACATCTATTTTACCGATGTCGGTAGTAGCCGGGCCTTCAGTTTTATGGTAGGCAGGCTTATCATTGATCATAAATTGCTCGCCGGCCGGGTCAAGCGTAGGATCGGTCATGAGCCTTAAGCCGCCGATCTCCAAAATAATTGTTGGCCCTCCCAGGTAGATTACATTAACTTCGCTTTTCATGGGTTCATGATTTTGGTAGTATCTTCAATTATTGATTGCATCAGCGCGGCGGCTTTGGTGTGTTTTAATATTGGCGCTACCTGCCCTCCCCAAAACAAAATCATATCCCATTTTTGCTGCTCAAGCGCGGCTTTTCTTAACGGCGACATAAAAGTTGTTTGCAGGGGAAATGGTAAAAAGCCGGCTTCTTTTCCGGCCAGGTCCTTAGCAACCCTGCTGGTAATACCCCGGCCAAGCCTGCCGGTAAATGCACGGGATAAGGTAGTATATTTTGCCGCATCCGAAAAAAGCATTTGCCTGTGGATAGGAAGCGCACCCGATTCATCACATGCCAAAAACGCTGTACCTATCTGCACGGCATCGGCCCCCAGCGTTAAGGCCCCGGCTACCCCCCGGCCATTAGCAATGCCCCCGGCAGCAATAACGGGTACTTTTACCTTCTCCTTAATCAATTGAAGTAACACAAAAGTACCGGTGGTTGATGCTTCGGCCGGGGCGAGAAATGATGGCCTGTGGCCACCGGCTTCAAAGCCTGAGGCTATGATCAGATCCACTCCGCTTGCCTCTAATGCTGTAGCCTCATCCAGCGTGGTAGCTGCGCCCACGGTTACAATGCCTAACCTGCGGCACTGTTCCATCACATCGGCGGGCAATGTGCCAAACATAAAGCTGAATACTTTTGGGCGCAGGTCAAGGATCACCTGCAACTGGTTTTCGAACCGTAATTTAAAAGGATCAGGCTTAGGCGGCAAAGGGATCCCGGCTTCATCAAAATAGGGTTTAAACAATTGCTTTGCGTGTTCGTACTGCTCATCTGTTGCTGTTCCGCCAGGTGCATCGGTTTCCGAAACCCATATGTTGATATTATACGGTTTATTGGTTGCCGCTTTGATCTGTTTATCTACCGCTGCAATTTCGGGTGCGCTGAGGGTATATGCCCCATAACCGCCCAGCCCGCCTGCATTTGATACCGAGGCGACCAATTCAACCGAGGATAAATTACCGCCAAAAGGCCCCTGCAAAATAGGGTAATCAATGCCCAATAGTTCCGTTGCTTTTGTGTTATACCACATGGTTTTAGTGTTAAGTCGATAGTCTTAAGTACTGAGTCACAAGTCTGATTTTCTTTTTCTACACTTGGAGCTTACGACTTTAGACTAAAGACTATCGGTCAATTTATCGTTGAAACGGCATCAATTTGTATCGCTGATCATTTTATTTACAATGAGCCACTTGCCGTCGAGTTTATGGAACGATAAAAACTCATGATAATTAAAATCGTACATTTTTACCTGTACTTCGGCAACAGCAATTGAATTTACTGCTTTAACAGAAATGATTTTCCCGTCAAATGGTTTGCCCGAATCTTTGGGACTTACCCTGTTTTTTACCCCGTCCAGATAAACATCCAATGTTTTGGCATAAGGCTGTCCTTTTACATCGCCAAAAAGCAGGGTACCGGTATTCATTACCTGGTTTAACAAATCCAAATTACCTTCATAAATCCCTTTGAAGTAGTAATTTTCAAGCGCCTGTTCAATGGCAGCTTTGCTTTGATCGTTAGTTTCCATTTTTATTGATAAATTAAACATTATGCCTGCCGTTAAGCAAGGCATAATGCAATTGCTAAAAGAATTTTACACTCAATTTAAATTATGGCCTGCTGCCATGCCTCCATCAACATTGATAATGGCCCCGCTGATGAAATTGTTTTTGGCAACGGCGTATACCATTTGGGCTACATCTTCCACTTCGCCCACCCGGTTTAGCAGGTGTAACCCAGCGCTTTGGTCGGCATCATCGCCGTGCATTGGGGTACGGATAGTACCGGGCGCAATGGTGTTTATCCGGATATTATCTTTACCAAACTCGCCGGCCAGTTGTATGGTAAGCGCATGTATTGCACCTTTTGATGCCATTTGTGCTGTAATGGGCACTCCTCCAAGGGCATGGTTAACCAAGGGGGTGCCTATATTGATCACCACACCATCATGCTGTTTAAGCATTTGCGGAATAGCGGCCTGGGTGGTGAAGTAAGTACCTTTAAGGTTGGTGTTTAAAAAACGGTCGAGATATGCTTCATCAACCTCAAGAAACGGCCTGGTTTCAAAAATACCGGCGTTGTTGATCAGCACATCCACGCTTCCAAATTTATCAATTGCTGTTTGGGCCAGCTTTTCGCCAGTGGCTTTATCACTTACATTTCCGGCAACCATAGCCAGGTTATCGCCTGCGCCAAGCTCCTGGTAAACAGCTTCCAGCTTATCGGCAGTTGTTGAGTTGATGACTACGTTATCGCCCTTTTCTAAAAAATAACGGGCTATTTCTTTACCGATACCAGATGATGCTCCGGTAACGATTATTGTTTGCTTTTTCATTGTTTTACTTTTATCGGCAGTGATGCCTTTTTCTCTTAGTACTGATACCTGCTCGCCGGCATATCCCCAATCATCCAGCTCAACTTCGCTGATTACTACATGGGTTAAATGCGGGTCTTTGTTCAGGGTATTGGTAATCAAATCGGTTACACCCTTTATCAGGGTTTGTTTCTGCTCGCGGGTAACACCTTCGCGGGTCAGTTCAATTTTTACGTATGGCATGGCTTTGGTTTTTAAGCAAAAGCTGTTTTTAAACAGCTTTTGCGGTTATGTTTACATTCAGGTCAAAATCATTGTAGATAAGCGTATCGCCCAGGTCTTTAAAAAAGTTCCCGGAACGAAACCTCATACCATATTTGGTACGGTCAACCACAACCTTACCGGTGGCGCTTACGGTATCGGCGGCGCGGCTAACTTGTGCGTCAAAACCTACAGCATGGGTAATGCCTTTTATGGTCAGGTCACCGGTAATGCGATAAGTGTCGTTACTGCCTTTGTTGATAGCTGTAAGCACAAATTGGGCTTCAGGATAATTTTCTGAATTAAAGAAGTCGTCGGAAGCAAGGTGGCCTGCAAACTGGGCGTTGGTTGCCGGATCAGTTATGTCAAGAATTTTAATAGAGGTGGTGTCGATATCGAACTTGCCGCCTGTTAATTGACCGTCTGCAAAAGTTAAAGAGCCTTCTTTTATAGCGATGGTACCATTGTGTGCGCCTGTAACTTTACGACCAACCCAGTCGATGTTACTTTTTGCGCTGATGATTTCAAATTTTTGAGTTTCCATTTTGTTATGTCTTTAATGACAATACAAAGTTGGGGACTAATGGCCTGGAAACTGTGTGACCTACATCACAATTGAAACACCGCTTTATTTATGTGATGTACATCACATTTTAGGAATGGTATAAACGGCTCAATGTTTCCCTTGAAACGCCTAAATACGAGGCTATTAGTTGTTTTGGAACCACATTATACAAAGCAGGGTACTGCGCCAGCAGTTCTTCATAACGATGTTTGGCGTCGTTATTCATTAACGATAGCAGCCTTTTTTGGGTGGCCACATAGCCTTTATTGGTACGCCAGCGAAAGAAATGTTCGCCTGCGTGAATTTCACTGCAAAGCTTTTCGCGGTCATTGCCGGTGAGGCAAAGTACTTCGGCATCCGTAATACAATCCAGGTTAACTGTAGCGCGTTCGCCGCTGTAAAGCGCGTTATAATCTGAAGCCCACCAGGTGGGCATGGCAAACTGCAGGATGAACATTTTCATGTCGTCGTTAATAAAAAACGACTTCAGATAGCCCGAAAGTACAAAATACTCACAGTCTACTTTATCACCTTCCCCTATGATGGTTTGCCCTTTTTTGAATGTTTTGTAGGTAAAATGCGAAAAGAAATAATCGAACTGATCATCGGTCAGCGAGACTGTTTTGCTTACGTGCTCTCTTAAAATTTCTTTTGGCTGCATATTATTATAAACTAACTACAAAAAAACTTTATTAGGAAAAGGGAGTCAATATTTAACTTTCCCGCTCTCCGCTTATTTTAGTTTCGCAATCCGGGAAAACAACGGGCGTCAGTTGGCTAATATAAAGTTAAAGCAATTCATAAGATATTAATGTTGCCCAGGGAATAATAAATTTACTTTTACTATGGAATGAAAAAACTGAACGATATTTTGCTGCTTGGCGATGAGCGCCTTTACCAGGTTTGCCCGCCGGTATTACAAAACGAATTGCCGCTGGTAAGCGGCTGGGTTGAGGACTTGCACAATGTAATGCAGGAGATCAGGCAGAAGTACCATTTCGGCCGGGCTATCGCGGCTCCCCAACTGGGCATTATGAAACGCCTCGTTTACATGAATATTGACAGGCCTGTAGTTTTCATTAACCCCGAAATACAGGATGCCAGCGATGAGCTTTTTGAACTTTGGGACGATTGCATGAGCTTTCCCAACCTGCTGGTAAAAGTTAAAAGGCATAAAACCATCACCGTAAATTATCTTGACGAAAACTGGCAGCAACAGCAGTGGATAATGAGGGATTCCTTGTCTGAACTGATGCAGCATGAGCACGATCATTTAAATGGTATTTTATGTACCATGCGGGCTATTGACAGCATGGCGTTTAAGTGGCGGCCGTAGTATGCTTTTGTAAATGTTGTTGTACCTCCTTATTCTCTTACTTATGAAACAATTTATAACACACATTACAGTGGTTGTTACCAATTATGACGAAGCAATTCAATTCTATACAGAAAAATTGAATTTCGACCTGGTCGAAGACACGCTGATCAATGAAATAAAAGGTGGGTTTTGGTAAGGCCAAAGGGTTCAGCAGAATGCAGTTTATTGTTGGCAAAGGCTGTAGGTGAAGAGCAGCAACGCAGCATAGGGTGGCAAACAGGTGGCCGTGTATTCCTTTTTTTGAAAACCGATGATTTTTGGCGCGATTACCGTGCAATGCAGAACAAAAGTATCATCTTCGTACGTGAACCCCGGGCAGAACCATATGGCACAGTTGCAGTTTTTAAAGATCCCTTTGGTAATTTATGGGATTTGCTTGGTTGAGCCTAAGGCTGCCAAAATCCGGCCACCAAAGCTTCTTATAATATCTCTGTTAAATAAAAAATTAAAACGCCTGTAACGTATAGGGGTAAAGTGTGGTCATAGCTGTATTACCATTAAAACCCCATTTATGAAAAATTATATTTTACTCCTTTTGCTTGCCGGGCAAACCGCTGTGGCCGTAGCCCAGAGCGGCGATAGCCGTTCATTATACCTCACCAAATCATTAGCTAATGATGCTATTAACAGTGTAATTGTAAACACATCGGCCGGTGGTATTGTGGTTAGCGGGCAGGCCGGGCAGGCGCCGCGCGTTGAAGTTTACATTAAAGGCAATAACGGCAGCGAACTTTCAAAAGAAGAGATCAAAAAACGCCTTGATAAAGATTATACCCTCGATATTTCTGTTAGCGGGCATGAAGTTAAAGCAGTTGCCAAAAGCAAACGCCAAAGTTTTTTTAACTGGAGAAGCACGCTCAGCATCTCATTCCGCATTTATGTACCTCAGCAATGCTCAACCAACCTGGAAACCAGCGGCGGCGGTATTGGTCTTGATAATTTAAAAGGTAACGAAAAATTCAGCACCAGCGGTGGTGGTTTAACTATCGACAGGCTTTACGGTACCATCCGCGGTAATACTTCGGGTGGTGGCATTCATGTTTCCAATTCAGGCGATGATATCTCGCTCGAAACCAGCGGCGGCGGTATCGAAGCCAAAAACTGTAACGGCCAAATCAGGCTTGAAACCAGTGGTGGCGGCATCACTTTAGAAAATCTTAAAGGCAATATCAACGCCGAAACCAGCGGCGGCGGCGTTGACGGCAATAACATCAGCGGCGAACTGATCACCAGTACTTCTGGCGGAAGCATCAGCCTTAAACGTATGGCTGGCAGTGTTAGTGCACAAACCAGCGGTGGCGGCCTGTACGCCCAAATGCTGAAGGTTGGCAAGTACCTTAAACTGGAATCAAGCGCCGGCAATGTTGATATCGAACTTCCGCAAAACCAGGGCTACGACCTCGACCTGAGGGGCGAAGGTGTATCGCCATCATCTGTTGCTAAATTTAACGGGCAATGGGAAAAAGAACGGGTTAACGGCAAATACAATGGTGGCGGCATCCCGGTTAAAGCAGAGGCATCAGGCGGCAGCGTTAATTTAAAATTCAGGTAATAACCAGACCTTTCTTTTTTTAATAAAAAGCCTCCGATTTCATAAACCGGGGGCTTTTTATTTTCTGTTAGAGGCATTCAAAAATCATTGCCGTTGGTTTTAACCAACGGTAAAAAGTTGCAATGTCATGGCTTTAGCCCAATTAAAAAAGCTGATTGGGGCTGAAGCCCTCCTTATCTTTACTCATTATTCCGTTGGTTAAAACCAACGGTAATGAAGTTTACCGACATCAGTCTTAATAGCCTCTTAAACCTTCTTCTTTCCGGTTAAAGCAACCAGCCCTAAAACCGGCCCTATGGCCAGTATCATATAAATATATCGCGCGTTTTCGGCTGTTCGAAAGGCGGTGATCAGTTGGATACTTACAATAGTGATAGCAAAACCGATGCAATTGACAATAGTTAGCGCGGTACCTTTTGATTGCTGATCGGCATTTTGCGCAACCAATGTTGAAAATAGTGGCGAATCGGCAATGACTGCAATACTCCATATCAATAAAAATGAAATCAATATCCATGTCGGGCCGGCAAATAAAAATAGCGGCGATACCAGGCAACAAGCGCAGGAAATTGTCAACGCAACAGTGGCTACATTTTTTACCCCCATATGTTTCGATATAATACCGCTTCCTGCACAGGCCAGTGCGCCCACCCCAATAATGAGAAAGGATAACAGGGGAACATTCAGATCTGCAGTTGTAAACCGGGCGTTATAAGCATTTAGTATCATGGGGATAAAGGCCCAAAAAGCATACAGTTCCCACATGTGGCCAAAATAACCAAAGGCCGCCGCCCTGAATTGCCTGTTGCCAAAACTTTGTAAAAATGCGGCCGGATTAAGCGCCACTCCCGGCTTTCTTTCCGGGCCGTCGGGTACCAGCAATATCATAGCACATCCACCCAAAGCGGCTAATATCGAGGTCGACAAGATAACGTAGCGCCATGGCAACGTTGCCATCAGGCTTTTAAGCAGGTGCGGCAACGCTGTGCCTAAAACCAATGCCCCAACCAAAAAACCGAGGGCTTTTCCCAATCCCTGCGGATAATGGTCTGAGGCTATCTTCATGCCCACCGGGTAAATCCCGGCCAGGAAAAAACCTGTAGTATACCTTAGCACTAATATCATGGCGGCATCCGTTCCCGGTAAACATGCCAACGCGTTAACAGCTGCGGCGGTAAGCGCACAGGTAAAAAATACCCGCACAGGTGAAAACCTGTCGGCAATACCAAGGATGGCAAAAACAAGGGTGCCTGTGATAAACCCAAGCTGAACAGCGCTTGTTAAGTATGCCAGGTACGATGGTTCAAGTTGCAGCTGTTTAGCAATATCGCCCATAACGGCGTTACCCGCAAACCACAACGAAGTACAAAAAAACTGCGAGAGTACAATTACCGGAAGAATGCGTTTCATTTGGTTTTGAAGAGCTAAAGAGGTGCAATAATAATTATAAACTGTGCTTTAAAAAAATGAGCGCTTTTGCGGGGCGAAACCCATTCAACATAAGGTTCCATAGGCACCTCGTGTTTTAAAAGAACTCCACCTGCATTTTTATTGCCTGTTGTGTTTCCTTTATAAAATAGGTATCTTGAGTTTCAAAACTAAACCTGATCTCATTACCATTATCAATGGATAAGCAACAAATTATTGACCAGATAAAATGGATGATAACCGATGGTAATTCGGATCATGAAATTGAAGCTTTACTGGTTGCAGAAGGCGTTGCCCGGGCCGAAGCAAAGCACACGCTTTCTGTGATCAAAAATGAACTGTTCCCGCACGAATATCCGCTGATAACCGAACCCAAAAGAAATCGCAATTACTTGTGGGCGGCCTTACTAATTGTTGCAGTATTGGTGTCATTATTAGTTTTACATCCATGGCGTAAACCATCGGGCACAGCAGAAAGAGAAGTGACCCCCGCCGATATGATCCGGCTTATGAAAGCCGGGCCGGGCGTTTATACTACCGAACTCAATAAGATCAGCAGCGGCTGGGCCTTTAACCAGGATAAAAACAGATGGGAAAACAAACAACGAAAAACAGCCCTTGCTACCAGAATGGAGCAGCTGCTTTATATGTGTCCTGTGCTGCATGATCACTCATTCCAGGGTTATCTCGAAAGCCACGAATTCAGAGATATAATTTATTCTAAACCCGGCAGCAAGATATTTCAAAACGATGAGTTCATGTTCACAATCCAAACCAATGAACATTACACGATGATATCGCTGGCCTACCGGTAATTGGGCTATTGCCTTAAGTGCATCTTTTTCCATCGATTGTAAAAAGGTCAAATTTTTAGCAGTTGCTCCATAACACTCTTTTTACAAAGCGCCAAAGTTTAAACCTTGTTAATCCCCGGTTAACAAAGCCAGCTTGTTTATCAATAGCAAAAAGCTGAAAACCAACTAAAAGCAGCACAAATAAGAAAATCAATATTGATTTTAATTAATAGATAAGTTAACCCTATATTTATTTCCTGATAATAAAACAACCGTTGCTTTGCACCAATTATCGCCCTCCTATCTCAACTCGGGCATCTATTAAAACAGGGTTTGTCATTAATTAAAACTATGAAAAAAAACTACAGATTTATTTTAAGGCTCTTTTTTGAACAAAGTAAAACGATTTGTCTTTTCCTGCTGATGTTTATAGCCTCGTCAGCGGTTTTTGCACAGGACGGCACCATAAAGGGTACCGTTACCGACGAAAGTAATCTTCCTTTACCCGGTGTAGTGGTAACCGTAAAAAGTTCGGGAAGATCAACCTCAACCAACGCTAACGGTGCCTATACCGTAAAAACAAGCGGTGCCGGCGATGTACTTAAATTTACCTTTTTAGGTTCGGTACCCAAAGAAGTTACTGTTGGCGAAAAGAACACAGTAAACGTTACCATGGTAACTGATACCAAACAGCTTAAAGATGTTGTGGTTATCGGTTACGGTACCGCCAGCCGCAAAGATGTAACAGGAGCAATCACTTCGGTAAAAGCCGAGGATTTTAACGCCGGTGTATTAACCACCCCTGCCGAACTATTACAGGGTAAGGTAGCCGGTTTGAACATCACCAAAAGCGGCGACCCTAACAAACAACCTGCAACCATTTTAAGGGGCCCATCAACTTTGCGTGAAGGTGCTGCTCAGCAACCTTTTTACGTAATTGACGGTGTACCGGGCGCCTCTATCGATCTTTTGGCCCCTGCCGATATCGAAAGTATTGATGTGTTAAAAGATGCATCTTCAACTGCAATTTACGGTTCACGTGCTGCTAACGGTGTAATCATTGTTACTACCCGCAGGGCCAAGGCCGGTCAAACCCGCTTAACTTATAGCGCTTATGGTGCTGTTGAGAACGTATCAAAAAACATTGATGTACTTACCGGCGACGAGCTGCGTAAATATTTAACCGACAATGGCGTGCCTAAATTAAGCACTGCTGATGACGATGGTTCAAATACCAACTGGCAAAAACTGGCCGAAAGAACGGGCTATTCACAAAATCATAATCTTTCATATGGCGGTGCAGGTACTAATTCGGAGTATGGCGCAAGCGTAAACTATATGAAAAACAATGGTATCCTGAAAAATACCAGCCTGGAGCGTACCATTTACAAAGGTTACATCAACCAGCGGTTTTTTAATGATCGTTTAAAACTGGGTATTACACTTACCAACAGTGTTACTAAAAACAATGATATCTTCCAAAGCCAGGTGTTATCAGGTATTTTATTCTACCTGCCAACGGTTAGCCCTTTTAACCCCGATGGTACTTATAAAGAAAACTATACCCGTACAGGTAGCGGCCCTCTAAACCCGCTGAGCTTAATTAATAACAACTTTACCAAAACAGAGAACAACAAAACATTAATTAATGGTTTTGCCTCTGTGGACATTTTGAAAGGGTTGAAGTTTACCGTGTCAGGATCAACCCAAAAAGAACAAAATAACGTTAACACTTATTCTACCAGCCAGTCGGGCATATATGTTAACGCCGGTGGTGTAGCTGTGCGCAGCGCTTACACTAATACAAGCAACGTTGTTGAAGCTTATTTTAACTACGATCGCGTTTTTGGTAAGCACTCACTGAAATTATTGGGTGGTTACTCTTATCAGCAAGATCGTAACAACGATGGCTTTGGTGTGCAAACTCAAGGTTTCTCAAATGATGCTTTAACTTACAATTACCTGGCGCTTTCAAACCCAATCCAGCTTTCGCAAATAGTATTTAACCCTGCCTATATCTCTACACTGAGGTTTGTATCTTTCTACGCCCGTGCCCAGTACGAGTTTTCGGATAAATACCTGTTACAGGCTTCATTAAGGGAAGACGGTTCATCGGCATTTGGTATTAACCAGCGCCATGGTTACTTCCCGGCTGTTTCTGCAGGATGGAAGATCATCAACGAAGAGTTCATGAAATCAGTTCCGGTTATCAGCGACCTGAAGTTAAGAGCTGGTTATGGTGTATCTGGTAACAGCTTAGGTTTCGATGCCTTTACTGCAAGATTGATTTACGGTGTGCCTCCCGGCGGCGGTAAATTTTTAAGCAATGGTAACATCGTTAACCCTATTGGCCCGGTACGTAATGATAACCCGGACCTGAAATGGGAAAGTACTGCTACCACCAACATCGGTTTGGATTTTGGCTTTTTCAACAATCGTTTAACCGGTTCGGTAGATTATTATATCAAAAAAACATCCGACCTGATTTACACTTATCCGGTATCAACCACGCTGTATTTTTATCCGTTTTACACTGCTAACGTAGGTAAAATTAAAAACAGCGGTATCGAGGTTGTTATAAACGCTGTGCCGGTGAAATCACAAGCCTTTACCTGGCGCACTTCATTCAACGTTTCGCATAACAAAAACGTTGTTCAAAGCTTATCAAACAGCCAGTTCGGTCTTAACTTTATTCAAACTGCCCAGTTAGGCGGTAAAGGCCAGTCGGGCAATTACAGCCAGATCATACAGCCTGGTTATGCTATCGGTACTTTTGACCTGTGGCACTATCTCGGTAAAAACGCTAACGGCGTAAGTACCTATCAAAAAGCCGATGGATCAACCACTGCTACGCAGCCGCTTACTACCGATCAGTTTATTAAATATGATGCGCAGCCTAAATTGGTTTATGGCTGGAGCAACAGCTTCTTCTATAAAGGCTTCGACTTAAACTTCCTGGTACGTGGTGTTTATGGCAACAAAATCCTGAATGCAACATTGGCATCGTTGAACAACCCTGCCGATTCAAAATTGCAGAACATCCCAAGGTTTACCTTAGGCGAATCATTTAAGGATATCAATGCTTACCTGATTTCTGATCGTTTCCTGGAGAGTGGTTCATACCTGCGTTTGGATAACGCTACTTTGGGTTATACCATTAAGCCACATATCCAGGCCATTAAAAGCCTGCGTTTTTATGCATCGGGCAACAACATTTTTATCATCACCAAATACCGGGGTGTTGATCCCGAAGTTAATATCGGCGGCTTAACCCCGGGGATCGATAACCGCGATTTCTATCCTAAAACACGCACGTTCAGCTTAGGTATAACTGCATCATTCTAAAAAAACTCAGAAAGACAAAAGATGAAAAAGATATTTTTTATATGTGCTGCTATTGCTGTGATCATGAGCACATATTCATGTACAAAATTAGATGTACCTGTTGAATCACAATACGTAAAGTCAAACTTCCCGGTTACCGATGCCGATTATACAGCATTATTGGGTACCATTTATTCAAACCTGTCGTCAAGCTACGCGGTGCCTTACTGGCGCATGCAGGACATGTCTACCGATGAGGCTATCCTTCCTGCCCGCGATGGTAACTTTGACGATGGTGGCCAGTACCGCCAGTTGCACTACCACACCTGGACATTTGACCATCCTAACGTTATCAGCGTATGGCAATGGGGTTTTGGCGGTATCAATACCTGTAACCGTATTATCAGCGTAATCAATGCCTCATCATCAACGGCGGCAAAAAAAGCATCGTCTGTTGCCGAGGTTAAAGCCATGCGCGCGTTATACCTTTATTTCATGATGGATCTGTATGGTAACGTACCTATCATTACTGATTTCCCGGTAACTACTCAACCGGCCAATCAGCCGCGTGCTAAAGTATATGAGTTTATTGAAAGCGAACTAAAAAGCGTTTTACCATTATTGCCGGCCAAAACCAGCAACGCAGCAACAAACGTATCGCAGTACGGCCGCCCGACAAAAGGAATGGTGTTTGCCCTGCTTGCAAAAATGTACCTGAACTCAGGTGTATATATTAACTCAAACCGCTACCAGGAAACAGTAGCGATGTGCGATAGCGTTCAGAACAATACCAACTACTTCCTGGATGCTAAATACAGGGATATATTTTTACCAACTAATGGGCCGGGGGTTAACGAAACCATATTTGCAGTTCCTTATGATCAGCAAATACCGGGCAACCAGTTTACCCGTTTCGGTTTCTTCTACTACCTGGTTAATGCATACGGCTTTAACGTGGGCTTAAGTATTGCTATGAGCACCACGCCCGAGTTTTATAACCGCTTTAACATCCCGGGCGATGACCGTACCAAAACATGGCTGGCCGGACCGCAATATTACCCTGATGGCAACGGCGGATTTACCAATCAACCGGTTTATTATCCAGCTCCGAATGCTACCAAGCAAATTAATATCATCCCAACCCTAACCCTTACCGGCTTAAAGCCTATGGACCTGGGTAACGATGTAGTTACCTCGCAATCGGAAGGTGTACGCTCTATCAAATACTACCCGGATGTTAATATTATCCAGGCTACCCGTTTAAACAGCAATGACGTACCGGTATTTCGTTTGGCGGATGTTTACCTGATGAAAGCTGAAGCTATTTTACGCGGCGCTACTCCAACAACAGTAAACGGCGACTTCCAATCGCCACTTACATTGGTAAACAAACTGCGCACCCGTGCCCATGCGGAGGTTGCCACATCAATTGATTTGGACGGCCTGCTGGACGAACGTGCACGTGAGCTTTCATGGGAAGCATGGCGCCGTAATGACCTGATCCGTTATGGTTTGTTTGAGAAAGAATATCCACTACCGGTTATGGGCGGCAAAACAGACGACCTGAAAATGAACACCGATCCAACCCGCAGGTTATATCCGATTCCATCAACCGAATTAAAAACCAACCCTAACCTGAAACAAAACCCGGGTTATTAATAATACCATTTTTTACAAAGCGCAAGGGGTTTCCTTTGCGCTTTGTATTTATTAAACAATAAAAACCAATTAAACAATGAAACTTATAGGCGGATTACTTGCCGGTATTATTCTTACTGCAGCTGCAATTAAGAATGATCCCGACAATCAAACCATCAACCATTTCCAGGTAATAGGATCTCACAACAGCTATAAGCAGGCAATTGATCCCAAGCTATTCCGTTTTTTGCAAAAGCGCGATTCGGTTGGTATGAGCAAGATCGACTATGAACATATCAGCCTTACAGATCAGCTTAACTTAGGCCTAAACGCGTTGGAAATAGATGTGTATGCCGATACCAGGGGCGGTAAATACGCGCACCCCAAAGGGTTGGACTGGGTGCCGGGACAGCCGGCATTTGATACCCGGGGTTTAATGAAAGAGCCCGGTTTTAAGGTTTTTCATATTGAGGATATCGACTACCGCAGTAACTGTGCAACTTTTAAGCTATGCCTGCAGGAGCTTAAAAAATGGAGTGATGGGCACCCCGGTCATAACCCCATTTACATTACCATGAATGCTAAAGACGAGCCGTCAAAAAAAACTGGTTTTACCGTTCCTGAGAAATTTACAGCAAAAACTTTTGCCGACCTGGACAAGGCGATATTGGATAACCTGGGTAAACAATACCTGATAACGCCCGATGATGTACGCGGCACATACAAAACCCTTGAAGCCGCTGTATTGCACAACAACTGGCCAACGCTTAAAGCTGCCAAAGGCAAATTCATTTTTATTCTTGATGAAAAAGGTGAAAAAAGGGCTTCTTATATCGCCGGTCACCCGTCGTTAAAAGGCCGTGTATTGTTTGCCGATGCATTGCCGGGCACACCTGAAGCCGCTATTCACATTATGAACGATGCTAAAAAGGATCTTGCAGTCATTCAGAAACTGGTTAAGAAGGGTTACATTATCCGTACCCGCGCCGATTCGGATACGGAAGAGGCCCGCGCAAATGATATGAGCTCATTTATAGCAGCGCAAAAATCAGGCGCACAGATCATCAGTACTGATTATTATAAAAAAAGCACCCATTTTAAATCTGATTACGTGATCAGTTTTGCAGGCGGCAATTATTTTAAACCCGATCCGCTGTTTAAAACAACTGCTTCAGCTTCGGCGGGTAATTAAAATGCATCACTATAAAATAATAAGGAGGCCCGTAGTTTTAATACGGGCCTCCTTTGTTGGTACCTGTCGACAATTGATATTAAACTGTCGCGGTGCTTGTTGTTGGATCAATGATGGCTTTAACTTCGGCAATGCTGGTTACCGGGAAGCCGCCTTTCATGGCGTGCTCGCGAACAACATCTTCACTTTCGGCAATGTGGATGCAGTAAATCTTATCAGCCGTAACAAACGACTGGATCCAATGGTATGGCTTTCCCAATTCATTTACAACCGAACACGATGCCTGTGAAATTGCCTGTAATTCTTCGGCCGACAGGTTACCGGCGCCTGGCAGCTCCCTTTCAATTACAAATTTTTTCATAAAATATGATTTAATGGTTAAATATTACTTTCAACAGCAACGTTAAATCAAACAGGTGTAATTGGCAGAAATGGAAGATAAAACGCAGCTAAACAAGTAGCAACATTTTATAAATCAAAGCTATAGAATAAATAAGCAATAACCCAGCTTCGGCGTATTTAATTTTTCATGAGATACGATGTTCAAAAAAGCAACCCCGCCTGATGTAAAATCAGGCGGGGTTGCTTTTTAAATCCAGACGCTTGCTATTTTTAAGATTTAGCCCTGTTGCGGCCACGGGCAGCAATTTTAAGTCTTCGCCGTTTAAGGGAGATCTGCGTGTTTTGCTCCCTGTTTTCGGCAATATACTGGTAGTAGGTGTTTAAGATCTCTTTATAGGAGATTTGTCCGGCAATGGTATTTCCGGCGGCAATAACAGGTAACGCTTCTACCGATTCTTCAGCCATGATCTCCACAACGCGTTTCAGCGGGTCATTGCTCTTCACAGCCTGTTTACTTGCCCGGGTTATATTACTTATGGTGAGTTCAGCAGAAATACTATGGTTATAAATGTCGGTCAGGCTAACCATGCCTGCATAGCTGCCATCATTATTAGTTACTATAAAAAACCTTTGGGCAATATTATTTCCGGTAAGCCGGGCCCTGGTTTCGGCTATGGTACTATTGCTTTTTAAAGTTTCACCAACTTCATTGTTAACATCAGCCACAGTCAATACCTGCAACAGATCGGGTTCGTACGAATCTGGAGTGTATACGCCCCTGCGGGCAATTTTTTCGGTCATGATAGTATTCTCCATCAGGAAGAATGAAACCAGGTATGATGCTGTACAAGCGCCGAGCAGGGGCAGCAAAGCATGCGATTGCATGGTAGCCTCCAGCGCGAAGGTGATACTGGTTAAATAAGCCCTTGAGGCACCTGCAAACATAGCGGCCATGCCAATAAGCGCGGCTATTGGAACACTTATGCCCGCATCAGGAAATATCAGATGCACCAGTGCGCCAAAAGCTGCACCTGCCGCGCCGCCAATGGTTAACAAAGGGGCCAGCGTACCACCCGAAGTACCACTGCCCAGGGCTATAGCCCATGAAAGGAATTTGAATAAACACAAACGCACAATTAGCATCAATGACAATGTACCCGAAAGAATAGTGATAATATTATCATATCCCACACCAAGGGTGTGCGGCGCAAAATAACCTATCAGGCCTACCGCCAGGCCACCAATTGCAGGCCACCACATCCAATGAACAGGCAGTTTTTCAAAGCTATCCTCAATAAAATAAACTATTTTGGTAAGCCCCAATGATATAAAGCCGATGGCCAGGCCAATGATACTGTAAATGGCAAGGGCGGTATTTGAAGGTGTATCTACATCAGGCATCGGGAATACAGGCCCGGCTTCAAACAATAAATGATGCCCCGCTGCTCCGGTGATACAGGCCAATGCTACAGGTAATATAGCCCTGGGCGAAAACTCGAACAGCAGCAGCTCAATAGCCAAAAACACCGCGGCTATGGGTGTGCCAAATATGGCCGACATACCCGCTGTTGCTCCTGCCGCTAAAATAATTTTACGCTCGTTGGGCGATATTTTAAATAACTGACCAAAGGTTGAGCCAAGCGCCCCGCCTGTTGCAATAATAGGCCCCTCGGCACCAAATGGCCCGCCGGTACCTATGGCTATGGCCGATGATACGGGTTTCAGAAAAGTTATAATCGGTTTTATTTTGCTTTTATTTACCAGGATCTGCTCCATTGCTTCAGGTATGCCATGCCCCCTGATAGCCTTTGAGCCATAAAGGGCCATAAAGCCTACTATAATGCCGCCTATAGCCGGTATAACAATTACCCATAAACCTAAATGGTTATTGGCCGGGCTGTGAAATCCGGCATCCAGCATCCCGTAAAATGAAATATTGGTGACAATATTAATAAGATAGATCAGTCCTTTGGCTATTACACTGATGAGGCCTGCAATGAGAATACAGAGTGCTGATATAAAGATCAGCCTTGTTTTCATTTGCCTGGTGCCTTTTAAGCCGGATTTAAAATTGTAAAGATCATTTAGTGAGGGTGAAACCGGGATGGCATTCTGTTTTGTTTCCATGTTTTAATTAGTTCCGCTTCATTTTTAAGGGACTGCTTTATTTTATTGCAAAGGTAATACTTAAAGAGGCTTAAATAAATTTTATTTTCAATTTTATATTGCACATGCAATATAATTATCTAACATTTGCTTAATTTTTTACAAAATCTATTGCACAAATAATAATTATGAAAATTGCCAGTCTCGTTCTTTCTGTGTTAGGTGCTGCAAGCATCATTGCCGGATTATTATTATTCAGAAACCTGAATACTGTTAACCCTTTCGATTCTCACCCCTGGACCATTTATATTAATGGCATCCGTTCGTTCCCGTGGCCTGTTTTTGGCGGTGCGGTATTGTTAAGCCTCGGAATTATTTTTAACATGGCCACCTGGAAGCAGCCAAAAGGCCGCCGCTTTTAATAAATTAGCACGCTTTAACAAAAATGGCAGGGCTTAAACAAGGGCTATTAATGAATTTTATATAAAGTAACTAAATGGCGTGTTAACCAGTTGATTAGCTTTAGGTCTTGTTTATTCTGCTTTTAGCTTTCATATAAATACAATTTCAATAAATGGGAAAAAACAAAGATAAATGCGATTTGGGGACTTGCTTTTTATGTACACATTGCCTGCCCGACTGGATCCCGGCCATTAGCGCCGCCAGGCAAAATATCGTTATAAAAAAAGGGCAGCAGATATTTAAAGAAGGGGACCCCGTTACAGGCATTTACTTTGTTTATTCGGGCACTGTAAAGGTTCATAAAAAGTGGGATAAGGAAAAGGAGCTCATTCTCCGTTTTGCCCGCCAAGGTGATATTGTTGGGCATCTTGGTTTGGGCAGTACCGAGTTTTATCCGGTTTCGGCCACGGCTATTGAAGCGGGTATAGTTTGTTACATTGATATGCCCTTTTTTGAAAGCACCCTGCAGGTTAACAATAACTTTGTTATTAAGCTGATGCGTTTTTTTGCCAACGAACTGCAGGAATCGGAAAAGCGGATGCGCAACCTGGCGCATATGCCGGTTAAGGGCCGTGTAGCCCAGGCCTTTATTTCGCTTAAAAATAAATTCGGGCTAAATGAGCAAGGATTTATCAATATTGAACTTACCCGGCAGGACCTGGCCTCATTTACAGGTGCCGCCTATGAATCACTGTTTCGCACCATTAATGATTTTATCGACGAGCAGATCATCGAAATATCGGGCAAAAGCATCCGCATAAAAAATGAAACCACGTTGCTGAAACTGACGGAAGAGGAGCAGCAGGCGGCTATTTAATCTGGACAATATAGCAGCGGCCCACAGTTTAATGGACAGCAATGCCGCCGGCGGTAAAATTGTTGTATTGACCTGATTAAGGGAGATATTCAACGTTATTCATACACATTACCTAATAAAATTGCGTAATGTTGAACTTGTTTTAGCACCCCATTTGCCAGCCGCTTGCTAATCAAATCGCCTACCTGTCCCGTGAGGTGCTGAAACAAGTTTAGCATGACCTGCTACAGATGTCATTTCACCTTCACAGCTCACCGAACTTTCAAACTCGCGATGACGATTTTATTCTTTTCAAACAGAATCTAACCATTATAAAAGCTCCACAAACCCGTCTGTTCCATTTACCCGGATTCTTTGTCCGTCTTTGACCAGCCGGGTTGCGTGCTCTACGCCTACAACTGCCGGTAAGCCATATTCGCGTGCGATAACTGCGCCGTGGGTCATCAGCCCGCCAACTTCGGTTACCAGGCCTTTTATGGATACGAATAAGGGCGTCCAGCTGGGGTCAGTAAACGGGGTTACCAATATATCGCCATCTTCCAGTACTGCATCTTCCATATTTAAGATCACACGTGCCCGTCCCTCTATAACTCCAGCAGAAACAGGCAGGCCTATAATAACGCCGGCCGGGAGGTTTTCCCGTTTATATCTGCCCATGATAATTTCACCGTCGGATGTGATAACACGCGGCGGGTTTAGCTTTTCGTGTAATTGGTGCTCTTCTTTTCGTTTGCCGATGATCTGTGGATCCAGTTTACCGGTGCGTACCACTTTACGAAATTCATCAAAGTGGAGATAATAGATCTCTTCTTTTTCATGAATAACGCCGGCTTTTACAAGCTGCCCGGCTTCTTGCAGTAAGGCCTGCTTATAAACAAAACTTCGGCTAACTATACCATATTTTGGATACTCACGATAACCGGCAAAATTCCGGATCAGGCTGATCCTTTGTTTTGTTTCTTCGGCTTTTTGTTCACCATCCGGCAATTGCTTTAATCTATCTATTAGCTCCCGTTCTTTTTTCAGAGCTTCCTGGCGGCCCTGCTCAAATTTTCGGTTACCTTCACCGGGTCCAAAGTTTTTGATGTTATTGAGGATCATGGGGAGCAGCGTAATTGGTTTTTCGCTCCAGCGAGCTTTAGTAATATCTATCTCGCCGGCACATCGCATCCCGTATTTGTTAAGATAAGCACTGATAGCATCCCGGGTTTCCGTTCCGCCGCTAAACTTTACCAGTTCATCCAAAAAATTATCGTCTTTTACATCTTTCAAATAATTAATTACTTCCGGGTAAGGGCGGATCACATCTGCTACATCCAATAACTCCAGGCCCATTTCCGAAGTAATATTGTTTGGTACAGATTGAGAAATTGTATCTGCTGCATTTTTTTCACCCAACCACTCCTTCATTTTTTCATTGATCCATGATGAAGCGCTCATTCCCGCCATGATCACAGCCAGGCTTTGCGGGGCAAATAAGCCCTTCCTTAATCCCTGGAGGTCCTGCAGGATAAAATCAAACAGATCAGTTCCTGATTTCGTCCGGATATTTTGTTTTAATGTTTCTACCGATGTTTGACTTTGTTTAATCAGGTTAGCAGCAATTTCCGGGTTGTTTTCTATTGGCGGCGGGGGAGCTAAAGCCGGCGGGACCTGAGCACTTTTAGCCGGAACGGGTTCTCCCTCCGACAGCGGTTTTATGAAATCTCCGCGTTCTATGATAGTAGTAATCGCATCTTTTATGAGCGGGTCATGCTGCTCCATGGCATTCAACAACGCACCCCTGCCGGCGGCAGAAGCCAGGCTATCCATAACATCAACAAACAACCGGCCCCCGGCTTTATACATGGCGCGGGCAGCCGTTAACTGCCATAAAGATAACCCCAGTGGCTTCATGGCATCGGTCATCATTTGCTGATGGCCTACAGATACATACACATGATTTTCCTGGTCATTTGCTTCGGGGATAGGGTATAAGGTTGTGACAGGCCTGCTCTGAACAATATAGAATGTATCGCCGGCCAGGCACCATTCAATGTCCTGCGGGCTGCCGAAATGCACTTCAATCTTTCTGCCGATGTGCTCAAGCTGTAGGATTTGCTCATCTGTAAGCACTTGCCTGGTTTGCATTTCAGGCCCAATTTCCTTTTCTTGAGTACCGCCATCTTTTAAGGCATAAACAGCCAGTTTCTTGACAGATATCTTTTTATCGATAATCTTACCCTTACACGTTTTATAGTTGTCAGCATTCACCAGACCGGAAACCATAGCTTCACCAAGCCCAAAGCCGGCATCAATGGATAGTGTCTTTCTGTTACCGGTAACGGGATCGGCAGTAAACAAAATTCCAGCTGCCTGCGGGAAAATCATTTGCTGTACCACAACCGACAGGTGTACCTTACGATGATGGAAGCCATTTTGAAGGCGATAGGTCACAGCCCTATCGGTAAATAGTGATGCCCAGCACTTGCTGATATGTTTAAGGATGGCGTCCGTGCCAATAATGTTCAAATATGTATCCTGTTGGCCGGCAAACGATGCCGTAGGCAGGTCTTCCGCTGT